>JAHJTB010000214.1 GCA_018830135.1 Pseudomonadota bacterium | reverse complement strand
TCATCAAATCCAAGGGCGGGAAAAAGGTCGCCCAGAAAATCCGCCAGCTCATGATGAACATACGCATGGTCTTCGATTACTTCGGCATGACTGAGAACACCCGCCCAAACAAAACCAAAAACTAGAACCAATTTACCTTGGGTCTCCGGCGCCGAAGCATTGTTTCCCGATTCATCCGGTTCAGCCCCGCGACCGGACTCCGGGGGATGAAAAGGAATGCTAAGCGCTCCGCAAACCGTCCCAGTGGCAGCACTCGCCAAAAGGTAGAGCCAGATGGAATCGGCTGCCGCCGCTTTCCCGACTCTCCACCCAGATCCGCCCGTCCATTTGATTGGCAATCCTGCGGGCCAGGGTCAGGCCCAGACCCAGCCCGCCGAATTTCCTGGTCATCGAGCCGTCGATCTGGGTGAGGTCCTTGAAGAGCGACTCCAGATTTTCGGCAGGTATGCCCACGCCGGTATCGATGACGGTGAAATGCAGGACGTCTCGGCCGGTTTCGTCCCGGTCCAGATTGGCGGCCAGCGTAACGCGGCCTTGCTCCGTGAACTTGATCGCGTTTTCCATGAGCAAGGCCAGAGCCTTGCGCAGGTATCGCGGGTCGCTCTCCACCTGCCGGGGTGCTTCCGGGCCAAGACGGGTTTCAATGGCCAGCCCTCGGGCCTCGGCCTCGGGCCGCATCTCCAGGGCCAGCCCTTCGATCAACTCCTCCAAACTGAACGGCTGGACGTCCAGCTCCAGCCCCTGGGAATCTATCCGGGTCAACTCGATCAGGTTGTTGATGATTCTCAACAAGCGTCCGGATGCTTGCCGAATGTCGGCGATGAATCGGTGTTGTTCATCGTTCAGTTCCGTCTCCTGTAAATATTCGGCCAGGCCGATGACTGGATTGAGCGGAGTGCGGAGTTCATGGCTGATGTTGGCCAGAAATTGGCTCTTGGCCCGGCTGGCGGCTTCGGCCTCTTCCTTGGCCCGGAGCAGGTCGCGGTTGGCCTCGGCCAGGGCCGCGGTCCTTTCTTCCACGCGGGCTTCGAGTTCGTCGCGATCGCGCTGAAGAATTTCCCGGGCCTGGATCAATTCCGTGACGTCGCGGGCCACGGCGAAGATCAACTGCTGGTCCGGGACCGGACGGGAGTTCCAGGAAATCCAGCGGTAGGAACCGTCCCGGCGTCGGTAACGGTTTTCAAATGATATGATGGTTTTGCCCTCGGCGAGGCCCCGGCCGGCTTCGATAGTCGCCTGAACGTCGTCCGGGTGGACGAAATCCAGCCAGGGCCGGCCCAGAAACTCCTCACGGCTCCAGCCCAGAATCCGCTCCCAGGACGGGTTGATTTCCTTGAAGTAGCCGTCGAACCCGGCAATGGCGATCATGTCCAGGGAGAGTTGAAAAATGCTTTCCCGCTCCAACTCCAGCCGCTTGCGCTCGGTGATGTCGTGAAAGTACACGGACAGGCTGTTCGGGGTCGGGTAGGCGTGGATTTGATGCCACGCGTCGAACGGCGGGTAATAGGCTTCCAGGGAGACCACCACCTGTTCCTTTAAGGCCCGGTGGTATTCGGCGTAAAAATGGGTGCCCTCCGCCTTGGGAAAAACCTCCCACAGGTTCATGCCCAGATGTTCGTCGCGGCGCAGACCGATACTTTCCTCCGCCCGCCGGTTGATATAGGTCAGATTGAAGTCCGCGTCCACCTCGAAAAAGGCATCGGTAGTGCTTTCCAGGATTTTATAGACGTGTTGCCGGGCCTCTTGCAACTCCATTTCGGACCGCTTGCGCCGGGTGATGTCCTTGCCCACACCCCGGTAGCCCAGCATGTTGCCTTCCTCGTCCAGAATCGGCAGTCCATTGGTCAACAGAAAGACCAGGCGACCGTCCTTGGCCCGGTTCCAGTTCTCCAGTTCCCGGATCGGAGCCCTGGCGGCCATGGCTTCCTTGAAAACGGGACGGATCGTCCGGGCGTCCTCTTCGGTCATGGTCTCGAAAGGCGACTTGCCGATCATCTCCTCGGCCGTATATCCCATGATCCCTTCGACCCGGCCTGAAGCGTATGTATATCGCAGTTGAATGTCGATCTCCCAGACCCAGTCGGCCGAAGCCAGGGTCAGATCGCGAAAACGCTGTTCGCTTTCCCGCAGGGCGATCGCCGCCTCCCTGCGCCGGGCGGCATCCCCGAGGCGAACCCGGATGAAATAAAGCATCAGACCGGCCAAGACCAGGACGGTCAATCTGATTGGCCAGGCATATGGATATCCGGCGGGCCAACCGCCCTCAGGGACCGCGGCCATCTGCCAGGAGCCATTGGGCAGGGTCACGGTCATCAGGGCCGCCCCGGATCGGGGATCGAAAAGGTCGGCCGGTCCATAGAACGCCTCGCCATCCGATCCCAGGCCGTCACGGCCCCGGAGGGCGATACTCAGGCCGGAAGCCGCTTCGCCCAAACCGGCCCGCTCAAAAAGCCGATCGGCGTCGATAACCGCGGATACCAGTCCCCAGAATCGCGGGCCGTCCCGGGTGTCCACGTAGACTGGGGCCCGCCCGATCAGTCCGGTTCCCCCCTGGACCAGGTTCAACGGCCCGGCCAGGATCAGCGCACCGGTCTCCCTGGCCTTCAGGGCCTGGGCCCATTGTTTTGGCAGGTCCCGGTAATCGATTCCGAGAACCGCCTCGTTACCTTTTTCCGGATACACATATCGGACGACAAAATCCGGGGCCATGGCGATGTTTTTTAACAGATTGGGGTGATGCATCATGGTCCGGGCCAGCCCGACGAACTCTTCCCGGGTGATTTCCGGGTTTGTCGAAATGTTGACTTCAACCCCGTGTATCAACAGAAGACTGCCGTTGATATCCTTCTCCAGCCTGGCCCGGATGGAACCCATTTGGTGGACCAGGGCCAGTTCAACACCGTAACGGTAGCGCTGGGCCAGTATCTGCTCCAACGACAGGTCCATCAAGATCGCGGCCACGGCAATCAGGACGACCCGGCCCCAGAACCTGTTTCCGGATGGTTTTGTTTTTCCCGTGTGGATACTGCTCACAACCTTGTTCCAAACTCCGTTCCCGGGCCGCCCCCCTGAGGGCTCCCGAGCGCCTTGGTCGAAGAAGTTTTCGCGCGCTTGGAGCGATCCGGACCTGCCCGAATGCATCCCGTTATCCGGTTTTGCGCCACCGGAGGCCCCGCATTCAGGCGCGAAGCATTTAATACATTATATCGAATGTTTATATGATTGCCCAGTGATCTCCCCGGGGTCAGCCGGCCGTATCCATCCGGATCAGGCCGGCACATCTACAAGCGGCCTGCCTGTACCGAAGCGAGTGGGACACACCAAGACATGGCCCTGGCACACCCGGGGCAAGCGCGGCCCGGGTGCTGCTCGGCTAGCCTGCCTGGTTGATGGACCTGGCGAAGCGCCACATATGGGCAAAGGCCTGGACGGCGAACTCGGGAAACCGGTAGATGGGTATCTGTTCGGACATGAGAAAGTCCCAGGCCGCGGCCATGCCCTCGGCCGTGCCCAGCAGGGAAAAGAAGACCGGCTTGTTGGCCCGGGCCTTGATGATCTCGACCAGGGGCCGGAGCATGTTCGGATCGAACATGGCAAAGGAGATCAGGAAGATGCCATGGACGCCGTCGTCGTCGAGCAGGGCGTTGATGATCTCGGTGTACGTCTTTTCAAAACCGTGGACGTTCATGTCCGGGTAGATGTCCACCGGGTTTTTCCGTTTGGGGAAAGTGGAAATGACCTCGGAGAGACGGTCGAGGGTCTCGGGCTGGAAACTGGCCACGCTCAGGCCCTCTTCCATGGCCTGGTCGATGCTCATGATGGCCTGGGCTCCGCTGAAGGTGACCAGGGCGATCCGGTCGCCTTTGGGCAGGGGCGCCCACTGGAAGGCCATGACGTCGCCCAGGAGTTGATCGACGTTTTTAACCCGCAGCACGCCGGCCTGACGCAAGGCGCCGTCGAAAACGGCGTCGTTGACGGCCAGGCTGGCCGTATGGGAGGCCGTGGCCAGACTACCGGCCTCGGTCCGCCCGCCTTTGAGCAACAGGACGGGTTTCTTTCGGGCCGCCCGCCGGGCCTGCTCCAGGAAGCGGCGTCCGTCCCGCACGTCCTCCAGGTACAAGCCGATGACCCGGGTCTGTTCGTCCTGGAGGAAGTATTCCAGGGCATCGCTCTCGTCCACGTCGACCTTGTTCCCCAGGCCCAGCCCCTTGGAGAGGCGGTAGACCGGAAAGGAGCTCATGTACTGGAGCAGGGCCCCCACGAATATCCCGGACTGGGAGGCGAACCCGAAGGCGCCCGGACTGACCATGTTCTGGTTGGCGAAATAGGAGGTCAGCAACCCGGTTTCGGTGTTGACCAGTCCGAGGGTGTTGGGCCCGAAGCCGCGGATGTCGTTTTCCCGGAGGATGCGTCGGACCTCGTCCTGAATGGCCCGGCCTTCCTCCCCGGATTCGGCAAATCCCTCCGAGGAGATGACCACGCCTCGCACCCCTTTGCGGGCGCAGTCCAGGAGTGCGGCGGGAACGGCCTTGGGCGGGATAAGCATGGAGGCCACGCCGACGTCGAAGGGCACATCGTCCAGACTTTTGTACAGCGGATAACCGTGCATCTCCCCGCCCCGGGGGTTGATGCCGGCCACCTGCCCCTTGAAGCCGGTCTGGCGCAGGGTGTCCAGGAGCATGGCTCCGGGCTTGAAGGGGTCCTGGGAGGCCCCGAAAACGACCATGTTTTTCGAATCCATCACTTCGCGAACCGAGCGCATATACCTTCTCCGTGCAGTCTCTGAAAGCTTTATCCTTTTAGTGTTCTGGCATTTAAGGCCAGAGACGCCGTAAAGTCAAGGAAGAATCGGCCCATCTGGTAACCTTACCAGTGGTTGGCGGCATTGAAGGACCGCCCGGTCGCGGTCTTCGGCCTCGGGGCTCCGGCTGCCGCCAACCGCCGCTTCCTCCGGACCGGGGTTTTGCCTTGAGGTTTTGACCCGCTTGTCGTATCGTGACTTCTCGTCACAACCCAAAACGGCCAGCGAGGCGGGAAATACAATGACCGGTGTTTCGATCCAGCCATTTGCCGAGGCCCTGGACCGCCATCCGGACCGGCTGGCGGCCCTGGCCGCGAACGGGCATAAGGTCCTGGGCTATTTCTGTACCTACGCCCCGATCGAGATGATCCATGCCGCCGGCTTCGTCCCGATGCGCATCCTGGGCGGCCAGACGGCCATTCAGCGGGCCGACTCCCTGACGCCCGGCTTCATCTGCCCCTACATGCGCCAGGCCCTGGAAAAGGCCCTCCGTGGGGAATATGCCTTTCTGTCCGGGGTCATCCAGGGCTATACCTGTGACGTGGCCTGCGGCCTCATCAACATCTGGGACCTCAATATACCCAAGCCGCTCTACCATACCCTTCCCCTGCCCTACCAGGACCGCCCCTCGGCCCGGCGCTTCCTGCGGGAGGCCCTGGAGGAGTTGAGGCAAAAACTCGAAGAAATCGGCGGACGGCCGACCGACGATCGCCTGGCCGCCTCCCAGGACCTGTATGCCCGGATTCGAACCCGGGCCCTGGAGCTGTATGAACTGCGCCGACAAGGACGCCTGCCGTTGTCGGCCCGGGATTTTCTGAACGTGGTCCGAGCCGGAACGGTCACGCCTCCCGAAGACTACCTGCCCATGATCGAAGCCTTGACGGACCAGGTCGAACAGGCCCCGCCGGCCGGGACGACCGGGACGCCCGTCCTGATTTCGGGCAGCCTGATCGACGAGCCTCGAATTCTGGACCTGCTCGAAGCCGCCGGCGGACGCATCGTGGCCGACGACCTCTGCACCGGCCTGCGCGCCTTTTCCCCGCCGGACGGCCAGGGCGCCGACCCGATCGACCGCCTCATGGACCGCCATTTCAAGCGCTTTCCCTGTCCCTCCCGGATAAAGTCCCAGGACCGGGCGCCGATCCTGGCCGAACTGGCCCGAACCTCCGGGGCCAGGGGGGCCGTTTTTTTCATCCAGAAGTTCTGCACTCCTCACCTGGCCGACCTGCCTACGATGATCGAGGCCCTCAAGGCCGAGGGACTGCCCGGGCTGCTGGTGGAGATGGAGGAGACCGGGTTCAACGAGGGCCAGGTCCGGACGCGCCTGGAGACCTTCATGGACATGATAGGGGACTGACGTGGAAAAGACCCGCAAATCCCGGAAACGACTCCGCTCGGCCCAGGAACTCAACCGGGTGGTGGCCGAGTTCTACCTCGAAGGACACGCGGCCAAGGCCGAGGGCAGACCCGTGGGCTGGATGCCGCCCATGAACGGCGTCATCGAGGTGTTTTACGCCATGGACCTCCAGCCGGTCTTCCCCGAAAACTGGTCGCCGGTCTGCGCAGCCTTCGGCCTGGCCCCCCGGCACTTCGAGGTCTCCGCCGGCCTGGGCTACTCCAGGGACCTGTGCGGGTACTTGCGCAACATCTTCGGCTACATCCATGGCCCGATGAACGAGCCCGACATGCCGCTGGGCGGCCTGCCCGAACCGGACCTGATCATTTCCGCTTTCGGCGGCTGCATCCCGGCCATGAAAATCCTGCACGGCCTGGAACGACGATTCACCCGGGCCAAGGTCTTCACCGCGGAGCTCCCCCAGGTCGGCTTCGAAGACATCCAGGACCATCACATCGAGTACGCGGTCAGCGAGATGCAGCGCCTCATCGACTGGCTGACCGAAACCACGGGCCGAAAAATGGACTACGACCGCCTCAAGGACGTGGTCCGCCTCTCGGACCGGGCCTGCGAGCTGTGGGACGAGATCATGACCTACCGCCGCTTCGTGCCCACCCCCATCTCGGCGGCCGAACTGGGGGTCATGTTCGTCATGGTCACTCGCCAGGGGACCCAGGTGGCCGTTGACTTCCTGACCGGCCTGCGCGACGAGGTCCGGCAACGGGCCGAAGAGGGGATCGGCATGATCGAAGAGGAAAAGATTCGCCTCTTCTGGGACAACATCCCCCTTTGGTACAACATGGGCCTGTTCAATTATTTCGAAAAATACGGCGGGGTCGTGGTGGCCGAGACCTACTCCGCGGCCTGGTCCCTGCGCCTGGACCCGGACCGGCCCCTGGAGTCCCTGGCCCGCAAGAGCCTGGTTTCCTATCCCCTGGTCTCCTGCACCTCGATCCGCAAGCGCAAGGACATGGTGCTCCAGGCCTGCCGCGACTACCGCATCGACGGGGCCCTGCTCCACGCCAACAAGTCCTGCGTGCCCATCACTCTGGGCCAGATGGACATCAAACGGGCCCTGGAAACGGAGCTGGACATCCCGTCGGTCGTCATCGACGCCGACCACATGGACGACCAGAACTTTTCCTCGGCCCAGTTTCAGACCCGGGCCGACGCCTTCATGGAAATGCTGCTGGCCAAGAAAGGGCTGGCCTATTAAAAGGAGCGAGATGCATGAGCAGACCGGAGTATCCGACCACCGAAGGCTGGTGGTCGAACGGCAGAGAGGACGAGGAGAAATACCGGAACATTCGCTGGGGATTCCCCTTCCCCGAGGCGGTGGATAACTTCCGGCGGGCCATCGAGGGCCGGGAGGACTTCGATCCGGCCACCCTGTTCGTCTGGGGGACCATGCAGGCTACCGCCATCCTGAACGTTCTCAAATCGGCCGAGGAACGATTCGGCGAGGCCGGCCAGACCCTGGTCCGCGAGGCCCTGAACCGGACCGGTTACGAGGCCATGGACGGTCTGATCAAAAACACCGAGTTTCCGCCGGATTTGACCTGGGCCGAACGGACCTCCTACCTGGGCACGGGTCTGAACACGATCCTCTATGCCTCCCTGGAAAAGGCCTGGTTCGTTTCCCAGGACCGTTGCGATTTCCATATCCTCTGGTGCCCCCACCAGGACCGCTATTCGGCCTTCGACTGCCGGGTCCAGCGCTACTTTGTGGAAGGCATGATCCAGGCCACCGAAGACAACGGTCTGGGCGGCTGGACGGCCCGGTTCCGGGAATTGATTCCCCGGGGAGCGGAGCACTGCCATTTCATCTGCGAACCGGTCGGGGATCGCGACGACCGCAACCCCTGGCATCAGTATTCGGACCAACTCCAAAAGCGGGCCTTTGATAAAATGAAGGATAAATAGGCGAAAACTCCCGGCACGGAGAAAGGAGCGCAAAATGCCCACTCCTGCTATGCGGCCCAACTTCGCGGCCACGATCATGGCGGCGGTGCCCTACCGCGATATGGACCGCACCGCCCGGATCATCCTTTCCCACTTTCCCGAAGCCCCCTGTCTGCCGGTCATGACCCGGGGTATCCGCTGGAGCCTCGAAGGCATCCCCTGCGTGGTCATCGACCGCCAGAAAAAATCCATCTATCTCGACGCGTCTCCGGAGCGCGAAGAGGAACTGCTCGAGTTCTACGACCGGTACGAACAGGATGACCTCGACTATTTCGCCACCACCCGGCAGACGGCCCCTTTTTTCCACGACATGATTGAAGCGATCCGGACCGCCCGGCCCCCGGAAATCAAATGGCTGGTCTTTCACTCCGCCGGTCCGGTCCTCCTGGGGGACATTATCAAGCAGCCCGACGGCCGGCCGGCCATGCACCACGAAACGCTTCGGGACATGCTCATCAAGGCCTGCAGCATGAAGGCCCGCTGGCTGGAGCGGAAGATCAAGACCGAGGTGCCCGGCGTGGAGGTCGTGGCCGATCTGCCGGAAACGACCCTGATCAATTTCACCTCGTCCGGCGGGACCGGCAGCCGGGAATCCATCGTCGAAGCCATCGACCAGGGTTTTTCCGGTCTGAACTGCACGACCATGATCCATTGCTGCGCCAACATCGACTGGTCGCTGCTCACGGAGACCACGGTCGACGTCATCAATTTCGACGCCTACGCCCACTCTGAAAACGCATCCCTTTACGCCCGGCAGTTCAAGGCCTTCCTTGATCGAGGCGGCATGATCGCCTGGGGAATCGTTCCGGTCCAGGAGGAACTTCTGCGCCGGGAAAGCGTGTCCAGCCTGGTCGAACGGCTCGAACGGGGCATCGAGATGTTCGTTCGCCAGGGCATTGACGAGGAGACCCTGGCCGCTTCGTCATGGATCATCCCGTCCTGCGAGACCGTGCTGTTGACCGAAGACGATTCGGACCGGGTCTTCGGCATGACCCGTGAGATTTCCGAGATCATGCGGGAGAAGTACGGTCTGTCCGGATCAAAGGGCTGAGGCGGGGAATCAATAGGTTTCGGAGATGTGGCAGCAGCCCCGGGGCTCCTGGTAGAAGCCCCGTGTCATCAGAGTCACGGGCTTGATCACGCGCAGGCCCCGGGCCAGGCACCATTGGAAAAAGGCCGTCTGCCGGGTCGGCACCAGCAGGGTCAAAGCCCCGGGCCATCGACGCTGGGCCTCGGAAACGATGGCCCGCATGTCCCGGTCGGTCTCGGCCAGGCCGTGCCCCCAGCGTACCACCGCCGAGGAATAGCCCGTCAGCCTCCCCTCCCGCCAGGCCCCCAGAGCGCCCCCGCCCTGGATCGCATCGCGCAGTTCATTGCCCCGCTCGATGCCGTGGACCCGCAGGCACAGCCGCCCGCAGGCTTCGAGGTCGTTCATTTCCAGGGGCCTGACTTCAATACGCTCGGGGAGGGCCGATGGATCGATCGTGCCCTTCAGCAGGGCGACCGGTTCCCGAATCTCGAAACCCAGCGAGGCGTAAAGGGCCATGGAGGCGGTGTTGAAAGCGTCCTGGGTCAGCCGCACGCCCGGGGCCTCCCGGCAGTGTGACAGGGCCGCCTGCATCAAGGCCCGCCCGACCCCGCGCCCCTGACATTCCGGGGACACGCTGACCGGGCCGATGCCATGGATGGCATCTCGTTCGTCCACGAACAAGGAGCCTACGGGACGGCCGTCCATCTCGGCGACCAGCCCGGTCCATTCGTCGTGTTCGAGGAAAAACGCCACCAGGTTTCGGCCCCGCGCTTCGTTGGTGAACGAGGGCGGGAATCGATGGGTTTCGGCGATGGACCGAAACGCCTCGTACACGATCTTCCCGCAGCATTCCACGTCTTGGGCGCACAGGGCCCGGATATTAAGGTTCATGATTCGGTTTCGCGTATCCGGTTTGTTTATCCGGGCATTACAGCCTGGTTCGTAGCGCGGCGGCTCGAGCGACCGCAAAATTCGGGTTAAATCAGAATCTCCAGGTCTTCGAGCGGATAGGCCAGACAGGAATGAATCCAGCCGAACCGCCGGTCCGACTTCCTGACCCGCGCGCCTCGGGGCTGAAAGACCCGGCCCGAGATCATCTTGATCCGGCAGAGGCTGCACTCTCCCGACCGGCAGGAGGACGGCACGGTTATTCCGGCCCGTTCCAGCGATGACAGCAGGGTCTCACCCGCCCGGGCCTCGAACTCCCGACCGTTCCGGACCCGGACCGTGAACCGGGCCTCGGCGGCCACATCCTCCGGCCAGCCCGGTTCGCGGGTCACGTCGGCCGGCGGCCCGTACCCCTCGCTCCGGACCCGGCGAGGCGCAACGCCCATCTTGTCCAGTTCGGCCCGGCAGAAGCGGTACATCACCTCGGGCCCGCACAGATAAAAGGTCTTGTCCCCGGCCGGAGCCGCGAGGTCTGAAAGCAGGTCAGCGGTCAGAAATCCGGTCCGGCCGGTATACCCGGGCGGCGGTTCTGAAATGACCGTATGCAGGCGGAAGTGGTCGTGCCGGGCGGCCCGTTCCTCCAGTTCGTCCTTGTAGATGACGTCTTCGGGAATCCGGGAACCGTAAAACAGGTGGATTCGGCGGTCCAGCCCCCGATCGGTCGTCTCGCGGATCATGCTCATGAACGGCGTGATCCCGCTGCCGCCGGCCAGGAAGACCAGGTCCCGGCCGTGAAAGACCGGATGGTGGTAAAAGTTCCCGGCCGGACCGGAACCGGCCAGTTCAGCCCCGACCCGGACTTCGTCCAGCAGGTAGCTGGACACGAACCCGTCGGGGACCCGGCGCACGGCCAGTTCGTAATACCCGGTCTGGTTCGGCGGCGAGGCGATGCTGTAAGGCCGGCTTGTCCGAACGCCGTCGATCTCGACGAAGAGATTGACGTACTGGCCGGCCTGGAACGGGGGCAGGCGGCCGTCGGCGGAGACCAGGCGAAAGCTTTTTGTGCTCGCGGTCTCCTGGCGGATTTCCGAAACCCGCAACCGAAGCCGTTTGGGGTGAATCCCGGAAATGAGCGTTTCGGCCCGGCCCCGCTGGGCGGTGTAGTCGAAACCGTATTTTTTCAAGACATCGAGTTCCCGTCGGGTTTCGATGTATCCGTCGATTTCCAGCCTGATGTCTCTTTCACTCATCTCTCACCTCACCGGCCCATGTCCCGAAGAATGGCTCGGGCCGCCAGAACGCCGGATTCCAAAGTCGGCTGGAAGCCGCCCGATCCGACCCAGGCTCCGGCGAAATACAGCCCCTTGATGGCCGAGGTCCGTTCCCAGAACAGGTTCGAGTCCTTGGCGTACTGGTCGAATCCGTAAATGGCCCCGCCGGGATGCCCCAGGTAGCGCAGGTGGGTCAGAGGCGTGGCCACTTCGCATTCCTCGATGTGGTTCCGCAGACCGGGATAGACCCGCTCGGCGCGGTCCAGGAGATACTCGGCATAGCGATACTTGGTCTCCGCGTACCGGGCCGGAGGAACCGTGAGCCAGGGCTCGGCGTACTGGAGAGAAATGACCACGACCTGGCAGGCGCCGGGCGGAGAAAACTCCGGATCGGCCACGTCATAGCAGGTCACCCCCGTCGTGCCGGGCGGATCGAGCGTGCGCCAGAGGGCGTAATGGCGGTCCATGTCCGCGTCGTCGGTGATAAAGGTGGTGCTCACTTCGAGGCCCAGGTCCTTCGGCTCGCGGTCGAGACCGAGGTAGACCGTGAAGGCCGAAGGACCGACCGTACCCGTGCCCAGGTTGGCCAACTCCTGAGGCGGGGCGTTTTCGGGCCCGACCAGTTCGACATAGGTCAGCAGGGAACTGGCGTTGGACATGACGTAATCGGCGGAAATCTCGTCCCCGTCCTCGGTGACGACCCCCTGGACCCGGTTGCCCGCCACCCGGATTTTTCGGGCCGCGCAGTTGAAACGGACCCGGCCTCCCTTTTCCAGAAAGGAATCCAGCAGGGCGTTGGACAGGGCCTGGGAGCCCCCTTTCATGTGATAGGGTTTGAACTCGATGTAGACCCAGATCAGGATGGCCAGGTCGGCAAAGGGCAGCCGGGAGGGCGGAAGGCCCATGTAGCCCCAGTACTCCGCCAGGGCCAGCTTGAGCAGCGGGTCCTTGAAATGCGCGTCCAGGACCTCGGCCGCGGTTTTCAGGGCATAAGTGAAATAGACGGGATACCTCGCTTTGGACGCCTCCGGGTCCCGGAGCACGAACGTGGCCACCCACTGATTGCAAAACTCCCAGACCAGCTCCAGAAACCGGTCCACAGCCCCGGCCTCCCCGGGGAAACGGTCCTTGAGAGCGGCCGCGGCCCCGTTCCGGTCGGCCGGGATGGTCACGTCCAGCAGGCCGGGCAGCACGGCCCGGTAAAGCGTGTCCTCCTCGACGAACTCGACCTTGTCCATGACTCCCAGCCGGTTCAACAGGTCCCGCAAGGGACCCGGCCGTTCCGGGCCGCCCATGCCGCTGAGCTGATGCAAGGCCACCTCGAACTCGAACCGCCCCCGCACGAAACTGGTGGCGCAGCCGCCGGGAACGTTATGCCGTTCGAGAAGCAACACATCGAGGCCCTTGGCGGCCAGAGACAGGGCCGAAGTCAATCCCCCGTTCCCCGCCCCGACCACCACCACGTCATAGTCAGGCATTGCACTCTCCTTTTTCCTTGCCGGATCGATCAGACCCCGGTCCGCCCGGGCTTCCGCCGGAACCGGACGGGCGGCCGGCGGGTCATTTCCGATCCCTAAGCTCCCGTCTGAAAACCTTTCCCACCGCCGTCCTGGGCAAACGGTCGATAAACTCGATGATTCGCGGCCACTTGTAACCGGCCATTTCCTCCCGTGCCCAGGCCTGGAGGTCCGCCTCGGTCACCCCGCCATGGTACTCCGCCTTCAAAACCACAAAGGCCTTGATCGTTTCGCCGATCTCCGGGTCGGGTACGCCTACGACGCCGCACTCGAGCACCGCCGGATGCCGGTGCAGGGCGTCCTCCACATCGTCGGGCAGAACCTTGTAGCCTTTGTACTTGATCATGTCCGTGCTTCGGCCGGCAATGTAAAACAGACCCCGCTCGTCCATCCGTCCCAGATCCCCGGTCATCAGCCAGCCGTCAACAACGGTCTTTGCGGTCAGATCGGGCCGATTCCAGTAGCCCTGCATGATTTGGGGCCCCCGAACGGCGAATTCCCCTATTTCTCCCGGGCTCATCTCCCGGTTCCGTTCCTCGGGGTCCACGATCCGCACGTCCGTGTCCACCACCGGCACCCCGATGCTGTCCTTGAAATCATCCAGCCAGATCGGGGTCATGTGGCTAGTCGGACCGGCCTCGCTCATGCCGTAGCCTTGGCCGACATTGGAACCGACCGTCTCCTTCCATTTCCGGGCCAGGTCCCGGGGCAGCGATGCCGCGCCGGATATGACCCGGATCAGCGAGGTCAAATCGTAGTCTTCAAAGCCGGGATCATTGACCAGAAGCTGAAACATCAGGGGAATGCCCACGAAGTTTTCGGTGTGGTAGGCCTCGATCAGACGCATGACCTCCGGCGGATCGAAACCGTTGTACAATATCATCAGGGCCTTCTGGGCGATATAGAGCTGGACCTGGGAAAAACCGAAGGCGTGACACATGGGCAGGACCGTGACGCAGGAATCGTTGATCTCCCGACCCGGCGGGTACGGGTCGGTGCCGGCCATTTGAAAGACATTCGTCGTGATGTTGTAGTGGGTCAGCATGACCCCTTTGGGCGCACCGGTGGTCCCGCCCGTATACAGCAGCACACACAGGTCCTGCCGGGGGTCGATCTGCACCCTGGGCGGCCGGGCCGGGTATCGCGCCATCAGGTCATCGAGGTTCAGGGTCCCCGCCACCTCGGCCCCTTCGACGATGACCCTTTCGATGGTGGTAGTTGCCTGGACCTTCTCGATGTTCAAATACAGAAACGAGGTGCAGACCACCACCTTGACCCGGCCGCAGTCCCTGATGATGTGTTCGATGTCCGCGGCCTTGGACATGGGGTTGATCGGAACGATGAATGCACCGGTCATACTGACGCCGTAGACCGTGAAAAGGAACTCCGGCGAGTTCGTCATGTAAAGCGCCACCCCGTCCCCTGGCCCGACTCCCAGGTCGGAAAGGGCCGCGGCGATCCGGGCGGCGTGGTGCATTAATTCAAGGTAGGTGTACTTCCTGTTTTCCTGGACGAAGTAGACGGCCAGGCCGTGGGGACGCTCGCGCGCCGCCTCCCAGCCGATCGCGTGCAGGGGAATCTCCGGATAACAAATCGTCCGGGGCACGTAACCCGGTCGCAACAACTCCCAGGGCCGGCCCGGCCGAACCCAGGGACTCGGTCCTTCATGGTCGTATCCCACGGTAAACAACGGGCCTCTCGGGTCCATGGTCCTGTCCCCCTTTTTCGTCCCCGGGCATCCTTCACTCATACGATAAAATCCTGATTGTCATCGGTAACCCGGACTGATCATCTCATGATCCGATTCGGTTTTCAACTCGATACCGGCAACCAATGCCAAAGGACATGCACAACCGGATTCGCTTTTCCAATCCCCGGGTCCGGGTATTATCCCGGGGCCAAACCCAAAAACCCGGGGGGGAAAAAAGTCTTTTCCCCCTCCCGGCCTTGAATTACAGTATGAAACCGAAGACCTGAAAAAAGGACGTCCTCCATGAGAAAAAAAGCCGATCCCCAAACCGTTCTGCGCGCCCTGGTCCCCTACCCGGCCGTGTTCGTGCCCAATGCCTTCGGGGGCCGGGACGTGTTCTTCCCCAACTGGCCCGGAGCGGAAATCACCGCCCCCAACATGGAGCTGGCCCGAAACGCGGCCCGTGAATCCCTGACCGATCTCATCCTCGAAACCCTCAAGGCCGGAGCCCGGCCACCGGCGCCCTCCGACCCTCGGAACCTGACCGCCGACGAAGACGAACCCGCCGGGACCCGGGTGTTCATGATCGAGCCGGATCAAGCCCGCGTGACCCGGACCCTGGGCCTGGCCAAGGCCCGTCTTCGGACCGCGCCGACCGGGCAGAAATACAAGCCCTAAAAGGGCCGGCCATCTCGTGCTTCCCGCTTCTTCCATCCCCAACTGGTAACCCGTCAGTAAATCGGGGCAGATCATATTTCAGCCGTCCGCGCGGCCTTTGGCCGAAGGACGACTCTGCCGCCCTGGTCTCTCAGTATATATGGAAAAGGCGGCAACCGGAGTCCTAAGGCCAAAGGCCGCGACAGGGCGGTCCTGCGATGCCGCCAACCACGGAGTTACCCGAACCAGGCGGCGTATATTTACATATTTAGCTTTTTGTTATATCATTCAAGAAAGTGTTTGAACCCAAATATCTGGTGATTCCACAAAACGACCTGAAAGGGCTCGGAATCAGACCATGGAACCGACCGAACCCCATCCGATGCCGAGCATGAAAATCGCCATCGTCGGTGGCGGCCAGCGTTGTTTCTCCCTGCTCAAGACCCTTGAATCGAAATCCCTGACCGGACTGAACGCCGAAATCCTGGGCGTGGCCGACATCGATCCCGAGGCGGTCGGTTTCCGTTATGCCCAATCCAGCGGCATCAAGACTGCCTGCGACTGTCGAGACTTTTTCCAGATACCGGACCTGGGCCTGCTGATCAACCTGACGGGGAAGTTGTCGGTTGACGAGGAGCTTCTCCTTGACAAGCCGGCCCATGTCACCGTGCTCGATTACAAGAGTTCAAGGCTGCTGCAGGAGATCGTCCAACGGGTCATCGAGTCCGGTCTGCGCCTGGACATGCAGGAGGACGAGATCGTCCGGACCCGCTCCTTCCTTCGGGCCATGGAAGAGGCGACCATTATCGGGGTCATGGTCCTGGACACGAACTATCGTATCGTCTGGATAAACCAGGCGGCCCTGAAGATGGCCGACCGGTCCCTGAACGATGCGCTGGGCCTGTATTGCTTCCAGGTCTCCCATCGGGCCATGTCGCCCTGCGACAGCGAGGAAACCCCTTGCCCGATGAAGGAAACCCTGGCCACCGGCAAATCGGCCCACGCCCTCCACGAACACGCCCTGGCCGGGGAGGGCCTCCAATACTGCGACGTTTCGACCTTTCCCCTGTTCAACAGAAAAGGCGAAGTGGTTCAGGTCCTGGAAGTCATTCGGGACGTGACCGAGGAAATGAACGACAAATTCGAACGCCGGACCCAGGCCTTGAAAAGCGACCTGGCCCGGCTGGTGCAAGAAGACAAACTCATATCCCTGGGCAAGCTCGTGGCCTCGGTGGCCCACGAAATCAACAACCCCATCTCGGCGATCATCAATTTCACCAAGCTGATTCTCGAGACGTTGAAACAGGGACGGCCCACAAATCGGAACGTGGAAGATTTCATTCGCTATCTCGAAATGACCGTTCGGGAAGCCGAACGGTGCGGCAGGACGGTCAACAACCTGCTCTCCTTTGCCCGGCAGCAGGCCCTGGAACCCAAACGGGCCAACTTGCAGGAGATGCTCAACCGGGTCATCACCCTTTTCCAGCACCAGATCCAGCTTTCGGACATCAGTCTGTCCGTGGACCTGGACAAGGAGCCACTGGAGTTTTTCTGCGATTACACCCAGATTCAGCAATGCCTGACCAACCTGATTTTCAACGCCATGGAAGCCATGCCCGAAGGCGGGCGCCTGACCTTGCGGGCCGGCCGGGAAACCGGTCGCGGCCGAATCTGGATCGAGGTCGAGGACACCGGGGTCGGCATCCGCCCCGAACATCTGGGCAGGATATACGAACCGTTCTTTTCGACCAAAACGGAAGTGCACGGCGTCGGGCTCGGCCTGTCCATGGTCTATGGCATCGTCCGGGACCACGGCGGAGAAATCGGCGTGACCAGCGAGCCGGGGCGGGGCACGACCTTTCGGCTGACGCTTCCGGAGGGCAGCCACGTCCCCGGGCTTTGAAAAGCCGCCGGACCTTCCCGGAGGTTTCAAGTATTTAGGAGGACTCGTGAACCGTCCCTTCAAGATATTGATCGTCGACGATGAAGAGGCCATGAGGGAGTCGATGAAGGCCTGGCTGCTCAAGGACGGCTATGTGGTGGAAACCGCGGCCAGCGGGTTCGAGGCCCTGGACGTCCTGGCGGCCCGGAGACCGGACCTGGTCCTCATCGACATCAAGATGCCGGGTATGAACGGCCTGGAACTGCTGGGCCGGATCAAGGAAAACCAGCCCGAGATGCCGGCCGTGATCATCACGGCCTATGGTTCCATCAAGTCCGCCGTCGAGGCCATGAAACTGGGGGCCAACGACTACCTGCTCAAGCCCTTGGACCCCGAACATTTGATGCTGCTCATGGGCAAAATGGTCCGTCAGTCGGCCATGATCCAGGAGAACGAGGCCCTGCGCGCCCGACTGGCCGAACAGGACGGCGCCACTTTCGGAGACCTGATCGCCCAGTCCGAACCCATGCTTCGCGTCTTCGATCTCATCGAGGAGGTGGCCGTCAGCGAGGCCTCGGTCCTCATCACCGGCGAGACCGGCGTGGGCAAGGAACTCGTGGCCCGGGCCATCCATTCGAGAAGCGGACGGGCCCTGGGCCCCTTCGCGGCCATCAACTGCGGGGCCGTGGCCCCCAACCTCCTGGAAAGCGAATTGTTCGGCCACGAACGGGGGGCCTTCACCGGCGCGGTCCGTTCCAAACGAGGCCGGGTCGACCTGGCCGACGCCGGCACCCTGTTTTTGGATGAAATCGGCGAGATATCGCCTCAGATGCAGGTCAGTCTGTTGCGGGTTCTCGAGGAAAAGACCTTTCTGCGCGTGGGCGGCACCGAACCGGTGGAAAGCGATTTCCGGCTGATCTGCGCCACGCACCGGAACCTGCCGGTCATGGTCCGGACCGGAGCATTCCGTCAGGATTTTTTCTATCGGATCAACATCATCTCCCTGCACGTCCCGCCTTTGAGAGAGCGACGCCAGGACATTCCGCTCCTGGCCCGGCACTTCCTGCTCCGGTTCGCCCGGGAGATGGGCAAGCCCGTCGAAGGCCTGAACGTCGAAGCCCTGCGTCTGCTCGAGGCCTACGCCTGGCCGGGGAACGTCCGGGAGTTGAGAAACGTCATGGAACGGGCCGTGGTGGTCGGCCGAGGACGCCTGATCGGGCCCCGGGAACTGACCTTTATTCATCCGGAGTCTGAAACGCCGCCTCAGGAACGATCCCTCAGCCAGGTGGAAGCCGAGCATATCCGGCGCACCCTGGAATACTGCGGCTGGAACGTGTCCAGGGCCTCCCAGATTCTGGAACTGGATCGAGGGACCCTCAACCGGCGCATCAAGAAATTCGACCTGAAAAGGCCTGACTAGAACCGGGCATGGCCCCGACTATGGAAGACCGCCCCCTGGTCCAGGTCGTACCGCTGGGGCGCGTGGACGAAACGGCGGTCAACGTGACGGCGGCCCATCTGCAGGCGGTCCTGGACCTGAACACCCAGATTCTGTCCGCCCGGCCCGTTCCTGACTACGCCCTGGTCCCCGGCCGTCACCAGTACAACGCCCTGTCAATTATCGACGCCCTGACCCGGGACGCCCCCCCGTCCGTCCTCCGGCTGGGACTCCTCCGCCAGGACCTGTGCCTGCCGATCATGAGCTTTGTTTACGGGGAAGCCCAGATCGAAGGACAAGGGGCCGTGGTCTCCCTGTACCGCCTCGGCACGACCGAGGACGGCCGCCCGGTCTCCCCCGACCAACTTTACGATCGCCTGGCCAAAATCACCCTCCATGAAATGGCTCACGTCCTCGGCCTGATCCACTGCCGGGCCCCGGGCTGTCTGATGCGCTTTTCGCCCAACCCCGGCCACATCGATCGCATGGACATGATCTTCTGCCCGGACTGCTCCATGGAACTGGTCCGGAGGCGAACCCGGCTGTTCAGGAACTATCTTGCTTCCGAACCGTAAGACCGGCGGGCCGGCCTCCTCGGATTGAAGCTCCGCGCGGCCATGCCGCGGGGAAACTTCGACAGGGAAAGAAGAAGTTGATTGGTCTGGTTGGCGGGCATACCTCGCGGCAAGCCGCGAGGTATGCCCGCCCCGAATGTTCAGGTCAGCAGAAACTCGTGAACCAGCCGGTCCCAGCCGATCTCGGGCACCTGCCCGTAGATGTCGTCCACTGCCCGGCCGCCCGTCGCCGCCATGCGGTAGCCGCAGTTGTCGGCCAGAATCGAACCCAGCCGGCTGGCTTCCGCTTCCATCCAGGCCAGACTCTGCTCCTCGAACATCAGGTGCTTGAGCCCCGTTCGCAGACCCACGGGCTCGATGACCATCAGCCATCCCTCGCCATACGGCGCCTCATGGGCGGTTTGGGCCCGCTTGAGCACCTTGGGATTTCGGGCCACCACCACGCCTTCCACCGGACTGAGCGTCTCCGCCCGGAGACGATCCCGGCGCAGAGCCACGCTCGGCCGGCCCTTGCGGACCACGGTCCCCAGCTTGGGCAGATCGAACTCGTCCACCGAACCGACCAGACGCTGAGCGAAATCGTCCAGCCCCACGCGGATTCGCCCGCCGTATTCGATCCGGGCCCAGGCATGTCCCGGATGATAATAGTAGTTCATGGCCACTTCAAACCCGCCGGCCTGGACCGTTTCAAGCCCGCTGACCGGGTAGGCCAGGTCCTCTTCCTCGATCATCTGGTCGTACTGGCAGTGGGCGCAGTCGAAATTGTTGGCGCAGTACTTCAGCGGGACCCGACCGGAAAGCATGTGCCGGCATTTCCGTTCCCCTGATGGCAGGGACAGCCAGCGCTCCGGGCTCCAGAGCGGATCCGAGGCCCGGCCGTCCTTGAACCCGCCGCGCTCGACCAGCCGGTTCATTTTGCGGTCAAAAGGGCAGGTCCCGCAGTCGAACGCGTTGATGCAGACCGTCGGCTTGATCACCCCGGCTCTGGCCCAGACACACTGGTTGGCGGTCATGTTGAAGACCACCGGCCTGTGGGTTCCCTTGCCTTTATGTTCGGTGCCCGTCATGTTGCACCTCCCCGGGCGGTTCGTCCGCCCTTGCTGAATGGTTGCCCCTATACAGGAGCACAATCCGGACCAGTTTCAGACCTGGATATAGTTATTATTTAAGTATCTGTTTTATTTAAATATATTATCTATCTCCTCACCACTCCCTTTGAAGGACACTGCGGTCGAATGAGACGAATTCGGAGGAAAGGACTTGCTTTTTAGTAATATATTTAATTGATTTCAAATAGATAAAGACAAATGCGGCATCCGGTCCGCGATTGAGGCATACCCACCCGCTCCAGGGGCACGATCCGGCGGTGCTGGAAAATGAGACAGGTCAGTCACGACATCACAATACATGGAATCCGAACGACCCGGGCCGGGCCCGAAAAAAGAACCGGGCCGCCGGTCTGGAACCGCTGGCCCGGGCTTCAAGGTGATGTTTCGGGTTGCTTAGCCGACGTTGACCATACGGCCTTCGTAAGCCGCTCTCCACTCCGCGTCGGTCAGGGGACCGTCGTCCAGGGCCTTGCTCGTGAAGGTCGCCCGGGCGTTCCCTTCGGTGGCCTCGCGGTAAGCCGTTTCCCATTCGTGGTCAAACAGGGGACCCTTGTCCAGACCCTTGTTGTCGAATTCGATAACCGGAGCCAGGGCAACGCCCCGCTCATATTCGGCGGTCCACTCATGATCGAAAAGCGGACCGTTGGTGATCGGCACACTCCCTGCCATGGCGCTGCCCGCACCGAGGGCCATGACCAGAACCAGACTTAGAATCGCTGCCATTTTCGCCATTGCTCGTCCTCCCTTTTTCCTTCCTGATGAGCCCTCTTTTTGTCTCCGGGCTCAGGAACCATTTGCAGGTATAAGAGAGCAACCCGCGTGCCAACAATGAATAAAATACATTTATCAATGAATTCATATAAATAACAAATAGGCAGCCCTGAACCCCTTGCCCCCCGGCATTTCAATTTGAAAAAATGGATTTCAAGGTGCATAATTCAAGGATCAGCGGCAGGACCGGTGGTTTAGTATAATGAATTGACGCGAAGTCCGTCCGATCCAGGACCCCCGGCCGAGCTGGCAACAGGAGGCCTCATGCGCGCGGAAGACATCCAGCCCCTCGACACCCTGCATATAGACCCGAGTACGGGCTACCCCATGTGGGGGGCCCACCGCATCGCGCTGTCCCAGGCCCGGGACCTGCTCCGGGTCCGCCAGGACATGATTCACTGCATGGGCGAGGCACAGGCCTCGATCCTTCAGGCCCGGGGCGGATTCGAGGCCGGGCTGGGACAGGCCGCGGCCATGGCCGAACTGTACGACTTTGACAGTCCCGAAGAATGCCTCAAGGCCTCCGAAGTGGTGATCCGGATGCACGGCCTGGCGGACATGTCCTTCGAGCGGCTGGACCTGGAGAACAAGCGTCTCCGGTTTTCGGGCCGGTGGCGGGATTCCATGATCGCCCGGGCCTGGCTGGCTGAACACGGCCCCAGCCTCGAGCCGGTCTGCGCGCATCTGGCCGGCATGTTGAGCGGATATGCCAGCGCCGCAATCGGTTCCGAGGTCCTGGTCAAGGAGACCGCCTGTCAGGGGTGCGGGGACCCGGCCTGCCTTTTCGAGGGCCGGACGCTTGGCGAGTGGGGTTTGACCAAGGAGGAGGCGCCTTTGTTCGGCGAGGTCGAGTCCCTGGCCGAGATGATTGCGGGGCTGCGGGCCGACGTCAAACGGGCCGGGGAGGACATCGCCCGCCAGAAAGCCGAACTGGAACGGCTCCGGCGGAGCGCGTACCGTCCGGACGAAGACGAGGGGATCATCTACCGGAGCGAGACCATGGCCCGCGTCCTGATGCTGGCCGGGAAGGTGGCCCCCACCGGGTCCACGGTGCTGATCCAGGGGGAAAGCGGGACGGGCAAGGAGTTGCTGGCCCGGTTCCTCCACCGCCGCTCCGGGAGGTCCGAAGAGCCTTTTCTGGCCATCAACTGCGCGGCCCTGCCCCCGAACCTGCTCGAATCCGAACTGTTCGGCCACGTCAAGGGGGCCTTTACCGGAGCGGATCGGGACAAGAAGGGCCTGTTCGTCGAGGCGGGCCGAGGCACTCTGTTCCTGGACGAGGTCGGGGAGTTGCCCCTGGAGCTTCAGGCCAAGCTGCTGCGGGCCATCCAGGAAAAGGAGGTCCGGCCCGTGGGCGGGGTCAGGGACTTTCCGGTGGAGGCCCGCATTTTGGCCGCCAGCAACCAGGACCTCAAGTCCCTGGCTTCGAGCGGCCGGTTTCGGGATGACCTCTACTACCGCCTGTCCGTTTTCCCCATCCACGTCGGGCCGCTTCGGGAGCGTCGGGAGGACATCCTGCCACTGGCCCGGCACTTTTTGGGGCGGTTCCGATCGGACCCGTTGGGCTTCGCCCCGGATACGGTCCGCACCCTCGAAGCGTATCCCTGGCCCGGCAACGTGCGCGAGTTGGAGAACTGGGTCGAATATGCCGTGATCATGGCCGGTCCGGAACTCATCATCCCCGACCACCTGCCTCAGGCGGCCAGGGACCCGATCTACGAACTGGCCTCGGACTTCCCGACCCGGGACGAATTGGAAAGACGGTACATCCGGCTGGTCCTGGAACATACCCGGGGCAACCGCTCCGAGGCGGCCCGCATCCTGGGCTTGAGTACGATCACCCTCTGGAGGCGCCTCAAGAGCGAGGAATCGCCGGACGAGTCGTCCTGAAAACCGGGCCGGCGGCTCAGGTCCCGGTGAAACGCGGCCGGCGCTTTTCGAAAAAGGCCGTAATGCCCTCCCGGGCGTCGTTGCTTCCGATGAGTCGAATCTGGGCCTCGGCCACCTCATCCAGCCCGGCTTCGCCGTCGAGCAGGGCCTTGGCCGCGGCCAGGGCCAGCGGCGCCCTTGAAGCCAGCTTGCCCGCCAGCTCCGCGACCGCGCCTTCCAATTCCTCCCGTTCCACGACCCGGTAAATCAGACCGATGCGCAGGGCCTCTTCCGGCGTGATCGGATCGCCGGTCATGATCAGCTCCTTGGCCTTGGCCAGACCGATC
>JAHJTB010000213.1 GCA_018830135.1 Pseudomonadota bacterium | reverse complement strand
GGCCATCAGGCCCATGAACAGGAGTCTGAACCCGGAGCCTTCCTCTCCGCGCCGAACCCGGTTGAGCAGGGAAAGGACCCGGGGGGAAAGCAAAAGCCAGTAGGTCTTCATGTCGCCCTCAGCCCGTTTCCCGCAGAAATTCGGCCAGGACCTGTTCTTCATGGCCGCCGGTCAGCTTGAGGAAAGCGTCTTCGAGCTGGCTGCTTTCTCCGGCCATGGTCTGAAGGTCGCCCACCGTGCCCTCGGCCAGCAGCCGGCCGTGAAAGATGATGCCGATCCGGTCGCAAAGCTCGGCCGCGATGCCCAGGGTGTGGGTCGAGACAAAGATGGAAACCCCGTTCAGACGAAGCTGGCGAAAGATGTTGCTGACCAGCCGGGCGCCCCGCGGGTCCAGGCCGACCATGGGTTCGTCCACCACCAGGACCTGGGGACGGTGAATCAGGGCCGATGACATGATCAGCCGTTGTTTCATGCCGTGGGAATAGCTTTCCACCAGTTCGTGCCGCCATTCGGACAGCTCGAAGAGTTCCAGCAGGGAATCGGCCCGCGTCCGGAAAGCCCGGCTGTTGACCCCGTACAGTCCGGCCATGAACTGAAGGAACTCGTAGCCGCTCAGCTTTTCATACAGAAACGGCCGATCCGGGATGAAGCCGACCACCTGTTTGGCCCCTTCCGGGTCTTTCGCCAGGTTGCGGCCGGCAATGGTGATACGGCCGGAGGTGGGGCGGAGCGTCCCGGCGATCATTTTGATGGTCGTGGTTTTTCCCGCTCCGTTGGGGCCCAGAAAACCGTAAATCTCACCCGGCCGGACCGTGAGGGAAAGCCCGTCGACCGCCAGGACCTGCTTGAACCGCTTGGTCAGGTTCTCAATTTCGATCATTTGACGTCCAGTATCTCCACTTCCAGTCGCCCGATGACGCGGACCATGTCCGTCTGGCGGGACAGGTCCCCGGTCAGAAAGCGAATGTGCGTGGCATCGGCCGGAATCTGACCCAGGAGGGGGTCCACGGCCATCCAGCGGCCCCAGTAGGCTTCCAGCCAGGCATGATAGTAAAACCGGCCCTCGAAATACAGCACGCCCACGGCCATGCGGGTCGGCACGCCCGCGGCCCGGAGCAGTCCGGCGGCCAGCACGGCATGTTCGTTGCAATCGCCGACCTTGGTCTCGAGCACGTCCAGCGCGCTGGGCACGGACATGGTCGGCCGCTTGTCCAGTTCCTCGTAAACCCAGCCCACGATCCGGTCGATGATTTCCAGGGGCGAGGTCAGACCGGCGACCAGGACCCGGGCCTGGCGGATGACCTTGGGATGACGGCTTTGGATGAAAGGCGTGGGCTCCAGGTCCGGTTGCAGGTTCGGGTCCCGCAGGGGCAGGTGCTTTTCGTTCTTAAAGTCGATGGGCTGCCGGGTCACTTCCACCACGCCGTCCTTGAAGCGCTGGCGGCCGCCGTCCAGTTCGAAGCCCGAAAAGTCGAGTCCCTTGAGCCGGGCCTTGAGGTAGCGGACCTGGCGGGGCGCCTCGAGGACGCGATTGGTCGGGGCCGACGTCGAGGCCACCAGGTCGGAGAGTTCGGCCCGGCCGGCGATGCCCTCGGTGGCCTTGGACTCCGTGGTCCGTTCGAGCGTCATCCCCAGCAGGCCGGTCTCCTTGATCGTCCGGCCCTGGGTGTCCACCCAGGCGTAGGTCTGGATGTCGGCGTAGTCCATGCGCACCCGGAAGGTATCCACGGGCTGGCCGTCGATGACCAGCTTTTCCGAGTCCTCGACCACGACCTGGACCTGGCGCGTGGACAGGGTCGAGGGGTCGAAGATGGGCACCCGGAAACGCTGGCCTTTTTCCAGGCCTTTCTGGACCAGGTAGTGCATCAGGCCGGAGGCCAGACGGGGCACGGATTCAAGCCGGAGAGACATCTTGTTGCGATAAGCGCCCGTCATTCCGGCCAGTTCGAGAGTCAGGCCGTTGAGGGTTCCGCCGAGCTGATAGCGGATCGGTCCGGCGGACATGAAAAAGTTGAAAGAGGTCAGGCCCAGGGCCTTGTTCAGCAGGGCGGAAGTCAGGGTCCGCAGCTCCTGGACCTGGCCCATGAGGTTCAAGCGCATGAAGGTCTTCTGGTCCAAGGCGTACCCGGACTGGATCGGCGTCAGGGCCTGATAGGTGTACCCCACCTTCTGGCCCTTGAAATAGATCGACATCCAGGACTGGGTTTCCGCCAGGCGGGTGGATTCCACGTCGATCATGTCGGGTATCATATGAACCCGCTCGACCAGAAAATAGACCATGACCAGCCAGAAAACAACGATGAGCGCCTTGATGGTGCCGCCCAGACGCAGGCGGGTCAGCATGACCAACCCCCCGGTGTCGGAAACGGTTCGATCCGATCCGGTCGGTCTTTGGACGAAAAACGGCGCACGATCGGCGGGAGGTCGAGCCGGATGGCCGGATTGCGGCCGGGGCGGGAGGGGACGGTCACGTCGGTCAAGGCGGGGAACGCCACCCGGTTCAGGCCAAACCCCGGCCCTGGATCAGGTCCATGGCCCTGGCTTGCATGCGTTCGAACGCGTCCGGGTCCAGTCCGGCGCCCCGGGCGACCAGGATGGCGAAATCGATATCCACCAGGTCTCCCGGTTCGTGGGCATCCGTATTCAGAACCAATCCGGCGCCCGTTTCCAGGGCCAGTCTGGCCACGTGGCCGTTGGTCAGACTGTGGCCCTTGCGGGTCGTGATCTCCAGCAACACGCCTTTGGACGCCGCCAGCGCGGCTTCTTCCCGGGTGATCAGGCCGGGGTGGGCCAGGATGTCCACGCCGGCTTCGATGGCGGCCCGGTTGGTGCCCGGGGCCACGGGCTCCACCGGGCTCTCCCCGTGGGCCACGACCACGGCCGCTCCCAGATCGCGAGCCCGCCGGGTCAGACCGTCGAACAAGGCCGGCGGGACATGGGTCAGCTCGGCGCAGGGTACGATCTGGACCCGCGTGACCGGATTGTTCGCGGCGGCCGCGGCCGCGATGCGGGGGACGACCCAGTCGATATTCGAGGCGTCCACGTGGTCGGCCAGCCCGATGAACCGATAGCCCTTGACCTCGGCCCGGCGGGCCAGTTCGGAAGGCAGCAACACGCCGTCACTGAACAACGTATGGGTGTGAAGGTCAATCATCTCGGTCTTTCTCGTCGCTCAGGCCGAAAACAAGGGCCGGTCCACGTACGGGGTTCGGACCGGCCTGAAACGCCCCTGTTTCCGACCATTTTATTGCTTACATCTTGTATTTGCCAAAATCCTCGGGCGAAAGACCTTCGAGAATCTCGGTCCATTTTTTGGCCTCGTCGTCCTGAACCGCTTCCTGGTGCGACATGTCCATCCGGGAGGACTTCTCGAAGACCTGTTCGTGAACGAAGATGGGAGAACCCGTTCGCAGGGCCAGGGCGATCGCGTCGCTGGGACGGGCGTCAATGGTCAGCCGCTGTTTTTCCCCAACCATGTGAATCAAAGCGAAAAAGGTGTTGTCCTTCAGATCGCAAACCTCGACCCGTTCCACCTGCGCGCCCAGCTCGCCGATGATGTTGCGCAGGAGATCGTGGGTCATGGGCCTGGAAAACTTGATCTTTTCCAGTTCGCTGGCGATGGCCGTGGCTTCGAGCAGACCGATCCAGATAGGAATCGACCTCTCACCGTCCTCCTCCTTCAGAATCATGATCGGACTATTCGTATACGGGTCGATCGTCAAGCCCGAAACAGTCATTTTGACTGTCATAACACTACCTCCCCGGAAGGTGGGACGTTGTTGCGACACGCGACCTTCTATCGCATCGATGGGCCGTGCGCGGACGACTCAATCCGTCGACCCCGCGGGCCGCCGCCTCCAACCTACAATTTAAATGTATCATACCGGGCCGGTCAACGCAAAGATCGTTTGAACCAGTAAGGATTCAGTGATTGGTGGCAACTTGGGACCGCCCTGTCGCGGCCTTTAACCTCAGGACTCCGACTGCCGCCTTTTCGATAATAGTCCTAGGGACTCGGCGGCAGAGTCGTCCTTCGGCCAGAGGCCGCGCGGACGGTTTAAACACGATCCGCCCCGGTTCATTGAATTGGTTGCTTTGAACCAGTAAGGATTCAGTGATTGGTGGCAATGTGGGGAGAGAGTATCGGGACCGCCGAGGATCACCAGATGTAGGGTGCGCAATGCGCACCCTACAAGCTTGGGGGATTTGAATTATGCGTCGCGAATACGCCTGTGAATTAAGTTCGTAGGTTGGGTTAGAGAAGCGTACCCCAACAAAATCAGGTGGTTTGATCCTCCTTTGAAAGGTATATCTCCTTTCGATCGGGGTATAAGTTCGCCGTCACCAGGGCACCTCTCCTTCATTGAAGAAGAAGCCGCCTGTCGGTCCGTCTGGACCGAGCGTTGCGAGCCGGACGATAACCTCGGCGGCCTGCTCGACTGTTTGATAACCCCGGTGCGAGTTGAGGTCAGTCGCTGTGTATCCGGGGTTCGCCGCGTTCACCTTGAACGGGGTCCCAGCCAGATGTTTGGCCAACTGGACTGTCGCCATATTGAGTGCGGCTTTCGAGGCCGGGTAAGCCACTAACTCAAGATTGTAGAATTCGTAGTCCGGGTCCGTGGCACGCGTGAGCGACCCGAGATCACTCGACACGTTGACGATCCTGGGCGCCCCTGATTTCCGGAGAAGCGGCAGGAACGCATAAGTAACCGCAATCGCGCCGAATACGTTAACATCGAACACAGCACGGAGCGGTCCACGTGGATCATTTGGGGCGTCGGGTTGCACAATCCCGGCGTTATTGACAAGGACATCCAAACCACCTGCCTTCCCAACTGTCTGGGCTGCCTCGCGAATAGACGCATCGTCGGTTACGTCGAGTTGGACGAACCGGGCGTTCTGACCGAGTTTCGCGGCGGCCTCCCTGCCCCGTTCAGCGTCCCGGGCACCAACCCAAACAGAGTGGCCGGCTTCGACGAGTCGCCGGGCGACTTCGTGCCCGATTCCTTTATTCGCGCCGGTCACGAGAACCGTCGCTGTAGCGTTTTCTGCTTTCATCATTGCTGCTCCTGTTTTGATATCCCCCTGCCGGTGTATGTGAAGGCCTCCGACAGGAAACCTGGGATGGCTCAAGCGGAAAGAGTAGCGCGGCCGCTCTTATCGCTCCATCGACTCATCAGGTGAACAAAGGTTCCATGCCCTGTGACTCGGCCAGCTCCCGCATGGCTGCGTCCGGCGGCGGACCGTCGAGCCGGGCGGCCGCGGACAGGATGTGCGGCAGGACATCCATGTCACCGGTGGTGACCAGAAAGACATCCGGAATGCCCAACACCCAGTTGACGGCCGAGCCAATGGCCTCCGGATCGGTCAAAGGCTGGTACCAGGTTGCGTTCGACCAGCGCCGGTCGGGATACTTGCGCCGGGCCGCGGATTTGATCGTCTGTAAGGGCAGCCCCTTATGTTTGCAGTAATCCAGAAGCCTGCCGAAAGAACCCGCGTATTCGTCCGATTGCATGAGCAGGTAATTACAGGGAACCAACACGGAATCGAAAGGAAATCGCCGCAGGGTTTCGAGATGTCGTTGAGGCGCCGTGAAGCCATGGCCCGTAATGCCAATGAAGCGTGTCAGGCCCTTTTCCTTGGCCTCGATCAGGTAGTCGAGCGCGCCGCCTTCCCCCATCACGAATTCCCGCCTGACTTCGTCGGTCAGGTTATGGAGCTGCAGGAGGTCGACGT
The DNA here is from genome assembly GCA_018830135.1 of Pseudomonadota bacterium. Lineage (GTDB taxonomy): Bacteria > Desulfobacterota > Desulfarculia > Adiutricales > JAGVGV01 > JAHJTB01. The sequence continues at coordinate 1,583 of JAHJTB010000213.1, read as the reverse complement.
GGTCGACCTGCAGACGCTCCAAGGATCGCTGCAACTGGCGTTCGGCCTGACGGTAGGTTCCAACGTCGATCTTGGTGGCCAGGAAAAAATCCGAGCGGTGGGCAGACATCCACTGCCCCACCTTGAGTTCGGCGTCGCCATAGCTGGGCGCGGTATCGATGTGATTGATACCATAATGGTAAAGCAGTTCCAGGACGCGAGCCGCCTGGTCCTCATCGGCGTCCTTGATGGCAAAAGAACCGAAAATCGTCCGGGTGCTGTTGTGGCCGGTGCGGCCAAAGGGCATGGTGCTCACTCGGGGCATGGTCGTGTCTCCCGACAGCCGTTTCTCATCCGACCCGGATCGACGGTCGACGTGAGAATCCGGCTTCCGATAAAAAAATCAGGATCATGTTTCCGGCCATGGTAGTCCATGGATATTCTCCGGGTCAACCCGAAAGCCACCATTCGTTACGCCCGGCACGGACGGTTCGCGATCGGAAAACCGCCGACAACCTTGAGCGCTCCGCTTCTTATTTCCCGCTTCCGGGCATCAGGAATTCATGGCATTTTTTCAGCCACTCCGTAATGGGTATGCCCTGAGGACATTTTTCTTCACATTCAAGGCACTCGATACAATTGTCAGCCCGGTTTTCCGCCGACATGATCATCCCGTACCGAAAACGCGAGGTGGCCGGATCGTCGTACATCATGGCATCGTTATACTGGTTGAATGCATAAGGGATGTCCACACCATTGGGACACGGTACGCAATATCCGCAGCCAGTGCAGGGAATCGGACACAGTTTTCGGTATTCCTCGGACCCCGCCTTGATGATCGAAAGTTCCTTGTCCGTCAGGGTGCTGATACCGGAACGGTTTGCGCTCTCCACATTTTCAATGACATGCTGCATGGAGGTCATACCGCTCAGGACAACCGAAACCTCCGGCTGGTTCCAGTTCCACTGCAGGGCCCAGTCCGCGGGAGACCGCTTGACCGGCGCGCTCTCCCATATGGCCTTCACCGAACCAGGCGGTTCCTTGGCCAACTGGCCTCCGCGGATCGGTTCCATGATCACCACGGCGAGCCCTTTCCCGGCTGCATATCTCAGCCCTTCCGTGCCGGCCTGGAATTCCGTATCCATAAAATTGTACTGGATCTGGCCAAGGGCCCAGTTGTCATAGTCATCCACAATGCCTTTGAATGTGTTCAAATCATCATGAAAGGAGAATCCAAGATGGGAAAATCGCCCGCCCGCCATTTTCTCTTCCGCCCATTTCAAAACCCCAAGGTCCCGGACAAAAGGCCACCGGGTTTTGTTCAGGGCGTGCAACAGATAGAAGTCGAGGTGATCCGTTTGCAGGCGTTCCAACTGCTCATTCAAAAAGCGATCGAAATCCTCATAGCCACTGACCATCCATGTCGGCATTTTCGTGGCCAGTTTTAGTTTCTCCCGATAGCCGTCTTTCAAGGCCCGCCCGATAACGGCCTCACTCTTGCCCGCATGGTACGGATAGGCCGTATCCAGATAGTTGACCCCGTGGTCGACGGCATACCGGACCATCCGCAAGGTTTCCTGCTCATCTACGTTCGAATTGAAAAG
>JAHJTB010000212.1 GCA_018830135.1 Pseudomonadota bacterium | reverse complement strand
TCGGCGTGGATTTCGCCCGGGTTCTGCGGGCCTTTTTGCGCCAGGACCCCAACGTGATCCTGATCGGTGAAATCCGGGACATGGAAACGGCCAAGATCGCCTCCCAGGCCGCCTTGACCGGGCATCTGGTCCTGGCGACCATGCACACGAACAACGCGCTCCAGGCCGTAACGCGCCTGGTGGAGATCGGCGTCGAACCCTTCCTGGTCGCCCCCTCGATCATCGGCGTGATGTCTCAGCGCCTGGTACGCATGGTCTGCGGGAGTTGCAAGGCCCCGTATCGTCCGTCGCCCGAACTGCTGTCGCGCTACTTTACCTGGCAGGGGTCTTTGCCCGAGATATTCTTTTACCGGGGCAAGGGCTGCCCGGACTGCGGCGGCACCGGATACAGCGGGCGGCTGGCCATTCATGAAATCTTCATCATGAACGAGTCCATCCGGTCCATGGTCGCGCGGAACGCCTCGATCCTGGAAATCGAGGCCGAGGCCCGCCGGTCCGGCTTCCAGGCCATGCGCTACGACGGCATGAAAAAGGTCCTGCGCGGACTGACCACCCTCGAGGAAATCGAGCGGGTCACCACGGCTGAAGAGGAGCTGGCGGGTTTTTAGCCCGGCCGCCCCGGCCCGGGGGGCATTCTCACCTATCGGTTCTTTTTACCCGGATTTTGCGGTCGGGTTCGGCGCCGCGGTAGAAGGCGACTGCAAAATCCGGGGTTAATTATTCGCCAGCTATTCCTTGAAGGCGTATTTCTTGCGAAGCCAGCCCGGAATCAGGGAAGCGACGACGAACAGGACCGCGGCCCCGGACAGGTAGAGCAGGGTCTTTTTAATGTCCCCTTTTCCGCTGACCAGGGACCCGGCGGCGAAGACATAAGCGGCCGAGCCGGGGATCATGCAGACCAGGGAGACCAGGGCGTAGGTCGAGAACCGAATCCGGGTCATCCCGTACGCGTAGTTCTGGAAATTGAACGGCACCAGGGGCACCAGGCGGGTGATCATGACCATGCGCCATCCGTGCCGGGCCACGCCCTCGTCGATCTTCCTGAAATTCGGGTTCTTCGCGGCCCAGTCCTCGACCAGGGACCGGGCCCCGTAACGGGCCGCCAGAAAGGCGGCCTGGGCTCCCAGATTGGCCCCCACGGTCACCCAGAGCAGGCCCCACCAGACACCGAATATGGCGGCCCCCAGCAGGCTGATAGGCAGACCGGGCAGGATGAACAGGCAGGCGGCGATCCAGAAAAGGATATAGACCAACGGCCCGATCCAGCCCAGGTCCTGGACGATCCGTTCGAGGGCTTCGACATTTTCCAGACTCATGTAACGGGCCAGACCCAGGTCCCGCACCAGGACCATGCCGGCGACGATGACGGCCGCCAGAACCAGCAGCCGTAACCAGGGCCGTCGGGTCCGGCTTTCCTTGGCTTCGGTCATGGAACCATTGTATACCGGCCCGCTTCCGGCCTCAACGGGCATTTGTCTTTTGCCGCCCTCGTGTGGTATGAGGGTAAAAACCCATTGTAATGAAAGGCCCCGGCTTATCATGTTCAACGGTTACGAGAAAATCCTGTCCTGGCCCCAGGCCCGCCGGCGCATCGAGGACCTCCGCCGGGAAGATCGCCGGGTCGTCTTCACCAACGGCTGCTTCGACCTGCTCCACGTGGGCCACGTGCGTTACCTGGCCGAAGCCCGAGGACTGGGCGACTTTCTGATCGTGGGACTGAATTCCGACGCTTCGGTCACCCGGATCAAGGGGTCTTCCAGACCCTTGACTCCGGAGCATGAGCGGGCCGAGGTCCTGGCCGCCCTGACCGCCGTGGACGCGGTGGTGGTCTTCGAGCAGGACGACCCCCTGGACCTGATCACCCGCCTCGAACCGGACGTGCTGGTCAAGGGCGAGGACTGGCCGGTCGAACGGATCGTCGGCCGGGAGATCGTCGAGTCCCGGGGCGGCAAGGTTCTCGGCATTCCCCTGACGCCGGGCGTGTCCACCTCCGCGATAATCGACCGTATCGCGGATCGGGCCCGCGCCGCCGGAAAGGACTAGCCTTGCGCAACATCCCGCTTTGCCGACCGGATTTGACCGAGGCCGAAAAAGAGGCCGTCAACGAGGTCCTCGGTTCGGACTGGCTGACCCACGGCCCGAAAAACGTGGAGTTCGAGGAACGGTTCGCCGAATACATCGGCGTCCGCCGGGCCATGTCCATCAACTCCTGCTCCTCGGCCCTCTTCCTGAGTCTGCTGGCCTCCGAGGTCAGGGGCGAAGTCATCCTGCCCAGCTTCACCTTCGTGGCCACGGCCAACGCCGTCGTGGCCGCCGGGGCCCGACCGGTCTTCGCCGACATCGACTACGACACGCTGAACATGAATCCCGACGACGCGGCGGCCCGGATCACCCCCCGAACCGAAGCCCTGCTCGTGGTCCACTTCGGCGGACAGGCCTGCGACATGGCGGCCTTTCAGGACCTGGCCGACCGGCACGGCCTGGCCCTGATCGAGGACTCGGCCGAAACCCTGGGCGGCGAGTACCACGGCCGCAAGACCGGCTCCTTCGGTACGGGCTGCTTTTCCTTTTTTCCCACCAAGAACATGACCACAGGCGAAGGCGGCATGGTCACGACCGACGACACGGACCTGGCCGACCGAATTTTCGCCTTGATCGGACACGGCATCCGCACGACCACCCACGATCGGACCGCGTCCCGGGAAGGGCTTCCCTGGCGGCGTTCGGCCGACTGGCCGGGCTTCAACTTCCGGATGACGAACTTCCAGGCGGCCATGGGCCTGGTCCAGCTCGGGCGGCTGGACCGGATGAACGCGGCCCGTCAGGCCCACGCCGAGTATCTGACCCGGGCTCTGTCCGGACGGACCGGGATCGAACCGCCCCTGGTCCGACCCGGGCGCACGCACGTCTGGCAGATGTACACGATCAAGCTGTCCGAGGGTCTGGACCGGGATCGGTTCGTCCTCTCGCTGCGGGAACGCGGCGTAGCCGCCTCGGTGCATTTCGACCCGCCCATCCATCGCCAGACCTGGTACGCGGCCCAGGGCTACGACCGGGCCGAGCTGCCCGTGACCGAGCGGGCCTCCGGCCGCATCGCCACCCTGCCCATGTATCCCGGGCTGACCCGAGAGGACCTGGACTATATCGTCGAGGCGGTCGACCTGGCCCTGGAAGCCCCGAGGGCCGGGGCCTGAAAACGTTACGGGCGGAATCGCCGCCTCGGCGGCGTCCGGTTTCATTCCACGGTCACGCTTTTGGCCAGGTTGCGGGGCTGATCCACGTCCGTCCCCCTCAGAACGGCGATATGGTAGGCCAGCAGTTGCAAGGGCACCGCCAGAACGATCGGCATCAGCATCTCGCTGGTCTTCGGCACGAAGATGACCTCGTCCGCCTTGTTCTGGGCCAGCAGGTTGTCCTTTTCGGTCAGGGCGATGACTTGGCCCATGCGGGCCTTGACCTCTTCGATGTTGCCGATGGCCTTTTCCATGGTCCGGCCCGAAGGCGCGCAGACCACGACCGGCATGCTTTCGTCGATCAGGGCGATGGGGCCGTGTTTCATTTCTCCGGCCGGATAGCCTTCGGCGTGGATGTAGGATATCTCCTTGAGCTTGAGGGCGCCTTCCAGAGCCAGGGGATAGTTGATGCCCCGGGCCAGGTACAGAAAATTAGTCGCCTGTCCGAACCGCCGGCTGACCTCCTTGATCCGATCCTCCTGTTCGAGCACCTCTTCCAGCAGGCCTGGCAGCCGTAACAGCTCCTGGATCATGCCCCGGGACTTTTCCGGGGCCAGACGACCCCGGACCGCGGCCAGGTGCATGGCCAGCAGGTAAAGACAGACCAACTGGGTCGTGAAGGCCTTGGTCGAGGCCACGCCGATCTCAGGACCGGCCTGGGTGTAAATCACGCCCTCGACCCCCCGAGCCAGGGAGGAACCGACCACGTTGCAGATGGCCAGGGTGCGTCCGTTCTTCCGACGGCCCTCCCGCATGGCCCCCAACGTGTCGGTCGTTTCGCCGGACTGGGAAATCATGACCATCAGGGTCCGGCCGTCCACGATGGGGTCCCGGTGCCTGAACTCGCTGCCCAGGTCGACCTCGACCGGCAGCCGGGCCAGTTCCTCGATCATGAACTTGCCGACCAGGCCGGCATGGTAGGACGTCCCGCAGGCCACAATGAAGACTTTGTTCAGGCCCTGCAGGTCTTCGGCGGAAAAGGGCAGGTCCGACAGAAAGACTTCGCCCTTTTCCGGAGAAATCCGGCCCCGGAAGGTGTCGATCACGGCCCGGGGCTGTTCGAATATCTCCTTCTGCATGAAGTGCTTGTACCCGGCCTTTTGGGCCATGACCGGGTCCCACTGGACCTGGTGGATTTCCTTTTCCGTCACTCGTCCATCCAGGTCCATGACCTTGACCGCCCCGGGGGAAACAAAGGCCACCTCCCCGTCGTCGAGATAACTGACCCGGCGGGTGTGCTCCAGAAGCGCCGGCACATCCGAGGCGATAAAGATTTCGCCCTCGCCGTACCCGATGATCAGCGGACTTTCCCGCCTGGCGGCCACCAGCAGGTCGGGGCGGTCCTGGTGGATAATGCCCAGGCCGAAAGCGCCGTGGACCCGGCCCAGGGCGGTCCGGACGGCCTCCTCGAAGGTCATTTCCTGGCCGCTGTAATAGTCGATCAGGCCGGCGATGATCTCCGTGTCGGTCTCTGATTTGAACTCATGCCCGGCCCGGTTCAGCTCCGCCTTGAGCTCGAGATAGTTCTCGATGATGCCGTTGTGAACCACGGCCACACGGCCCGAAAGGTGAGGGTGGGCGTTGGTCTCCGAGGGCCGGCCGTGGGTGGCCCATCGCGTATGCCCGACGCCGGGGCTGCCCGCCAGCGGCTGCCGCTCGACCAGCTCCTTGAGTCCGGCCAGCTTGCCCTGGCAGCGGCGGATGTCAATCCTCCCTTCGTGGCAGACCGCCAGGCCCGCCGAGTCGTACCCTCTATATTCCAGGCGCTCCAGGCCGCCGAGCAGGATGGATACCGCATCCCGGGGACCGATGTAACCGACTATGCCGCACATGTCTGACCTCCATTGGTCGCAGCCCGGTCATCCGCCGAGCGTGTTTCCCCTTGTATCATAACTCGAAGCAAACCGGAACATGTTGCCGATTTTCCACATCCGGCGTGGCTTTTCGCGGCGATTTCCCGGCGTTCACCAGCCTTTCCCCCCGCCTGAAAGCCATGCCCCTGACGAGAGGCAAAATGCATGCCCGAGGCCCGGTTTTTCGATCAGAATCGTTTCGAACCATCCTTTTCAGTCCGGCGCCGGGACCACCCGGTTTTTCCCGTATTGTTTGGCCTGATACAAGGCCTGGTCCGCCCGCCGGATCAGGCCGGCCGCCTCTTCCCCCGGGAGAAGCTGATCCAGGCCGATGCTGACCGTGACCGAAACACCCGCCCCGCTACCGGGCTGGAAGGTCCACCCGGCGAAACCTTGTCGAATCCGCTCCGCGGCTTTCAAGGCCTGGGCCGCCTCGACGTTCGGAAAAACCACGGTGAACTCTTCGCCACCGTACCGACAGCCCGCGTCGTGGTCCCGGATTTCAGCCGTAATAACCTCGGCCAGGGTACGCAGCACGACGTCCCCCTCGGGGTGCCCGTACGTGTCGTTGTAATGCTTGAAGTTGTCCACGTCCATGATGATAAACGACAGCGGTCGCCCGGTTTGCGCCGCTTTTCCGATCTCGGCCTCTAACCGTTGCATGAGGTGGCTCTTGTTGTACAGACCCGTCAGCCCGTCCGTTTCACTGGCCTTTTTATACAAGGCCCGGGACCTGTCCAGAACCAGCTTCTCCTTTTCCAGAGCCCGGATTCGATCAGCCAGGGCGAAAGACAGCAACACGGCTTCGATGGCCGGCCCCAGGGTGAATATCGTGTTGCTCGGGATATTGACCGGCAGGATGCCCAGAGTCCAGAGAACGTAGATCAACGTCCCCAAAATGAAAGACAAATTGGCTAAAATATAGAAACGGGCCGTCCCGAATCCCTGACGCCAGCGATAGGCCGCCGCAATGATCAGGTTGATCGGGCCCAATGCCCCGGCCGCATTGGACACGACGGCAGCCGCCTCGTGCTGATCGAGCAGTCCGAGCAGGATGATGACCAAGGCCACACCCTTGAAAAAAGCCACCACCCGGTGCAAAAATGGGGTATGGGTACTGAGGTCTAAAAACCGCTCGCAAAAACTTATGGAAAAAAAGATCGCCCCCCCGAGGAAGACCCACTCCATGACCTGGGAGTTGCGTCCGCCCAGATTGACCGCCGCCGCCACATGCCCGTTGAACAGTAGAAAATAGAAAATGAACGAAAGCATGTACAGGACGTAGGTCAGGTAGATGCCCTTTCGTAGCGATAGAAAAATGAACAGGTTGTACAGGACCATGGCCAGCATGACGCCGTATATCAGGCCGAAGCTGAAATAGTCGTACATGGCGTACGTGCCGAAGGCTTCTTCCCTCCATAGGACCAGCGGGACCGTGCTGGGTCCGAACGAGCCTAGGCGCAAATAATAGGTCGCCTCCCGGACCGCGGGCGCATCGACGTGGAATGCATAGTTCCGGAAGGGTATAATGGCCGAACGTCCCCTCTCCGATCGGGTCCCCTTGACCAGCTGATATCCGCTCTTCGCACCCGCATCGGGAACATAGAGTTCCACCACGTCCACGATGGAACAGTTCAGTTCCAGCACCCAACGGGCCTTTCCCCGGGCCTCCGGGGCGATATCCCGCAATTGAAAACGGACCCAGGTTTTTTCCGGATCGCCGGTTACATTGACCGGGCTGGTCTTGTTGGGCTCTAACCGTTGGGCTATCGGCGGCGCCATCACCTCCTCCAGGGTCCAAACCCCGTTCGGGTCCCTTAGAACCGAAACATGAAGGCCCAGATCGATTCGTGCCACTTGGCCGGACAGATCGACCGGACCGCCGGCCGCCGGGCACGGCCCCAGGAACGCGCAGAACCACAGCGTCAGGAAACAGAACCATATCCGCCGGGTCGCTTTCCGGCCCGAGGCCTCGAACCGACCTGAAAGCTCCTGTGGTAAAAATGGACCGCCCCGTCGTTTTCGGAGGCGGAATAAATGTCGAGGGACCCGGCTGGAGATGTTCGAGGAGTTCGCCATGTTTTTCCCCCACGCGGCCAGAGGCCGGATTCAGCTCGAGGCATCCGAGGCCGTTTACCGTTCAGGATCGAAGTGGAGTGCTTCGCTGATAGACCGCAACGAATATTCAGGTTGAAATGCAGGCGGAAATCATTGATTCCATTTGATCGAATCTGTTTTTACGGCCTGGAGAAAAAACGACGGGAAAATGCGGGGTAACGACTGCCCGCGGCTGAACTAACGGTCCATGACGGTCAAGGGCCCGACAATGGCGCCCGGAGCCAGGTCCGCTCCTCGCAGGAAAGCGCCTTTGGCAATGCTCGCCCCGGCGCCCACGGTGGAATCGATGATCTGGCAGTCCGGGCCGATGGTCGCCCCGGACCCGACGGTGGTCCGTCCCTGGAGCAGAACGTTGGGCCACAAGGTCACGTCCCGGGCCAGCTTGACCGTGGTTTCGATATAGACCGTGGCCGGATCGATCATGGTCACACCGGCCCGCATCCATGACTCGTTGGTCAGGGTTCGCAGGTAGGCGATCGCGCCGGCCAGTTCGACCCGGTCGTTGATTCCCAGCACTTCATCGGGGTCGGGCGTCAGAATGGCCGCGGCCGTGAGCCCTATCTCCCGGGCCAGGGCCACAATGTCCGTCAAGTAGTATTCTTTCTGGTCGTTGTCGGAGCGAAGGCCGTTCACGGCCTCGAAGAGAAGGGCCGTGTCCACGGCATAGACTCCGGTGTTGATTTCCCGGATGGCCAGTTCTTCCGGAGCGGCATCCCGGGCTTCGACGATACGGGCCAGAAATCCGTCTTCGTCCCGGACGATCCGGCCATAGGCCCCGGGCAGGGGCAGTTCCACGGTCAGAACGGAAATGGGCGCCTCGAGTTGACGGTGGGCGGCCAGAAAATCCATCAGGGTCTGTGGCGAGAGCAGCGGGACGTCGCCGGCCAGAATCAGGACCGTACCCGAAAAATCCGCCAGGGCCTCCCTGGCCTGGGCCACGGCATGGCCCGTGCCCAGTTGTTCAGCCTGGTGGACGAAAATCAGCCCGGGCCGTTCCACGGCCTCGATGACCCGCTCGGCCTGATGACCGACGATGACCACCGTTCGGTCCGGCTCCAGATAGCGGACCGCGTTGAGCACGTGGGCCAGCATGGGCTGTCCCATAAGCGGATGGAGAACCTTGACCAGGTCCGACTTCATCCGGGTGCCTTTTCCGGCGGCCAGAATCAACACCGCTAGCGCTTCGGGCATGTCTTGCACCTTTGCCTGTCTCCGTTTCGGGCCGGCCCTTCCAAGTGTCCGGTCCGGAGACGATGATAAAAAAGGGCCAGCCCCAGGAGAGGCCGGCCCGTATCATTAGATATACCGCTCGGGTTTATCCTTCGGCTATCTTCCTGGCGATCTTGAGCCGGATCAGGGCCCGCTTGAGAGCGGCTTCGGCCCGGATATGGTCCAACTCCTCGCGCCTGGCATCGACCAGCCGTTTTTCCGCACGCTCACGGGCCCGTTCGGCCCGGTCGATGTCGATTTCCCTGGCGTGTTCGGCCGCTTCGGCCAAAACCGTGACCTTGTCGGGCAGCACTTCGGCAAACCCGCCGGTTACGGCCATGTATTCCAGCTTGCCGCCCTTGCGGTAGCGGAGTTCCCCCTCCTGCAACGTGGTCAGAAAGGGGATGTGGTTGCGCAGTACGCCGAATTCACCCTCGGTCCCCGTGGCGACGACGATATCCACGTCTTCGCTGAGGACCATCTTGTCCGGAGTAACGACTTCCAGCCTGATCGGTTCGGCCATGGTTGTATCCTTGAATCGCGATTAGTTAAGCCGAAGCCAAGCGTTCAGCCTTCTTCAGCACATCCTCAATACCCCCGACCATGTGGAAGGCCTGCTCGGGGAGATCGTCGTGTTTGCCTTCGAGAATTTCCTTGAAGCTTCGGACCGTGTCTTCGACCTTGACGTACGCGCCGGGCAGGTTGGTAAAGGTCTCGGCCACGTGGAAGGGCTGCCCCAGGAAACGCTGAATCTTACGGGCCCGAGCCACGGTCAGCTTGTCTTCCTCGGAAAGTTCCTCCATACCCAGAATGGCGATGATGTCCTGGAGGTCTTTGTACTTCTGCAGGGTCTGCTGGACCATCCGGGCGACGTGGTAATGCTCTTCGCCCAGATACTGGGCGTCGAGAATGCGGGAGGTCGAATCCAGGGGATCGACAGCCGGGTAGATGCCGATTTCAACGATCTGACGGGAAAGAACCACGGTTCCGTCCAGGTGGGCGAAGGTCGTGGCCGGCGCGGGGTCGGTCAGGTCGTCGGCCGGCACGTAAACGCACTGGACCGAGGTGATCGAGCCCTTGGTCGTCGAGGTGATCCGCTCCTGGAGTTCGCCCAGGTCGGTGCCCAGGGTCGGCTGGTAACCGACGGCGGAAGGCATGCGGCCGAGAAGGGCCGAGACCTCGGAGCCGGCCTGGGTAAAGCGGAAGATGTTGTCGACGAAAAGAAGCACGTCCTGGCCTTCCTCGTCCCGGAAGTATTCAGCCGCGGTCAGAGCCGAAAGCGCCACGCGGGCGCGGGCCCCCGGAGGCTCGGTCATCTGGCCGTAGATCAGGGCCGCCTTGGGCAGAACGCCGGACTCCTTCATTTCCAGGTAAAGGTCGTTGCCCTCGCGGGTCCGCTCACCCACTCCGGCAAAAACCGAAATACCGCCGTGCTGCATGGCGATGTTGTGAATCATCTCCATCATGATGACCGTCTTGCCCACGCCGGCGCCGCCGAACATGCCCATCTTGCCGCCGCGGGGGAAGGGCACCAGCAGGTCGATGACCTTGACGCCGGTTTCAAGCACGCGAACCGAAGTGTCCTGCTCGGTAAAGGCCGGGGCGGGGCGATGGATCGGATACAACGTCTTGGCGTTGACCGGGCCCAAACCGTCCACGGGCCGGCCGACCACGTTCAGCACCCGGCCGAGACCCTCGGCGCCCACGGGCATCATGATGTTTTGACCGGTGTCCTTGACGGGCATGCCTCGGACCAGGCCGTCGGTGGTGTCCATGGCGATGGTCCGCACCACGTTGTCGCCCAAATGCAGGGCCACTTCGACGACCAGATTGTCTTTCGTGTCGTCCAGAGCCGGATTGGTAATGGTCAGGGCGTCAAGGATAGCCGGCAGGTTGCCCTCGCTGAATTGGACGTCAACAACAGGCCCGATAACCTGGATGATCTTGCCTACGTTCATGTGTTCCTAGACCTCCTCTAGGCTGATAATCTTTATTAGGACCTCAGGGCCTCGGCGCCACCGACGATGTCCATCAGTTCCGTTGTAATGGCGGCCTGGCGGGCCTTGTTGAAGGCCAATGTCAGATCCGTAATCATTTCCTTGCAATTCTTCGTCGCATTGTCCATCGCGGCCATCCGAGCGGAATGCTCGCTGGTGGACGTCTCCAGCATGAAATTGTATATCTGAATCTCCACGCTCTTGGGCAGGAGATCGATCATCATGCTCTCGAGGCTGGGCTCGCAGAGGTACTCCATACCGGACAGGTCGCCTTCCTTGTTTTCCGCCGGGGCGATGGGCAGGACCCTCATCAACTGAGGCTTCTGGCGGCCCATGCCTTCGAAATGCGTGTAATAGGCCCAGACCTCATCCACTTCGCCCTGAAGAAAAATGTCCATGGCCTCGCGGGATATGGCCGCGGAAATGGCGTAGTCGAAAGAGGTCATGACGTCGGTGTAGGCCTTGCGCAGGTTGACGTTCCGCCGACGAAAAAAGTCCCTCAGCTTGCGGCCGACCAGGGTCAGGGTCACCTCGACCCCCTCGCTCCGCTTGCGGGCCTCGAACTTGGAAACCGCGTCGATCACGTTCATGTTGAAACTGCCGCAGAGTCCCCGGTCCGAGGAAAAGGCCAGCAGTTCGATCTTTTTAACCTCTTCGGGTTGCACGAGGAAGGGATGGATGTCCCCCTCGATACGGCCGGCCAGAGAGCCCATGACCTCGGCGAACTTGCCGGCGTACGGCCGGAAGTTCTCCATCCGGGTCTGGGCGCCCCGCAGTTTGGACGCGGCGACCATGTTCATGGCCCGCGTGATCTGCTGGGTCTTCTTGACCGCGGCGATCTTTCGTTGGATGTCTTTTAACGACGCCATGGGTCACTCTTTATGCGGGCTGAAAGACGCTGCCGAACTCGTTGAGCGCCTTGGTTATCTTGCCGTCGAGTTCATCGCTGATAACCTTTTTCTCCTTGATTTCACTAAGAATATCAGGATACTTGCTCTCGACGAACTCGAACATCTGCCGCTCGTAGGACAGAACCTCGGAAACCGGGTATTTGTCCAGGAAGCCCCGCGTCCCGGAGTAAAGGGACATGATCATCTTTTCCATGGGCATGGGCTGGTACTGGGGCTGCTTGAGCAGCTCGACCAGACGCTCGCCCCGGTTGAGCTGGGCCTGGGTGGACTTGTCCAGGTCCGAACCGAACTGGGCAAAGGCCTCGAGTTCGCGGTACTGGGCCAGGTCCAGGCGAAGCGAACCGGCGACCTGCTTCATGGCCTTGGTCTGGGCCGCGCCGCCGACTCGGGAGACGGACAGACCGACGTTGATGGCCGGGCGGACGCCGGAGAAGAACAGGCCGGGTTCCAGGTATATCTGACCGTCGGTGATGGAAATCACGTTGGTCGGAATGTACGCGGACACGTCGCCGGCCTGGGTCTCGATGACCGGAAGAGCCGTCAGTGAACCGAGACCCAGCTTTTCGTTCAGCTTGGATGCCCGCTCCAGAAGCCGGGAGTGATTGTAGAAAATGTCGCCCGGGAACGCCTCGCGGCCCGGAGGACGGCGAAGCAGCAGGGAGACCTGGCGGTAGGCCACTGCCTGCTTGGACAGGTCGTCGTAAATGATCAGGGCGTGCTTGCCCCGGTCCCGATAGTATTCGCCCATGGAGCAGCCGGAGTAGGGAGCGATATACTGCAGGGTGGCGGGTTCGGAAGCGCAGGCCGAAACCACGACCGTGTAGTCCATGGCCCCATGGCGCCGGAGGATGTCGACCACCTGGGCCACGGTCGATTTCTTCTGACCGACGGCCACGTAGATGCAGACGACATCCTGGCCCTTCTGGTTGATGATCGCGTCCACGCCGATGGCGGTCTTGCCGATCTGGCGGTCGCCGATGATCAACTCGCGCTGGCCGCGGCCGACGGGCGTCATGGCGTCGATGGCCTTGATCCCCGTATACATGGGCTCGTTGACCGGATGGCGGGCGATGACGCCGGGGGCGATGACCTCGATCCGGCTGAACTCATCGGTTTCGATCGGGCCCTTGCCGTCCAAGGGGTTGCCGACCGGGTCCACGACGCGGCCCAGGATGGCGTCGCCCACCGGAACCTGCGCGATGCGGCCGGTGCGTTTGACCGTGTCGCCTTCCTTGATGTGCTCGACGTCGCCCAGAACCGCCACACCGACATGGTCTTCCTCAAGGTTGAGGACCATGCCCAGGATGTCGTGGGGGAACTCGAGCAACTCCATGACCATGGCCTTTTCCACGCCGTAGACCTTGGCCACGCCGTCGCCGATCGACAGGACCGTGCCGGTTTCGGAAATCTCGATTTCCTTGTCGTAGTCCTTGATCTGCGACTTGATTATTTCACTGATTTCTTCCGCTCTGATCTCCATATGCCTCTACCCCTTGATCAATGATTCTTTGAGGTTTTTTAACTGCGTTCTGACGCTGCCGTCCAGTGTCAGGTCGCCGACCTGGGCGACGATACCGCCTAATATCTCCGGGTCCTCTTTGGCTTCCAGGATAACGGTCTTACCCGTCATCCGCGCCAGGGTCTCCTGAACCCGGGCCTGGACGGCTGCGCTTAGCGGGCCGGCCGTGACCACCATGGCTCGTTTGATGTTGTTGGCCTCATCCACCATGAGTTGAAAATTACTGTTGATCGCCTCGAGATGGGAAATGCGCCCCTTGTCGAAGAGCAGTCCCAAAAAGTTCTCCACGATCTTGGAAAGTTTCAACTTGGCCAGAACGGCTTTCAGCACACCGAGGCGACTGTCTGCCGGATAGATGGGGTTGACCAGGGCTTCGGCCAGTTCCCGGTTGGCCAGCAACCGGGTGAATGCCGCCAACTCCTCGCCGTACTGGGTGAAGTTCCCGTCTTCCTGGCCCAAGGCCAGCAATGCCTTCGCGTACCTTCTGGCAATGGTCTGGCTGATCAATGCTGCACCACCTTCTCGAGATATTCTTCCACCAGGCGCTGCTGGTCTTTGTCATTTATATTCTTGCGTATCATGTCCTCGGCCATGGCCGCGGACATCTCGGCGATCTCACGGGTCAACTCGTCCTTGGCCTTTTTGATCTCCTGGGAAATGGACATCTCGGCCTGCTGCTTGATCCGTTCGGCCATCTGATTGGCATGGGCAATGATCTTGCGCTTCTCCTCTTCGCCTTCCGCCATATACTCGCCCATGATCTTGTCCCGCTCGCCTTCCAGCGCGTTCAACTTGGCCTCGATCTGCTTGAACCGTTCGGCCGCCTCGACCTTCTTCCTCTCCAAATCATCGAGGGTCTCGGCGATGTTCCGGCGACGGTCGCTTAAAAACTGAGCCAAGGGCTTGCGCAGGACCAACGTGAGCAGAATGGCCAGGGCCAGGAAGTTCAAAGCCCGGTAAAGCAGGTTCCAAAGCTTGGCCGACGTGAAACTGCCATGCTCGGGCTCCTCGGCGTGTTCGGCCTTCTCCATCGTGGTTTCGGAACCATGTCCCGAGGCCAGGACCGGAGTGGAAAACGATAAAAAAGCCGCCAGAACGGCAAAAAGACACAAGACGGCCAGGGCCGGACGGGCCAGTCGCTTCCCGCGGCTCATGACAGACTCCTTCCCAATATCTTCTGGGCGAATTCTTTCGAAAAAACGCCCAGCTCGCCCTGAAGCGCCTCCCGAGCCGAGTTGATTTCACTGACGACCTGGTCCCTGATCTTCTGGATGTCGGCCTCCGCCTCATCGCCAGCCGCCGACAGGATGGCCTTTTCCTCATCCAGCCCCTGGTTCTTGATCTGGTCCTTCTGGACGAACCCTTCCCGCCTGGCTTCATTCAGCCGGGTTTCCAGGTCCGAGACCGCCTGGTCAGCCCTTTGGGTCAGGCGGGATATCTCATTCTCGAAACCGTCGAACTTCTCCCGCCGCTCCCGTATAATGCCGCGAATGGGGCGATATAGCAGAACATTCAACAAAATGATGACCAGGAGATAGTTGATGATCTGAATGACCAGAGAAAAATTAATGTCAATGCTAACCATATGGCCCGAACCTCTTCCCTGAGCAAAAAACCGTTGATTCCTCTGGAGTTGGAGTTCGTATCCCGCGCTCGTGATTTTTATAACAATTTATGCAGCAAGCCGTCCGCGCGTTACAAATATGCGCTTTTACCCTATTTGGGCCGGATGTGTCAAAGGTTTTTTTGAAAAAATATTCACGAGCGCAATGAAGCCTTAATTCAAGGAGATTTCAGAGAATTTCCGAATCGACCCGGCTTTCGCCCTCCTTGGTGATCAGGGTGATCTTCTTATCCTGGCCCGCCTTGCCGGACGTCTCGGCCATCTGGCAGTTGCCCTCGAAAATCACACCCTCGTCAATCGTGACCACCGGAGCGATGATGTTGCCGAAGTGCTTGGCCGGCGCATGGAACTCCACCCGCTTGGCCGCCCGGATGTTCCCGTGAACCTCCCCGCTTACCACGACCGTATCCACATCGATCTCCGCGGTCACATGGGCCGTGTCCCCGATGATCAGGGTGCCTTTCGAGCGAATTTCACCCGAAAAACGGCCGTCTAAGCGAATAACGCCATCGAAGGTGAGCTGACCGGAAAACTCGGTGCCCAAACCGATGAAAGCACTGATCTCGCTCCTGGACCGCCATCCGCGGCTATAGCCCTTGCCCATTATTCTCTCCTGCCGGACACGGTTCACTCGGGGATTCTTGACTTTTTCCATTATCATGGTTCATACCAGGGGGCAAGAAAAATCGTTCACAAATTCATTTTCGAGCTTCCATCCCCCTGTGCTTACCCGGAGGTCCCGGTCCCCGACCGCATGTCCACGTACGACCAATCATACCGGACACCCTCTCCCCGGAACCAGGACCCCGCCATCGGCCTTTCCATCGTCGACCATCGGAATCGACACCCGGTTCGCCATTCGACTGAAGGCGTCCGGGTGACGTAACCCGAACGGGCCCCGGTGCGCCTAACGCCTTCGGCCGCCCCGTTTTTACTTGACAGCCCCTCCCCTCCATCTTACAGTCATTTTGTAGCTATGTTGTAATTAAATATCCGCCTAATTCACCCGGTCTGGTCCCCATGCGCGGACGACCACTTGGGGGGACGTTGAAGATCATGACAAGTGACGAGACGAACAACAAGATGAAAGCGCCGCGAGAAGAAGAACCCGTGCCCCAAAAGGCCAAGTTCGAGGTCTGGGGGGAGGAGATGATCGAAAAGGTCGTCAAGCTTTCCGGCAACAGCGGCCGGGTCTATCTGCCACCCGACTGGGTGGGCCGTCATGTGAAAATCATCCGGATCGATTGAGTGGATACCATGGAAGTGAAAATACGACAGATCAACGACCAGGAGTTGGGCGACGTCGTCCGTATTCAGGAAGCGATCATGCAAAGGCGGGTGGCCCCGGACTGGCTCAACCTGGTCAAGATGCAGATTTCCAAGCCTGACGGTATTTCCCTGGTCGCCGTGGAAGAGGACCGGGTCGTGGGCTTTTTTTTTGGCGAGGTCAAACATGGGGCCTTCGGCTTGGAGCATTCGGGCTGGATCGAGATGTTTGGAGTCGATCCCAAGGACTGGGGCCAGGGCGTAGGCCGGGCCTTGGCCTTCGCGGCCTTCAAGCGGTTCCTGGAGGCCGGAGTCGAGGAAATCTACACGGCGGTTCGTTGGGATTCCGGGGACCTGCTGGCCTTTTTCAAGAAAATCGGGTTCAACCTGAGCAATTTCATCAACCTCAAGGCCCGGTTGGAGTGATCCGTTCAACCGCTTTTCGCGGCAAAAACCGATAGTCTCGACGGGCCGGAAATAGCATGATGACGGCAAGGTCATGGGCTGCTATTACACCTGCGTTCCCGGGGAGATATTACTTGCGGCCGACGTCCTGCCGGCGCACTGCCG
>JAHJTB010000211.1 GCA_018830135.1 Pseudomonadota bacterium | reverse complement strand
TATTGTTGACTGGACTTCAGCGTCATGTATCATGCCTCCTGATTTGCGCGCTCCCGGAGCGCTCGGCGGATAGTGGCCGCAAAAGCGGCAATTTCAGGTCGTCAGTGTATTATTTATCCGTTGCAAGGCCTCCGGACATTCCCGAGAAATCGACCGCTCGAAAACAAAAGGCCCGTTCCCGGGCCCGTCGCGGGACGGGTCAGGCCCGTCCCGCCGCCTGTCCACTCCCTCGCGGCGTCGTCCGAGATTCGGGAAAAGAGGCGGGATATCTGTTTCTGACAGGCCGCATCGAGGTGGTCGAAATCGGCCTGGAGGGCCTCGCCCTCCAGGCCGAACGTCGCGGTTCTACTTCTTTTTCAACCCCATGATCGCCCGAGCCTCGTCGGGTGTGGCCGGCTCCCGGCCCATCAACCGGGCCACCTGGACCGCCCACTCGACCAGCTCGTAGTTGCCCTTGGCCAGGTCGCCATTGGGCAGACGCACGTTGTCTTCCAGACCGACTCGCATATGTCCGTCCATCAGGCACGACTGCATGTTGCACGGGAACTGGTCCGTGCCCACCCCGCAGGTCGTGTAGTTGGCCCCCGGCGGCAGCGCGTGGACCATGGTCAGGAAGGAGTCCGGACGGAACCTCTGGCCACCGGCAACACCCCAGACGAAGTTGATGTTGACCGGGTTGCTGAAAAAGCCCTGTTTGGACACCAGCAGGAAATTATCCAGGCCCCCGATGTCATAGCACTCGACTTCGGGTTTGACGCCGTTCTCTTCCATGGCCTTGCCGAAGTCCTGGAGCATGGTAAAGGTGTTCTCGAACACCCCGTCGAAAATAATCGTCCCGGCCTTGCGGTCCACGATGCTGAAGTTCATGGTGTTGGTGTTCAGGGAGGCCATTTCCGGCTTGATCGCCACAATCTGGGCAATCCGCTGCTCCGGGGTCTTGCCGTAGCCCACCGCGGAACTCAGGTTGACGATCAGGTCCGGACATTTCTCCTTGATGGCGTCGTGAGTGGCCCGGATTCGGTCGATTTCATGGGTCGGAACCCCGTCGTCCTGACGGGCATGGACATGGACCATGGCCGCCCCGGCCTGATGGGCCTTGTACGCCTCATCCACGAACTCCTGGACCGTATAGGGAACCGCCGGGTTATTTTGCTTGTATGTACCGGCACCGGCCAATGCAGCCGTGATGATCACTTTTTTAGACATGGCACCCTCCTTCCGAAGATTTCGTCAGAGCGTTTGACGTCATTTCTTTAAAAAAAACAGTGAATCACTCCTTGAATCGATGAACCGAACTTCCTCAACCGCTTCGCAATACGGCCCGATTCCCCGAATTCCCGGTGATTCAAACACCTAAATTAAGCTTCAACCTTTTTAATGTTCAGACCGGCTTTGGTCTTTCGAACCATGAAGGTATCATCGATATTATAACCCAACAGATCGACCATTTTTCGGGACAAGACCAGGCTGCCCCGCTTGTTGACCTTGATCTCGTCCATGACGTCATCCGGGGAGTCCTTCAGGGCCCGGCCAGGCAGCCCGGGCACACGCCCCACGGAAACCAGCGCGTCCAGGTAAAGCGCCTTGAGTTGAGAGGAAGTCTTGATATCGAACTTCTCCATGATCTCCGCGGCGCGCATTTCCGATTCCACGGCGCTGATCAGTTTTTCGCCATCCACAATCTTTTTTCTCGGCATCATCTCTCCTTGGTTCGTTTTTTTTGACATCAATCCCCAAGTCACCCGGACGTATATTGACCGTTATCGTCCGTTCTCGGGGACATATTCCGTTTCGGTCAAGGGTTCACTTTTTTACCCTTGAAAAACAAGTTAACTACCCAACCGTCATTTTGTCAAGGGGAAACATGGATGGTTCTCCGGCCGGGAAGGCCGTCGAAATCCCGAGCGATTTTTCCTCGTTGACTCGAATGCGGGTATGACCGCCAAGGTGCTTTCGCGTTTCCTTCTCCTAGCCGCGATTCCATGGTAAGGGGAAGGAACTTACGAAAAAATCGATTATTTATTTAAACCCGGATTTTGCGGTTGCTTTCCACCTCGGCGAAAAAAACCGCCTCGCCGCGAAACCTCATGAATGGTTCGGGTTAGTGAAACACGATCTCGAAACGCCGAAATCGCCCGGCGGCCGGCTCACGCCGGATTTCGACCCGGTCAACGCGGGCCGAGGGGGGGCCGGCGTGACACCATTGGACCATCTCCTCCACGGCCGACTCCAGGCCTTCGAAAACAGCCTCGACGTCGCCGCTGGGCAGATTCTTGACCCAGCCGGTCAAGCCGAGGCGATTGGCCTGGTCCCGGGTATGATAGCGAAAGGCCACTCCCTGGACCCGCCCGGCGATAACCAGGTGCGCGCGGATGTCAGGCACAGGCTACTCCTTCAATAGTTCGACAAACGCCTTTTCGTCCAAAACGGCCACGCCCAGTTCGGCCGCCTCCCGCGCCTTGCGGCCCGGTTTGTCCCCCACGACCAGATAATCCGTGTTCCGGCTGACGCTCGAGGATATTTTTCCGCCGGCCGCCTGTATCCGGGCCTTGGCCTCGGCCCGGGTCAGGCCCTCCAGGGCCCCGGTCAGGACAAAAGTCCGGCCGGCCAGCCGACCGGTGTTTCCCATTGGCGGCTCGAGCGTGAAACCGATATCCAGCAGGCGTTCGATCAGGCTATGGTTGCGGGAATTCAACATGAAGGAAACCAGGCTGGCCGCCACCTTGGGTCCGATTTCATCAATGGCCTCGAGTTCCTCGATTTCCGCCCGGCGCAACGGTTCGAGAGCCTGAAAACGCTCGGCCAGCACCCGGGCCAGCCCCCGGCCGACGTGCCGAATACCCAGGGCGTAAATAAAACGCTCCAGCGTGGTTCGGCGGCTGCGTTCCAGGGCCTCCAACAGGTTGCGGGCCGATTTGTCGGCCATGCGAGGCAGGTCGGCCAGTTGTTCCAGGGTCAGATCGTACAGATCGGCCGGGCTCGACACCAGCCCCTTGTCCATGAGCTGGTCGATAAGCTTGCCGCCCAGGCCGTCGATGTCCAGGGCGTTTTTGGAACCGAAATGGTACAGGTGTTCCCGTATCTGGGCCGGGCAGGAGGCATTGTCGCAACGAAGGGCGGCTTCACCGGGCAGGCGGACCACGGGCGCGTCGCAGGACGGGCAGGTCTCGGGCATGGCAAAGGGCACGGTCCCGGGAGGACGCTTGTCCCCGACCACGCCCGCCACCTCCGGGATGACGTCTCCGGCCCGCTGAACGACCACCGTGTCCCCGACCCGGACGTCCTTGCGCCGAACCTCGTCCTCGTTGTGCAAGGTGGCCCGGCTGACCATCACCCCGCCGATCCGGACCGGCGTCATGATCGCCACGGGCGTCAAGGCCCCGGTTCGGCCGACCTGGACGTCGATGGCCTCGACCACGGTCTCGGCCCCGACCAGGCTGAACTTGTAGGCCATGGCCCAGCGCGGGCTCCGGGCCGTGTCTCCCAGGCGGGACTGAAGAGCCAGGTCATTGACCTTGATGACCATCCCGTCGATCTCGAAGGGCAGTTCTTCGCGGCGTTGTTCGAGGCGACGGTAGAAATCGAATATCCGATCCAGGTCCTCGCAGACCTCCAGGTCGTTCGGATTGAGGTTGACTCGCAGTTCCCACGAGTTGAGGGCCTGGAGCAGTTCGTACTGCGTCTCCACCCCCAGGGCCTCGGGCCGGGCCACGGCGTAACAAAACATGCTCAGGCGCCGTCGGGCCGTGATCCGATGGTCCAATTGTCTCAGGGAACCGGCGGCCGCGTTGCGCGGATTGGCGAAAGGCGGTTCGCCTTTGGCCCGGCGGGCCTCATTGAGCTTCTCGAAGGCCTCCAGGGGCATATAGACCTCGCCCCGGACTTCGAGCCGGTCCGGAATAGGCAGTTTCCGCCTTTTGACCAGATTCAGCGGTACGGCCTGCATGGTCTTGATGTTGGTGGTCACGTCCTCGCCGACCAGACCGTTGCCCCGGGTCGAAGCCTGGACCAGCCGGCCCCCTTCATAAACCAGTTCGATGGCCACGCCGTCGATCTTGGGTTCGACCAGGTAGGCAATCGGCCCGTCCTGTCCTAAAAACCGCTTGATCCGCGCGTCAAAGTCCCGGACTTCCTCGCTGGTAAAGGCATTGTCCAGGCTGAGCATGGGCGTGGGGTGCCGGACCTGAGCGAACTTTTCCACCGGATCGGCCCCCACGCGCCGGGTCGGGGAATCCGGGGCGGCCAGTTCCGGATAGGCCGCTTCGAGGTCCTTGAGTTCGCGAAACAACTGGTCGTATTCGTCGTCCGAAATCTCCGGGGCGTCATCCTGGTAATAGAGCCGGTTGTGCCTTTCGATATCGGAGGTCAGATGGGCGATTCGTTCCTGGACTGTATCGGATGTTTTCATGAACCATTTCCACTCGGACCGATGGGGTCGTTATTCCTTGGGCTCGCCGGCCAGGCTGAATTCCTGGTCTACCCGATCCAGGACATCATCCAGAATTTCCAGGGCCGGGTCCGGGATTTCGATAAAGCGCCAGGCCACCCGGACGAACTCCGGTACGTGGTCGGCCGTCCAGGTCATGACCTCGAAGCGGAGCACGATCCCGATCAGGTCTTCCGCCCGCCGGCCGCCGTATTCTTCGGGAAAAATAATCTCGAGGCGATTCGGCCGAAGGGGTCGGGCCAGGTCGTCCCGGTAGGTCAGTTCGCAGAGCACGCCTTCCCGGCTGAAGTTGATCGCATTGGCCGTCACGCTCAGGTCCTTGACCTGGATCAGAGCCAGGGTCTTGGGAATGGCGTACCGGTCATGAATGCGTTTGGCCCGTGGCTGGGTGGCTTCGTTGACCACCCGGGCCAGGTCCACGCTGGTATAGGGGGCGCGGAGCCGATAGTCGATACCGGCCTCGTCCAGCCTCCGATCCTCGTCCGGAGAATGGGTCGAAGTGATGAGGACGAAGGGGGTCGTGGCGTTGGCCTCGAGCAGCTTCATGCCCTCGAACAGCTCCCGGCCGCTCCCTTCGTTCAGTTCCGCCGTGGCGAGGACCACGTCGTACTGCTTGATCGCCAGTTTTTCCATGCCCGACCGGAAAGAGACGGCCTCTTCCGCAATGACGTCGCTCAACTCGGCCAAGGCGTAACTGGAGACGATCTTCCTTAAAAGCTCCGATTCGATGACGATCAGCATGGTTCTGGGCATCGGTCGCCCCCTTTGAACGGTCGGAATGAACGGGTTTGGGTTAAACCCGTATTTTGCGGTTGTTACCTACCGCGGCGCCGAAATGCGTGCGGCAACGCTCATTTCCCGCTTTTTGACCTCGACGTATCGTATGATACGCCCTCGGCCCCAAGCCGGTCCAACTCCGCGTTTCGCTATGCATTTCGACGCCTCGCTACGAACCCAACCGCAAAATTCGGGTTAAATCATCGTATTCGGCCCTGGATCATAGCACATTTGGGGCCTGGGTTGAATCCGCGAACATCCTCCGCAAAGATATTGAAATCAGCCGACCAGGCCCTGATTGACGGTCAACTGCATGTCGGAATTATAAAGCTCGTTGCCCACGGCCTGAAAGGGGAAATAGGCCAGGCGCGTCCGGCGAAGGGTGACCTGAATATCGGGCAGCTTGGGCAACACCTTGCGCTTGGCGCTGGCGATTTCAGCCAGCAGGCTTTTCATGATGGCGGCCGCTTCATGGGAGGACAGGGTCACCGGCTGCAGGGGGGCGGTCACCTCCGCTGAGCGGTCCTCGGCCCGGGGCTGGGCCATGGTCGCGTTGCGGGCCAGCCTTTTGAAAAGGGGCCCGGGCAGTTTGAAGGCCGGGGTCCAGAAATAGAAAGGCCGGTCGTTCCATTCCGGCTTGATGACCTTGGGCAGATTGGCCGCCGCAACCAGATCGGCGTAGCTGCGCAGGTCAAAGCCTTCGATTTCGGCTTCCAGCCGCCAGAAGGGCAAATACTGGGCGGCCGCTTCCTCGGCCTGCCGGACATAGTATTCCAGTTCCGCAAAACCGTCGGGCCCGGCGGCCCAGGCCCGCCGGCAGTTGCGACAGAACAGGGCCAGGGCGTTGCGCGGGCCGTCCATGTCCCAGCCGCACCCGGGGCAGAGGGCCGGGACAAAGCGGACTTCCCAGCCCGGGTTTCCGATGTAGGATCGCGGGTGGTCCTCGGGTCCCAGGCTTTTTTTACGGATGGGGTCCACGATCGTCCCGTCCCGGGCTTCGAGAAAGGGTGCGTAGATCAGGCTGACGGCCTCCCCGAAGTAGTTTTTATGAAAGGTCTCCTCCATGATTCGGGCCCGGTCTTCCATGACGGGCAAGGCGTCATCCAGGGACAGTTCGAGTTCGAGGAACCGGCCTGGCGTGTCCGGGCTCAGGTATCTCAGGGTCTGGGTCTGAGTCGTCAGGCCCAGGGAAAGCGGCAGGCGGTCGGAGGCCACCGCCCGGATGGTGGCGTCCATGAACGTCTCTTTGCCCTCATAGGGCACACAGGCCAGCACGTACCCCCTGAAGCGCCAATAGGGCGCAAAAAAGAGGGTTTCCGCATCCGGGTCGGGCGGGACGATGTAAAACCGGTCCGCATCCTGGCTGGTCATGTAAAACCGGACCCGGCAGTAAGGACAGGCGAAAAGGCGGTCGGTTTCACCCAGATCGACCGGTCCCCCGCACTGGGGACAGGCGTGTTTGACGCGCCAGGCCTCGGTCATGAAAGTTTTTCACCGCACTGATTGCAGAAGACCGACCGGGTCAGGTTTTCCGTGCCGCAGTGGGGGCATTTTCTGGGCTCGGCCTTGGCCTGGGCCTGGGCGCCGCAACGCGGGCAGAAGCGGGCGTTGGGCGGCAGGTTCTTGCCGCAGCCGGCGCACTGGTCGTAAACCAGGATTTGATGCCCGCAATGCGGGCAGAAGCGGCTGTCGGCCGGCGTCGACCTGCCGCAGTCCGGACACAAGGTCTCGGGCTGGGGCGCGGCCCCCCCGCCGGGCATCATCTGGGAAAACATGGCCGGCATCATCATTCCAAGGCCCAGGCCCATACCGGCCCCGGCCTCCCCCTGGTTCGAGGCGGCCTTTTCCATGGCCATGGCCGCCTTCATCTTGATCAGGCGGTCGAGGTCCTGCAGGACGCCCAGCCGGCTCTTGTCGTCGATGGCCTGCTGGACCTCCACCGGCGGAGTGATGGCATTGATATACAGATTCGTCAGGCCCAGGCCGTAATGACTGAAGTCCTCCCGAAGGCGCTTCTTCAACCCTTCGGACAACTCGTCGTACCGGCCGGGCAGGTTGAAGATCGTGTCGATGGTCTCGCCCATATAGTCGTTGAAGCGGGAGACGATGACCCGGCTGAGGTACTCGTCCACTTCGCCGGTGGAGAACACGCCCTGGGTCCCGACCAGGCTGTTGATGAAAAGCACGGGCTGGAGCACACGCACGTCGAAGATGCCAAAGGCCCGAAGCCGGATCAGGCCCAACTCGCTGTCCCGGAAGGCGACCGGGTCCCGGGTGCCCCACTTCAGGTTGGTGAAGACCTTCATGTTGGCGAAATAGACTTCGGCCCGCAAGGGGCTGGACATGCCCCAGGGGATGCTCAGAATCTTGGTCAAAATCGGCAGGTTGGCCGTAACCAGCGTGTGGCGGCCCGGTCCGAAGGCATCGTAGGCCTTGCCTGTATAAAAGAAGACCGCGGCCTGGCTCTCCCGCACGGTCAGCTGGGCCCCCAGCTTGATCTCTCCGGAACCGGCTTCCGGAACCCGATGAATCATTTCGCTCCCGCTTTCATCGAACCACTCGATGTTCTCGAGGAAAACGAGATTGTTGGTTCCCATGGGCGATCTCCTTTATGCTTGGGTGTTATTCAGACCGGCAACGGCCTTTCAGTGCGATCCGGCGGCCCTTTCCGATCGGTCCTGAAAATGCTCGCGCACGGCCTGGACCAGGCCGAAACAGCCTGAAAGCATCATCTCCCCGTACGGTGCGGCCATGCGGCCCAGACCGAGGGCCAGGGCCCGATTCGGCCCGGTCACGACCACCTCATGGAAGGGGGCCAGGTCCCGGTATCCCGGTTGAAAGGCCACACCGTGCCCGTACTGGTCGAAGACGTCCTCGTGGGCCAGGTCCCCGGCGGCGAACCGCTCCATCTGGTCGGCCAGCCTCGCTGAATCGAGCAGGCCGGTGTGGTGTTCGTAAACGCCCCAGACCCGCCGACCGCGAACCAGGGCCGCCACGGTATGCTCGTTGCCCACGTTGACGGCCAACAGCCCCGCTTCCAGCCTTTCGGCGGCCCAATCGTCCAATATGGCGCCCCGCAACGCAGCCGCGGCCGTATCCATGAAAAAAGCGCCCGGCGCGGCCCGGGCCGCCGCGATCCACCGGGTCAGTTCGGCCGGGGGCTGGGGGAAAATCAGGCCGCCGATGTCCCCGCCGGCGTCAAGAAAACGCCGCCATTGGGCGAATCGCGTCAGGCGATTGCTGGCCCGGGGCGAAAATCCGTGATCCTGGATGGCCAGAACCGTGACCTGGGGCAGCGAGACCTCGAAACGGGACAAGGTCGCCCCGATGGCCTCCAGATCGACGTCACCCAATACGACCTCCACGGCCTCCCCGTCCGGCCGGGACTCGACCAGGGACACGCCCCACGACGCCACCTTGTCCAGATCGTCGTGAAGGGTCAGGGCCGGATCAGGCAGGCTGAAGACCTTCAAGCCGGACTCGATATGACTCCGGACGGCCTTGCCCACCGCCCCTCCGCCCATGACCCGGCCGGAAAGGAAAAGCGGCCGGCCCGCCCGGGTAACCGCCGCCACCCGGCGGGCCGCAATGACCGTCGGCGAGGGCAACACCAGCTTGACCGCGTTCTCGATCGGCTGGTCCGGATCGTAAAGCAGGATGTCCTGGGTGCCACCACCCACGTCGATGGCCATGATCGGTGGAATTTTCATGCCCACACCGCCAGAATCGCTTCAGCCGCCTCGCTTAGGCCGGCCTCGAGTTCAGGAGAGCCGAACCCCGGGTTCCATTTGTCGCCCCAGACCTCGTCCGAAACCACGAGCAGACCGGCGTAGGCCAGCCCCCGGAAGGCGGCCACGGTCATCAGGGCCGAGGTCTCCATATCCACGGCCAGAATCCCCCCGGCCGCAAAGGCGTCGATCTTGTCCCGGGTCTCCCGGTAGGGGGCGTCGATCGACCAGACGCGGCCCCGGACGAATTCTCGCCCCCGCTCGGTCAAGGCCTGGGCCAGCCGCCCGGCCAGTTCGGGGTCCGCTCCGCCGGACCCGCCGTCGGGCAGTGGATAATGCGAAGACGTCCCCTCTTCGGACAGGGCCGTCTCCGCCAAAACGATCCGGCCCCAGGTCAGGGACGGCTGAAGCGAACCGCACCAGCCCAGGGACAGATAACCCCGCACCCCCCGCCGGCTCAACATCTCCATGACCATGGCCGCCTGGGGCGCCCCCAGGATCGGGCCGGCCAGGATCAGGTCCGGCCAGGCCGTCAGCTTGACCGAGCCGAAAACCAGGCCCGCGTCCCGCCCCCCCGGCTTCAGGGCGGCCAGCATCTTGCGTTCCTTGCGGGTGAAGGCGAATATGGCCCGCGACGGCCGGTCAGCCCCCGAGGCGACCGTTGGTGCTCCGAAATGTACTTCCTCGTTCACGCACTCATTCCTTTTCCGAATCAATATAAAGGGCGAACCCGCCGCGGGCAATCCCTTTTTTCTCAAACAGCCCGACGGGT
>JAHJTB010000210.1 GCA_018830135.1 Pseudomonadota bacterium | reverse complement strand
TGGTTCTGGGCTATTTTTTCCACGTCGAACAAGACGAGGGACTGCACCACCTGACCCAAAAGGAAGTCAAGGCCCGGGGCCGGCGGCTGACCAACGCCCATTACACATTCACCCGCCTGGCCTCCCCCGAGGTCGAACTCAAAAACCTGGGTCTGATTCGGGCCTTCCTGCCCGAAACCAATATCGGGGTCCTGTCCGAGTCCACGCGCGCGACCGGGTATTTCAACATGTTCCCGGACTTCGACGGCACGGTCCGCCAGGTCCCCTTGTCCATCTACTACGAGGACAAGGCCTGCATGCCCCTGTCCCTCCAGGCCCTGCGTTACTATCTGGTCGACGCCCCCTCGTCGCTGACCTTGTCCCGGATCGGCGTGGAAGCGGTGACCCTGGGCGATTACAAAATCCCGACCGATGAAATCGGCCGGATGCAGGTCAACTTCCGGGGGCCCGGCAAGACCTTTCCCCACTACTCGATCGCCGACATCCTGAAAGGGCGTCTGGCCCCCGCCACCTTCAAGGACAAGATCGTCCTGGTCGGGGCCACGGCCGTGGGCATCTACGACCTGCGGGTCACGCCTTTCGACCGCGTCTTTCCGGGCGTGGAAATTCACGCCAACGCCATCGACAACATCCTGAGGGGGGACTTTCTCGTCGCCCCGAACTGGGCGGCGATCTTCGATCTGATGTCCATCACCTTCATCGGCCTTCTGCTGGGACTGGGCCTGCCCCGGCTCTCGGCCTGGTCCGGCGCCCTGCTGGGCACGGGCCTGCTGGCCATCTGGGTCCTGGGCAACTATTTGCTCTTTCTCCAAGGCTTTCTGCTCAACTCCCTCTACCCCTTCATGACCCTGGTCCTGGTCTATACCGGCATCACGCTCTTCCGCTACATGACCGAAGAGCGGGAGAAAAAGAAGATTCGGAGCGCCTTCAGCTACTACGTGAACCCCTCGGTCGTCTCGGAAATGCTGAAAAACCCGGACAAGCTCAAGCTGGGCGGCGAAAAGCGGATCATGACCGTGCTTTTCTCCGATATCCGGGGCTTTACCTCCATCTCCGAAAAACTGGACCCCGAAGCCCTGGTCCACCTGCTCAACCGATACCTGACCGACATGACCGACCTGGTCTTCAAAAACGAAGGCCTGCTGGACAAGTACATCGGAGACGCAATCATGGCCGTCTGGGGAGCGCCGTTGGACCAGCCCCGGCACGCCGCTCTGGCCTGCCGGACCGGCCTGGAGATGATGAGCGCCCTGGCCCGCCTGCGGGAACAGTTGGCCGCCGAAGACCCGAACACGCCCTTCCTGGACATCGGCATCGGGCTGAATTCGGGCCCCATGGTCGCGGGCAACATGGGCTCGGAAACCCGGTTCGACTACACAGTCATGGGCGACTCGGTCAACCTGGGCTCCCGTCTGGAAGGCGCCTGCAAGCAGTACGGAGTCAACATCATCATCGGGGAAATGACCTTCGAGCAGGTCAAGTCGGCCATGTACTGCCGGGAGTTGGACTCCGTGGCCGTCAAGGGCAAGGCCCAGCCGGTGCGCATCTTCGAACTGCTCGGCGAACCGGGCCGGGTGCCCGAGGACCGGCTCCGGCTGGCCCGGGCCTTCCAGTCCGGCCTGACGGCCTACCGGCACCAGATGTGGGACCAGGCTCACAAGGTCTTTTCCGCCCTGCACCATCATTACCCGGATGACAGGCCGACGAAGCTCTATATCGAGCGCGTGGCCGAACTCACGGCCAACCCGCCGGGTCCCAGCTGGGACGGCGTTTACGTCATGAAGACCAAATAAGGGCTCGATGACCAAAATACTGGAAACATTGGGTGGATTCGCCATCCGGTCCATCGAGGAGATGGGCCAGATCATGATGATTTTCATCAACGCCCTGCTTTGGACCTTTCGCCCCCCCCTCCGGGTCCGGGCCCTGTTCAAGCAGATGGAGTTCGTGGGCGTCAACTCCCTGTTCGTCGTCGTGCTGACCGGCGCCTTCACCGGCGGCGTCTTCACCCTTCAGACCTATCATGGCTTCTCCATGTTCGGAGCCGAAAGCCTGGTCGGCCCCACCGTGGCCTTTGCCATGGCCCGCGAACTGGGCCCGGTCCTGACCTCCCTCATGGTCACCGGCCGGGCCGGATCGGCCATGGCCGCCGAACTGGGAACCATGCGGGTGACCGAGCAGATCGACGCCCTGTACGTCATGGCCGCCAACCCGGTCAAGTACCTGGTCGTCCCCCGGATTCTGGCCGGCATCCTCATGCTGCCCCTGCTCACGGTCCTGGCCAACTTCGTCGGCGTGGTCGGCGGGTACATCGTGGCCGTCCATCTGCTCAACATCAACGCCGGCCTGTTCATCGGCAACATCGTCGAATACCTGAAAATGGGCGACATTCTCAACGGGCTGGTCAAATCCGCCGTCTTCGGAGGCATCCTGACCCTGATCGGCTGCTACAAAGGTTTTTACGCCCGGGGCGGCGCTGAAGGCGTGGGCCGGGCCACCACCGAGGCCGTGGTCATGGCTTCGGTCCTGATCCTGGTCAGCGACTACATCATGACCGCGATCATGTTTTAGGACTCATGACCGACGCCGTCATTCAAATCGTGGACCTCTTCAAGTCCTTTTCCGGCATGCCGGTCCTCAATGGATTGGACCTGGAAATCGAACGAGGCCGGATCACGTTCATCATCGGCCGTTCCGGCGGCGGAAAAAGCGTGCTGCTCAAGCACATCATCGCCCTGCTCAAACCGGACTCGGGCCATATCTTTGTCGACGGCGTGGACATCGTCAACCTGAGCGAACGCAAGCTCAACGAAACCCGCCGGAAGTTCGGCATGCTCTTCCAGGACGCCGCCCTCTTCGACTCGATGACCGTGGGCGAGAACGTGGCCTTTCCCCTCAGGGAGCACACGCGCCTCAAGGCGGCCGAAATCAACCGGCTGGTCAATGAAAAGCTGGGACTGGTCGGCCTCGAAGGCATCGACAACATGATGCCCTCGGACATTTCGGGCGGCATGCGCAAGCGCGTCGGACTGGCCCGGGCCATGGTCCTCGAACCGGAGATTCTGCTTTTCGACGAGCCCACGACCGGACTCGACCCGGTCATGTGCGAGCAGGTCGACGAGCTGATCGTAAACAGCCAGCGACAACTCGGGGCGACGAGCATCGTCATCAGTCACGATATCCCGGCCACCTTGCGCATCGCCCATCGGGTGGCCATGATATATGAAGGCCGGATCATCACCTACGGTACGCCGGAGGACGTGAAAAACTCCGATGATCCGGTAGTGCAACAGTTCCTAACGGGTGAGGCCCAGGGTCCCATGGATTTGGGGGACTGAGGCCCGGGAGACGACTATGTCAACCTTTTCCACGGAAGCCAAGGTCGGAATTTTCGTCCTGATCGGACTGGTCCTGTTCGTGTACATGGGATACCGGATCGGAGGATTCGATCTGACCCAGCAAAAACGCTACGAGGTCTCGGCCATCTTCGACACCGCCTCGGGCCTCAAAGTCGGGGTCCCCGTCCAGGTCGCCGGCATCGAGATCGGCACGGTCGGTTCCATCGGCCTGGCCGGAAGCCGGGCCCGGGTGATCATGCTCCTGGACCCCGGCGTGGCCCTGCCCCTGGACAGCCAGGCCGTCATCCGGACCAGCGGCGTGCTGGGCGACAAGTACATCGAAATGGTGCCCGGAACCGAAGGCGCACCGATCCTCAAGAACGGGGACAAGATCATCCAGACCCGGACACCCGCCGAAGTCGACCAGCTCATCACCCGGATTTCCGAAATATCCGACGACATCAAACGCGTGACCGCCTCCCTCTCCGAAGTCTTCGGCGGACCGGAAGGGACCCAGGACATGCGCAAGGTCCTCTCCAACCTCCGCGAAATGAGCGACAGCCTGGCGACCATCGTCCGGGACAACAACGAACAGATCAACCGCATGGTCAGCAACCTGTCCGACTTTTCCGCGGACCTCAAACAGATGTCCGCGGCCAACAAGGGCAACATCAACGCGATTTTTACCAGCTTCCGCAAGACCTCGGAACAGATGGGCCGAACCATCGCTTCCCTCCAGGACATCACGGAAAAAATCAACCAGGGCCAGGGCAGCATCGGCCGCCTGGTCAACGACGATACCACCGTCAAGGACCTCAACGGCACCCTGGCCTCCCTCCGGGACATCTCGGACAAGATCAACCAGGGCCAGGGCACCCTGGGCAAGCTGATCAACGACACCTCGACGGCCGACAAGATCGACGATGCCCTGACCGGTGTCAACGACTACCTGGCCCGGACCGACGCCTTCAAGTTCTACATCGACTACCGCGGGGACTACATGTTTCGTTACGAGGACCTGAAGTCCACCCTGAACGTCCGCATCCAGCCCAAAGAGGACAAGTACTACCTGCTGGGCATCTCCACGGACACCCAGGGCTCCTACCGGAAAAGCCAGAAGACTTTCATTACGGGCGGTCAAGAGGTCACGTCCACGGAAGAGACCTGGGACCGGGGGGACATCAAGTTCACGGCCCAGATCGCCAAGCGATACCGCGACTGGGTCCTGCGCGGCGGCATGATCGACTCCCAGGGCGGGTTCGGCGTGGACTGGTACCACATGAACGACCGGCTCAAACTGACCCTGGAGGCCACGGCCGGGGAAGTGGACCAGAACGCCCATCTGAGGCTGGGCATGACCTATGACTTCCTTAAGTACTTCTATATCTCCACCGGTTACGACGACTTTCTCAGCGACCGGGGACGCGAGTCCGCTTATCTGGGTCTGGGCCTGACCTTTGACGACAACGACCTGAAATACCTGCTCAGCAGCGCGCCCATACCGACGAAGTAGGCGGGTGGCGCCGGGAGCGGGCATGGACGGCCGGGTCCTCACCGCTCGTTCCCAGGCACTGGCCTGGGAGCGCCCTTGGCTTCGAGACGCTGCTTCGACACCTTGTTCCGTATGGCAAGGCCATGGCGGGAAACCACGCCGTGAGGATAAAGGATAGCGCGGTTGGAGCTTCCGAGGCCCGGTCCCCATGCTCGAGCCTGGTCGCCAGCAAAACGTCGGGTTACGCTTCGCCGGCCCTACCTGGGACGACCGGCGTTAACGGGGGCCGCCGGAACGGCTTTTTCGGCCCTCGAAAATATCGATTGAAAAATCCATTTATAGACGGTATGATGATAGTTTGACGATTTATGGAGGTTCGATCAAGACCATGAAACAGGACATTCACCCCAAATACTTCACGACCACGGCCAGTTGCGCCTGCGGCAACGAGTTCGAGACCGGTTCGACCACCGAGAACATCAAGGTGGAAATCTGCTCCGCCTGCCACCCCTTCTTCACCGGTAAACAGAAACTGATCGACTCGGCCGGACGAGTGGAACGCTTCCAGAAGAAATACGCCGGCACGGCCCCCAAACCGGCCAAGAAAAAACGCGGAAGCGCCGCCAAACAAGAACCCGCCCCTTCGGCGGAATAGGCCGGCCGTCTCCCGGCCGGTCCTCTGAAAGAGGACCTTGAATCAAGGGACCATTAACGTCGGCGGCCAGGCCGTGCTGGAAGGAGTCATGATGCGCTCCCCCAAGGCCCTGGCCATAGCCGTTCGCAAGTCCAACGGCGAAATCATCGTCCGGGAAGCACCCTGGCGTTCCGTCTCCGACCGCATGCCCCTCCTGAAAAAGCCGTTTCTCCGAGGCGTGGTCACCCTGGGCGAAGCCCTGGTCAACGGCATCGACGCCCTGACCTTCTCGGCCAATCAGGCCCTCGATGACGAGGATGAGGAACAGATGGGCTTCTGGGCCCTGGCCGGAACCATCGCCCTGGCCCTGGGCATGGGCGTGGTCCTGTTCGTGGTCCTGCCCCACTACCTCGCCCTGATCATCGGCCGCCTGGGCCCCCTCGACTTCGAGGTCCGCTCCCTGTCCTTCCACGCCGTGGACGGCGTGATCAAGATGGCGGTCTTCATCGCCTACATCTGGATCATCTCCCGTTTCAAGGACATTGCCCGGGTCTTCGAATACCATGGGGCCGAGCATAAATCCATTTACGCCTACGAATCCGGGGCCGAACTGACCGTGGACAACGCCCGGGGCTTCTCGACCCTCCACCCCCGCTGCGGTACCGCCTTCATCCTGATCGTTCTCATGATCAGTATCCTGCTCTTCGCCGTCGTATTCCCGCTCATCATCCCCGCCGGACAGAAACCCGGTTGGGGCATGAACCTGTTCTTCGTCGGCATCAAGATTCTCCTGCTCTTCCCCATCGCCGGCATGGCCTACGAACTGAACAAGTACGCCAGCGGCCACATGGACCGCCTCATATTGCGGGCGGCCATCGCGCCGGGACTGTGGGTCCAGAAACTGACCACCCGCGAGCCTTCCGACGACCAGATCGAAGTGGCCCTGGTCGCCTTGAAAAAAGCGCTGGCCATCGAAGCCGCCGAGACGTCCGTTTAACGGCTATGTTCAAGAATCTAAAAGACCTAGAGGATAAGTTCGACCGGCTGGAGACCGATCTGGCCCGGCCCGAGGTCATCAAGGACCAGAAGCGCTACCAGCAGTTCGCCCGCCAGCACGCCGAACTGGCCAAGGTGGTCGCCTCCCACCGCCACCTGCGCAAATTGGAGGCGGATCACGCCGGCGCCCTGGAACTGCTGCACGACCCGGACGACGACATCCGCGAAATGGCCCGGGCCGAAGCGGCCGAACTCGAGGAGGCCATCGAGGCGGCCGAACTGGAACTCAAGCTGCTGCTGCTGCCCAAGGACCCCAACGACGAAAAAAACGTACTGCTCGAGATTCGGGCCGGGACCGGCGGCGAGGAGGCCGCCCTGTTCGCGGCCGACCTGTTCCGCATGTATTGCCGGTACGCCGAAACAAACCGCTGGCGGGTCGAGATTCTCAGCTCTCATTATACGGGCGCGGGCGGGTTCAAGGAAATCATCGGGCTGATCGAAGGCGACCGGGTTTACAGCCGGCTCAAGTACGAGAGCGGAGTCCATCGGGTCCAGCGGGTGCCGGTGACCGAATCCCAGGGCCGGATTCATACTTCGGCCGTGACCGTGGCCATCCTGCCCGAGGCCGAAGAGGTGGACGTCGAGATCAATCCGGAAGATATCAAGGTGGACGTCTACCGATCCTCCGGCCCGGGGGGCCAGAGCGTCAACACCACGGACTCGGCCGTCCGGATCACCCACCTGCCCACCGGCCTGGTCGTGACCTGCCAGGACGAAAAGTCCCAGCACAAAAACAAGGCCAAAGCCCTCAAGGTCCTTCGGGCCCGGCTCCTGGACGCGGCCGTGGCCGAACAGCAGGAACAGATCAGCGAGGAACGCCGCGGCATGGTCGGGACCGGCGACCGCAGCGAACGGGTCCGGACCTACAACTTTCCCCAGGGCCGGCTGACCGACCACCGCATCGGCCTGACCCTCTATCGCCTGGAAACCATCCTGGAAGGGGACCTCAACGAAGTCATCGAGGCCCTGGGGACGTACTACCAGGCCGAGGCCCTGAAGTCGGTTTGACCGGGCCGGGCCGGGCCTCGGAAGATGCCGGTCCCTGGACCGTCCTGCGTCTGATCCGCTGGACCACCGGTTTTTTCGAGTCCCGGGGCGTGGATACCCCGCGCCTGGACGCCGAAGTCCTGCTGGCCGATCTGCTGGGCCTGGACCGCGTGCGGTTGTACATGAATTTCGACCGCCCCCTGAACGCCGACGAACTGGCCGCCTTTCGGGCCCGGGTCCGGCGTCGGGCGGCCCGCGAGCCGGTGGCCTACATCACGGGACGAAAGGAATTCTACTCCCTGACCTTTCGCGTGGGCCCCGAGGTCCTGGTGCCCCGTCCGGAAACCGAACTCCTGGTCGAGGAAACGGTCCGCCTGGCCCGCAAGCGCTGGCCGGCCGGCGAACCGCTCCGGATTCTGGACCTGGGCACCGGTTGCGGGGCCGTGGCCGCGGCCCTGGCCTCCGAACTCGACCAGGCCCGAATATTCGCGATCGACATCTCGGCCCCGGCCCTGGCCCTGGCCCGGTTGAACGCCGAAGCCCTGGGCCTGGCCGATCGCATCCGGTTTTTCGAAGGCGACCTGACGAGTCCGCTGGAAGGGCAGGGTCCGGGCTTTCACCTGGCGGCGGCCAATCTGCCCTACGTGCCTCGACCGGCCCTGGACGACCTGGCCCCCGAGGTCCGCCGCGAACCTCGCCTGGCTCTGGACGGCGGCCCCGAAGGCCTGGACCTGATCCGCCGGGCCGCCACCCGGGTCCGGCCTTTGCTCGAACCGCGCGGCGCGCTGCTGCTCGAAATCTGGCCGACCCACGGGCCGGCCCTGACCGCGCTGGGCGAGACCCTGAATTACGCTTCGGTCCGTCTGGCCAAGGACTTGGCCGCTCGGGACCGGGTCGCCATCCTGGACACCGCCGGCAACGGAGACTGACATGGATAAAATCATCATCGAAGGCGGCTTCGAACTTCAGGGAGAGGTCTCGATCAGCGGGGCCAAGAACGCGGCCCTGCCCATCATGGCCGCCACGATCCTCGCGGACGGCACGACCCGCCTGACCAACCTGCCCGCCCTTCGGGACATCAATACCATCAGCGCCCTGCTCCGGCACATGGGGGCCCAGATCGAGACCTCCAACGGGGCCGCGGAAATCCGCGCCGATGGCCTGGACAACCCCGACGCCCCCTACGACCTGGTCAAGACCATGCGGGCCTCCGCTTTGGTCCTCGGCCCCCTCCTGGCCCGGCACGGCCGGGCCCGCGTGAGCCTGCCCGGCGGATGCGCCATCGGCCCCCGGCCCATCGACCTGCATCTCAAGGCCCTCGAAGCCATGGGCGCCGAAATCGTCCTCGAACACGGGTACGTCAACGCCGAGGCCCCCCACGGCCTGCGGGCCGCCGACTTCTCTTTCGATCAGGTCACCGTGACCGGCACGGAAAACATCATGATGGCCGCCGCCCTGACCCAGGGCCGGACCATACTCCGAAACTCGGCCCGCGAACCCGAAGTCGTCGACCTGGCCCGGGCCCTCAACGCCATGGGCGCCCGTATCAGCGGCGCCGGCTCCGACGCGATCATCATCGACGGCGTCACCTCGCTCAAGGCCGTCGAATACCAGATCATGCCCGACCGGATCGAAACCGGGACCTTCATGGTCGCCGCCGGACTCACTCGCGGCCGCATCACTCTCAAAAACGCCCCGGTCGAATGCATCGGCGCCATCCGGAAAAAGCTCGAACAGGCCGGCCTGACCATTCACATCGAGGGCCGGGACGTCCGGGTCCAGGGGCCGGACCGGATCGTCAGCACGGACGTCAAGACCGAGCCCTACCCCGGCTTCCCCACGGACATGCAGGCCCAGTTCATGGCCCTGATGACCGTGGGCACCGGCCTGTCGGTCATCACCGAAACCATCTTCGAAAACCGGTTCATGCACGTCAGCGAACTCAAGCGCATGGGCGCGGACATCCGCCTGGAAGGCAACACGGCCCTCATCAACGCCGTGCCGCATCTCTCCGGCGCGCCGGTCATGGCCACCGATCTCCGGGCCAGCGCCTCCCTGGTCCTCGCCGGCCTGGGCGCCACCGGCCTGACCGAGCTGTCCCGGGTCTATCACATCGACCGGGGATACGAAAAAATCGAACAGAAGCTCTCCGCCGTCGGGGCCCGTATCCGCCGGATCAAGGACTGAATCCCGGAAACCCGGGTTTCCGCGGATATGGAAATAAATATTGACAAGCCCGACCTGAAGGGCTATGTAGTTAGATTCTAATTTTAGACAGGAAGGAAGGCCCCTGTCATGAATGGCAAGACATATATGGCCAATGAGTCCAACGTGGACCGAAAATGGTATCTGGTGGACGGCGAGGACAAGATTCTGGGCCGCCTGGCCTCGGAAATCGCCAGTCGCCTTCGAGGCAAACACAAGCCCGTCTTCACCCCGCATGCCGACACCGGCGACTTCATCGTCGTGATCAACGCCGGCAAGGTCCGCCTGACCGGCCGCAAAACCGACCAGAAGGTCTACTATCACTACTCGGGCTACATCGGCGGCATGAAGGAAACGGGCGCGCGCAAGATGCTGGCCGACAAGCCGGAGGAAATCATCCGCCAGGCGGTCAAGGGCATGCTGCCCAAGAACAGCCTGGGGCGACGGCAGCTCAAGAAGCTGAAAATCTACGCCGGGCCGGAGCATCCGCACGAGGCCCAGCAGCCAGAGTCACTGAACATATAGGAGTAAGGATCGGATGAAGGCCGAGAACCGCTACTACGCCACCGGCAAACGCAAGAACGCGGTCGCCCGCGTTTGGATGACCCCGGGTACCGGAAAGATTTTGATCAACAAACGGGGCATCAAGGAATACTTCGCCCGGGAAACCCTCGAAATGATCGCCCGCCAGCCCCTGGCGCTGACCGGTAGCGAGGGTCTGTACGATTTCCACGTTCTGGCTGACGGCGGCGGCATCGCCGGCCAGGCCGGCGCGGTCCGGCACGGCATCGCCAAGGCCCTGGAAACCGCCAACCCGGAACTGCGCACGCCCTTGAAACGAGCCGGGTTCCTGACCCGAGACGCTCGCAAGAAGGAGCGCAAGAAATACGGGCAAAAGGGCGCGAGGGCCCGCTTCCAGTACTCCAAGCGTTAATCTCCCGAAACCGGGATCGCGCGAATCCTCAAGGAAGGCCCCCTTGCCGGCGGCCTTCCTCTTTTTTTGTAGTTTGAGGTCATGCCATGATCAAAACGGCGATTGTCGGGGCCTCCGGTTACACGGGGGTCGAACTGCTTCGCATCCTGGCCGTTCATCCCGGGGTTGAACTCACGGCCGTCACCTCCCGGCAGGAAGCCGGACGCCGGGTGGCCGACCTGTTTCCCTCCCTGGACGGACGGCTCGGCGGCCTCGAGGACCTGGTCCTCGAAACCCCGGACCCGGCCGCCCTGACGGCCCGGGCCGATCTCGTCTTCACCGCCGTCCCGCACCGGACGGCCATGGAGATCATACCGGCCCTGCTGGCGGGCGGATCACGGGTCGTGGACCTGTCCGCGGACTTCCGTTTCAAGGACCCGGCGGTCTATGAGGCCTGGTACGAACCCCACCAGGCCGCCGACCTGCTGGCCGAGGCGGTCTACGGCCTGCCGGAGCTCTATCGCGACCGTATCCGGGAGGCCCGGCTGATCGGCAATCCGGGCTGCTACCCCACCAGCATCATCCTGGCCGCCGCGCCGCTGCTTCGCGCCGGCCTGGTCGACCCGGACCGGATCATCGCCGATTCCAAGTCCGGGGTCAGCGGGGCCGGCCGGGGAACGAACATGACCAGCCAGTTCTGCGAAATCGACGACGGCCTCATGGCCTACAAGGTCACCGGCCACCGCCACACGCCCGAGATCGAACAGGAGCTGGGCCTGCTGGCAGGCCGGCCGGTCGCCGTCGCCTTCACCCCGCACCTCGTTCCCATCTCCCGGGGCATCCTCAGCACGGTCTACGCCCCTCTGACCGGAACGGCCAAGGCCGAGGACCTGTACGACACCGCCTCCGCCTTCTACCGGGACGAGGTCTTCGTCCGGGTCCGCAAACCGGACCGCCTGCCCCACACCCTGGACGTGCGGGGCACCAACTTCTGCGACATCGGCTACTTCGTCGACAACCGCACCGGCTGGGTCAAGGCGGTCTCGGTCATCGACAACCTGACCCGGGGCGCCTCGGGCCAGGCGGTCTGCAACATGAACCTCATGACCGGCCAGCCGGAAACGGCCGGTCTTGCCAGCCTGGGTCTCCGCCCCTGAACCGGCGTCGGAGGCCATGAACCACGGGCCGGGCGGGCGGGCGGAGCGCAACCTCAAGCTCGTCATCGAGTACGACGGGACCGGCCTGGCCGGCTGGCAGCGCCAGGCCGATCGGCCCACGGTCCAGGGCCTGCTTGAAACCGCCTTGGCCCGCCTGACGGGCGAGACCATAACCGTCTTCGGCGCGGGGCGCACTGACGCAGGCGTCCACGCCCGCGGCCAGGCGGCCAGCCTGCGCACCGCGTCCCGACTCTCCCTCGAAGAAATCCGCCGCGGCCTCAACGCCCTGGTTCCCGACCAGATCGCCGTGCTTTCCGTCGAGGAGGTCCCCCTCGATTTCCACGCCCGATACAGCGCCCGGACCAAGGTCTACGACTACGACCTCATGGTCTCCGCCGTCCGTCCGGCCCTCGAACGCCGTTTTCTCTGGCATCAAAGGCCCGGCCTGGACGTCGAGGCCATGGCCCGCGCCCTGCCCGTCATCGTGGGCCGGCACGACTTCGCCGGTTTTCAGTCCTCGGGCAGTTCGGTCCAAACCACGGTCCGCGAAGTCATCGCCGCCCGCCTCGAAACCCGGCCCGACGGTCTGGTCCGGATATCCATCGAAGCCGACGGCTTCCTCCGGCACATGGTCCGGGCCATGGTCGGCACCCTGGTCGAAGTCGGACGCGGCCGCATGACTCCCGAGGCCTTTGCCGACCTGCTCTCGATCCGGGACCGTTCCCGGGCCGGCCCCACGGCCCCGGCCCGAGGCCTCTTTCTCCGGAAGGTCCGGTATTGAACTCCGGGAGGCCCCCGGTTGACTTGCCGGCCGTCTCGGGCCATTATTCCCCTATGATCGTACCCGAAGCCCGCAAAAAAATGGAAGCCGTTCTGGGACCGGACTATTTTTCGACCCGGCCCGAGGACCTCGTGCTATACGGCACCGACGCCAGTAACCAGCCCGATTTCCGGCCCGACGCCGTGGCCCGTCCGGCGACCCCCGAAGAGGTCGCCGCCCTGATCCGCCTGGCCAACGAATACCGGATACCCGTCATCCCCCGGGGGGCCGGCTCCGGCCTGACCGGCGGGGCCCTGCCCGTCCGGGGCGGCCTGGTCTGCGTCATGACCCGCTTCAACCGGATTTTCGAAATCGACGCCGACAACCTGATCGCCGTGGTCGGCCCCGGCCTGGTCACGGCCGACTTCCAGGCCGCGGTGGAAGCCGTGGGCCTCTTTTATCCCCCCGACCCGGCCAGCCGGGACTTCTCGACCCTGGGGGGCAATGCCGCGGAAAACGCGGGCGGCACGCGGGCGGTCAAGTACGGCGTCACCCGGGACTACATCCTGGGGCTTCAGGCGGTCCTGGGCACGGGCGAGATCATCGAGACCGGCGTGCGCACGGCCAAGGGCGTTGTCGGGTACGACCTGACCCGGCTCCTGGTGGGCTCCGAAGGCACCCTGGGCGTCATCACCCGCCTGATCCTGCGCCTTCTGCCCCTGCCCGAGTCCAAGGAGACCCTGACCGCCTGGTTCGACGATCTGAGCGACGCGGCCCGGACCGTGGCCGCCCTGACCGCGGCCCGGGTCGTCCCGGCCACCCTCGAGTTCATGGACCGCGCCTCCATCGCCTGCGTGGACGACTATCTCCACCTGGGACTCGATCGCGCCGCCGGGGCCATGCTCCTCGTCGAAACCGACGGCCCGCCGGCCCAGGCCCGGGCCGAAGCCGATACGGTCGCCCGGTTGTGCCTCGAAAACAATGCCCGGACCGTGAAACGCGCCGACGCCCCCGAGGAGGCCGAAGCCATGTGGCGGGCCAGGCGGGCCATCTCCCCGGCCCTGTTTCGGGCCGCCTCGGGCAAGATGAACGAGGACATCGTCGTTCCCCGAAGCCGCATCCCGGAAATGATGGTCCGTCTCGACGACATCGGACGCAAACACGGGCTTCAGATCATCAGCTTCGGACACGCCGGAGACGGCAACATCCACGTGGACGTCATGTACGAGCGCCAGGACCCGGAACAGACCCGCCGGGCCCGGGCCGCGGTCCGGGACGTCTTCGCCGCAACCCTCGAACTGGGCGGCACCATCTCCGGCGAACACGGCATCGGCACCACCAAGCGGGAATTCATCGACATGGAAATCCGGCCCGAGGTCCTTTCCCTGATGCGCCGCGTCAAGACCGCCTTCGACCCGGCCGGCATCATGAACCCGGGCAAGATATTCCCGGGCCCATGACCTCCAACGATCTCAAGTCCGCCCTCGAACAATGCGTGCGCTGCGGCCGCTGCCTGAGCGTCTGCCCGGTCTATGGCCTCACGGGCTGGGAAGGCTCGGCCCCCCGGGGCAAGGTCGCCCTGATGCGGGCCGACCTGCACGGCGAATCCGGCCTGGCCGACCGCATGAAGGACCTCCTCTCCCACTGCGTCGGCTGCGGGGCCTGCGCCGAAATCTGCGCCAGCGGGGTCAAGACCGACGAACTGATCCAGGCCGGCCGGTCCCTGGCCCTGGGCGAGGGCGGGCTGGCCCGCCTCCAGGGCATGCTGGGCCGGGACCTGCTCTCCCGGGGCCCCGTGGCCCGGCGGCTCTGGCAAAACCGGGACGTCTTCCTCCGCCGCGTGCCTCCGGACAGCGGACTTAACTTCCGCCTTCCCCTTCCCGGCTTCGACCCCGAACGCTGGCTGCCCGGTCCGGCCGAACGGTCCTTTCTCGAAACCTGGGAACCCGCCCCCTCCACCGGCGACGGCCCCACCGTGGCCCTGTTCGTCGGCTGCGTGGCCAACTACCTCCGGCCCGAATCGGCCCGGGCCGCCGCCCGGCTGCTCCAGGCGGCCGGGGCCCGGATCGTCGTGCCCTTGGACCAGGTCTGTTGCGGCAAGCCCGCCGCCGGGGCCGGAGACCTGCGCACCGCCCGCTACCTGGCCCAAAAGAACATGGCCGTCTTGAATGCAACCGCCTTCGACTATGTCGCCGCCTTCTGCGCCACCTGCTCCCACCAGCTTCAGACCTATCCCGATCTGGCCGGGCGGGTCCGGGACCTCTCCGACCTGCTGGTCAACGTGCTGAAGTGGAAGCCGGCCGCCCCTCCGGGTCGGCCCCTGCGGGTTTTTTACCACGACCCCTGCCACCTGCGGCGCAAGCAGGGCGTCTACCGGGAGCCCCGGGACCTGATCGAAAGCCTGCCCGGCGTCGAACTGGTCGGCGCGGACCAGGCCCCGGTCTGTTGCGGCTACGGCGGCGTCTTCAACCTCTGGCACTACGACATGAGCCGCAGGCTTTTCGAACGTCGCGCCGAAACCATCCTCCCCCACCAGCCCGACCTGGCCGTCACCTCCTGCTCGGGCTGCTGGCTCCAGTTCCAGGACGGCATCCACCGCACCGGCGCCCCCTTTCAGGCCCAGCCCCTGGTCGAACTGCTGGCCGAACGCGCCCTGGCCGGCATTGCTTGCGAAACATCGGCAGGGCGGAAAGCCTCTGACGCGCCCACTTCCCAAATTTCATAGCCCGATGGGGAATTCGGGCTGGCGAAGGCTTGTTGAAAGCACTTTGCGGGGAATCAACCCACCTGTGAAGAGTAGCCATTCAATTAATGGGGGCGATCGCCAACCGCCCTGTCGCGGCCTCTGGTCTCAGGACTCCGACTGCCGCCCTGGCCATGATAGATACTGGGACCCGGCGGCAGAGTCGTCCTTCGACCAGAGGCCGCGCGGGCGGCCGGACCCAATATGCCACGGTTCAACGAATGCGAACGGAGAAGATGCATCCTGCCCGGGGCCTGACTGGAATATCGGTTCAGGCAGGCTATCGTGCGGCTTTGGCCTGAATCTCCCGCAACCGTTCCCCGGCCTGCTGGATGATTTCGTCGATCAGTTCCCGGCAGGTGGGAATGTTGTTGACCAGGCCGCAGGCCTGTCCGCAGGCCATGGAACCGCCTTTGATGTCCCCGTCCACATAGGCCGCTCTTATTTTTCCCACGCCGGCTTTTAATATCTCCCAGGGAGGCGCCTCGTTTTCAGCCATTTTGATCAGGTTTTCGGCAAATTCGTTTCGGATCACCCGGCAGCGCACGCCGGTGAAGTTGTCGGTGACCACCGTATCCTCTTCGCTTTTTGCAATGATCAATTCCTTGACGTGTCGAGGGACCGGTGATTCACGGGTGACGATGAACCGGGTGCCCATGGACACGCCCTCCGCGCCAAGGGCCAGGGCCGCGACAAGCCCGCGGCCATCCGTGATTCCGCCGGCCGCCACCACCGGGACCTTCAATGATCCGGCGGCAAGCGGCGTCAGCACGACCGTGGACACGAAGCCGGTATGCCCGCCGGCTTCGGTGCCCTGCACGATAACCGCGTCCGCTCCGTCCCGTTCCGCGCGCACGGCATGTCGAAGCGACCCGGCCGTGGGCAGGTTGATGATGCCGTGCCGCCT
The DNA here is from genome assembly GCA_018830135.1 of Pseudomonadota bacterium. GTDB lineage: Bacteria > Desulfobacterota > Desulfarculia > Adiutricales > JAGVGV01 > JAHJTB01. The sequence goes on along the minus strand of JAHJTB010000210.1, from coordinate 11,998 downwards.
GGTGCGTTCGATGATTTTCCGGGGGTTGCCGATTCCGTAACTGACTACCGGGACCTGCTCGTCCGTGATCACATCCAGGAGTTCGTCGATCAGCGGATTGTCCGCCGCAAAGTTGACACCATAGGGCTTTGGGGTGAGCCTTCTCACTTCCCGGATGCTGTCACGCAACTCCTCCACCGACATGAACGCCGCCCCCAGGATGCCCAGGCCGCCGGCATTGGAGACGGCGGCCACCAGAGGCGGAAAGGAGACCCAGGTCATGGCGCCCTGGACAATGGGATGCTCGATCCCCAAAAGATCCGTGAGACGTGTTTTCATGGCCGACTCCATGCTACATCAGCATTTTCAACTCATCGATCAAGGATGCCACCTGGCTTGACTTTTCCTTCAAATCATCGAGCAGGTCACGCCTGCGTTCCAGGTACTCCCCGTCCGCCAGGCCTCCGGATGCGCCGGCCCCCGCCGGCCGGCCTTCATCTCCCGGGTGTACATATCCATCTTCCAGCAGCGAGACGAACTGGTCGGCGATTTCATCGGGGCTGAACAGGCTCGTTTCCGGATCGTACCAACGGTACAGCCAGTTGCACATGCCGATGATGGCGTAGGACATGAGCTTGGGATTCAGGCGACGAAAACAGCCCCAGTCCATTCCCTCCTGGATAATCTGCTCCACCACCTTGTTGAACTTCCGCTTCTCCCCGCGAATCCGCTGAACATCCTCCTGGGGCAGTTGATTCTCTTCGCTGAAAAAAACCGAAAACATGGCCAGGTTCTCGATGACCACGGTCTTGAGGTGCCGCCGGATGAAGAGCCGCATTTTTTCGGTCGGAGACAATTCCAGGCTCGGTATCTCGTAGATATACGAGAAAAAGCTCTCCAAGGCCTGGATATAGATCTGGGATAGCAGGTTTTCCTTGGACGAGACGTAATGATACAGGGCGGGTTTGGTCAGGCCCAGGTCGTGGGCCACGTCGTCCAGCGTGGCCGAGCGGTACCCTTTCCGGTGGAAGACCTTGATGGCCGTATCGACAACCATCTGTCGCCGCAGGCTTTTATCCTGGCTTTTGAAGTCGTTTTGGCGGGTCATGCCTTTTTAGGAACTCCTGAAAAATAAATTCGGGGATTTCGGGGTATAGTGATTAAAAGTTATTTGATTACCACTGGATAGGACCGGGTTCACCAGATTGCTTCGTCGCTTCGCTCCTCGCAACGACGGGGTATTTCGGCTTTGGGGAAGTGATGGGGCAGTGAACCGCTCCCAGACGCCGCCAGCAAGACTTCCCTTACCGAAACGCCATTCTGTTCCATCCTATCGCAACTCCGGCACTTCCTGGCGACACAGACGCTTCTCATTCCCCTGTCGCAACCCACCCGTCGTTGCAAGGAGCCGCAGGCGACGAAGCACCACGCCGGAGGCGTACAAGTCTGGCCCGAGGCAGACAAGCCCTGTCGGCCACGAACCTTTCCCGGGAGCTATGTTTCTAACCCCATAACCTATTGGTTTGCCAGAAGGTCGGGCACAACTGGTAAATAACGCTTGACGGGTCGGCTTTCCGGTGTTATCTTACCTTAAAGTAATCAATGGTGACCGCTGAGTAAGTATAGGGACGGGCAGGAACGATGTCAAGGAAATAATGCAGCCGGTTCAGAGGAACTCACGGCTGCAATTGCGGGGAGGAGGAAGCATGAGCCAGGGCAGTCAGGCCAAAAAAGACACCGGGACCCCCAAAGTCAACTGGGACGATTATCTGAGGGCCTACTATGAAAAACCTCAAAGCACCCGGACCTGGTCGGGCTTTGAGGTCAAGGAAATCTACAGGCCGCGGGACCGGCCGGCTGAAAATTATGATGAGAACGTGGCCGACGCCGGCCAGTATCCTTTCACCCGCGGCATCCACTCCAATATGTTCCGGGGTCGATTCTGGACGCGGCGGGAGGTCGTAGGCATCGGTTCCCCGGCCGACACCCACGAACGAGCGGCCTATTGCTTCGAGAACGGGGGGACCGGACTGAACACCATTGCCGACGTGACCTGCGAAATGGGCCTGGACCCGGACCATCCCTGGGCCCGGAGTGAAGTTGGCCTGACCGGCGTCAATATCTCTTCCATCAAGGACATGGAAACGTTGGTCGGCGACATACCCCTGGACCGGGTCAGTTGGTCGGTGATCACCGCTTCAACGGCCGCGGCGGCGAGCATGGCCCAGTATGTGGCCGTGGCCCGGAACAAGGGGTACGATATTTCCGGCTTGCGCGGATCGATCCAGAACGATCCCATCCATTTCCGGTACTGCGGCTTTCGGCCGGCCTGCCCGTTGGACCTGTCCATCAAGCTGGGCAGCGACGTGATGGAGTTCTGCACCAAGGAAATGCCCAAGTGGTACTACACCACGGTCAACATGTACGACCTCAGGGAGCAGGGCATTACCGCGCCCCAGGAAGTGGCCTTTGGATTCGGCATCGCCATGTGTTATATCGACGAACTCATCCGCCGCGGGCTGGACATTGACGAATTCGCGCCCCGGTTCACCTTCTATGTCTCCTGCCACATCGACTTTTTCGAGGAGATCGCCAAGATTCGGGCGGCCCGGCGCATGTGGGCCCGGCTGCTGAAGGAAAAGTACGGGGCCAAAGACCCGCGGTCCATGCAGTTCCGGTTTGCCGTGCATACGGCCGGTTGCTCGCTCCTCCCCCAGCAGCCGCTGAACAACCTGGTCCGTATTTCCTACGAGGCCCTGGCCGCCGTCCTGGGCGGCGTCCAGTCATTGCACTGTTGTTCGTACGACGAACCCATGTGCCTGCCCACCGAAAAGGGCCATCTTCAGGCCTTGCGCACCCAGCAGATCATTGCCTACGAAACCGGCGTGACCAACGTGGCCGATCCGTTGGGCGGATCGTACTTTGTCGAAAGCCTGACGGACAGGGTGGAGCAGGAAGCGCTGAAAATCATGCGGGAAGTGGAGGAACTGGGCGGCATGGAGGAATGCATCCGCACGGAATGGCTGGACCGCCAGTTCGAAAGGGAAGCGGTCAAGCGCCAGGAAGAAATGGACCAGGGAGAAAAACTGGTCGTGGGCGTGAACATCTTCGACACCGAGCAGGAAACGGCAACGCCGCTGGGGGTGCAGCGCGTGGCCGAGCAATCGGCCCGCCAGCAGATTGAAGACGTGATCGCCCTGAAGAAGTCCCGGAACCGGCACAAGCTGACCGAAGCCATCCGGCGGCTGCGCGACGACGCGGTTGAGGGCAGGAATACCCTGCCGGCCATGATCGAGGCCACGCAGGCCTATGCCACCACATCTGAGCTGCTGGGCACGGTCCGCCAGGTCTTCGGTTATCCTTACGATCCCATGGAAATCATCGAGTCGCCGTTTTAATAGCGAACAGGAAAGCGAACGGAGTGAACGCGAATGAGCGACAAGCGAATCAAGGTCATTGTCAGTAAAGTCGGTCTGGACGGCCATGATCGAGGCGCCAAGGTGGTGGCGTCGTTGCTGCGGAAAGCCGGCATGGAAGTGGTCTACCTGGGCATGTACCAGACCGTGGAAGGCATCGTCAACGCGGCCGTTGACGAGGACGCGGATGTGATCGGCATCAGCTATCTGTCCGGCGAGCATCTGGTCTTTACCCCCCGAATCGTGGCCGAGATGGAAAACAAGGGCCTGGACGACGTGCTGTTTGTGGTCGGCGGATCGTTCCCGCCCGAAGACATCCCGGTCATGAAAGAGATGGGCGTGGACGAGGTGTTCCGGGGCGGCTCCCTGACCGAAGACATTCTTGGCTACATCAAGGCCAACGTCAGGCCGCAAGACTGATGGCCGCCCGGAGGACGCTCAGCCCGGAGGAAATGGCCGAACGGCTGGTGAGCGGCGACCGCCGCATGGCGGCCCGGGTGATCACCATGGCCGAGAACCGTTCTGAAAAGATCGGCGACCTGATGAAGCTGATCTACCCGCACACCGGCAAGGCCATGGTCATCGGTCTGACCGGCGCCGGCGGCAGCGGCAAGTCGACTTTGATCGACCGGTTGATCGGCCGGTTTCGCCAGCGCGACATGACGGTCGGCGTGATCGCCGTGGACCCTTCGAGCCCTTTTTCAGGCGGGGCCATATTGGGCGACCGGATCCGCTTCCAGAAGCACTCCATTGACGACGGCGTATTCATCCGCTCCATGGGATCGCGAGGCTACCTGGGCGGTCTGGCCCGGGCCGCCAGCGACGTGGTCCGCATTATCGAAGCCTTGGGCCAGGACGTGATCATCGTTGAAACCCTGGGCGCCGGCCAGGATGAAGTGGACGTTTTTCACGTGGCCCAGACCTGCCTCCTGCTGCTCACACCGGGCATGGGCGACGACATCCAGGCCATGAAGGCCGGGATCATGGAGATTGCCCACCTGATCGTGCTCAACAAGGCCGACCTGGACGGAGCGGAAGCATGCCTGCGCAGCCTGGAAGCCACCCTGCACATGGGACTCGGCGATAAACAGGACGGTTGGATTCCGCGGATTCTTCCCACGGTGGCCGCCGGCGTCCGGGAAGGCCAGGTTCAGGGCATCGAGGAACTGTTCGAAGCCATCCTGGCCCATCAGATGTACCTGCGCGAAAGCCGGGCCATGGATCAGCTTCAGGCCGCTCGGGTCGAACAGGAACTGGGGCTGATCTTCAAGGACGAACTGGAGAAGATCGTTTTTGCCGGGCTCAAGGGCACAGGCCGCAAACGGGACTACATAGAAGCCATCATGGCCGGCAGGAACGATCCCTACTCCGTGGTCGAGGAGGTTCTCAGGGAATTCTTCATCGGGAGGAATTCAGGGGAACGTTCATCCTAAAAACGGCAGTTAGGGGCTTAACCCTGATTTCCCGACCGCTTCCTGCCGAGGACGGGAAATCCTTTCTGCAACGCTCGCCTCGAAGATTTTAGCCCTCAACATATGTCCGATATGCCCGCGGCCAAAATCTCCTCCAACTTCGCGTTTCGCTAATGATTTCTCGACCTCGCGACGGAACCCGGTGAGAAACCCGGGATAGGCAGTCACCTCGTCAAGCCAAAACCATCCCGTTATATCGAGTTTCATTCAATCCGAATTTCCAGAGCTACTCTTGATAAAAAAGACGGTTGCTCCCCCCGCTGGAGCCTGGGAACCGAATGGATGTTCTTATCTTATTCCCTCCGTTTAGACGGAAGAGTGACAATCTTTTCAGCCCAAAGACAATACGGTCACCTGGCTGGGGAAGATACACATACCCGGCGCATTGGGCAGAACCCCCTGGGCGTTTTGACCGGTGACGCTGGTCAGTCGCTGGGCGGGAACGCCGTCGACCAAAATCGTAATACAGCCCACGACATAGAACGACTCGCCGGAGACGTCGTGGGAAACGACCCCACCCTGGACGCCGGCATTGTCCCCCAGGCTGACCTTGCCTTCGGATTTCAGATTGAGGGCCGGCATGCAGTCCACCAGAACATTGTTGGCCGGTGAATCGGAGGTGGCCGTCATGGCCGTATCCGGATAGGGAATCGGAGTCGGGACCTGACCGGTCGGACTGGGGACGGGCGTGATGCAGACGTCCGGAAAAGCCAGGTTGGTGCCGGCGCCCATGGTCAACATAAACATCTCGGTCCTCCTTTATCCCAGGTGAATCTGTTCGGCCATGATTTTTACGATTTCCTCGGAGGTCAGGTCCGTATTTTTGGTATGCATGGCCAGCAGGTCTTCCACCAGGTACCGGGTGGACCCGGTCTGAACCTCTTCGTGCTCCTTGATGAAACGGAAGGCGTTTCCGAGCCGCTGGGTCAGGCGCTTGAAGGCGTGTTCCACGGTCACGGCCGCGGAGTCGATTCTTTCCACCTGGGTTTTGAGGAAGCGGCCCACGAAAGACATATCGCCTATGAAGGCCTCGCCCCGGCGGGCGCTGACGGATATTTCCTCGGAAGCCAGAGCGATATCCTCTCCGCCGATCAGGGAGAGGTTCCCATCTGTCTTGAGCGTCAATCCGCCCTGGCTGACGTTCAGGTTCACCTGTCCCTTAAAATCCAGGTCCAATCGATCGGCGTTCGATGCGGCGCGTTCCAGCACGGACAGGATATAGCAGCGCCCGGCGCGGTCCAGGGACAGCAGAACGGCATCGCCGGCCATCGGTTTGATCAGACAGCCGGCCGAGCGTTTGGCCTGGAGCCGGCCGAAGTCGGTTTCCACGGCAAAGGCTTCGCCCTCAAGGGTGGTTACGCGGCCGTATTCCAGGAATGGTTGATCTCTCAATCTATCATGGGCCAGGTTGTTCATAACGCCTCCAGTTTTTAACCTGAATATCAGTTGGGTTCAATCCTATGCGGGCGGCTGCCAGTTTTCCGCCTCTTCCAGGTCCTTGTCCGTTAATCGGATTCCCAGCCTGAGGGCCTCGTCCCAATTAGTGTGGTCCTCAATGACGGCGTGCATCTTGGCCATGTACATATTGGCTCCCTTGAAATCAGCCGCCGTCAGGTCGGCATGGGAAAAATTGGCCGAATAGCACGATGCCTTGTGAAATACGGTCGCCCGGCAAACGGCCTCTTCGAAAATGCAATACTCCAGGTTGGCTTCGGTCAGTTCCGCCCGGGACAGGTCGGCCCGGCCGAAGCAGGCCTGGGAGAAATTCCCCTTGGTCATGACGGCTTCGATCAGGACGGCGTCCATGAACATGGCGTTTTGGCCCCGGACCCCCATCAGACAGGCCCCGCTCAAATCGGCCCGGGAAAAGTTGGACATGGAAATATTGGAGCCGGTGAAGTCCGCCCCTTTCAGATTGGCCCCGTCCGCGTTGACCGTCGAGAAGGATATCCCGGCGAAGTTCTGCCCCTCCAGATTGGCCGCCCTGAGGAATACTTTAAAAAAATGTGTGTCCTTGAACACGGTCCCGGTGAAGTCCGCTTCGTTGAACATGACTTTGGTCAAGCTGGCCCGGGTCAGATCGGCCCCTTGGAACGAGGCTTGATTGAGCATGGTCTTCTCGATGACCGCTTCGCTCAAGTTGGCCTGGTCCAGTTTGGTTCTCTGCATCATCGACCAGCCCAACCGGGCTTCCGACAGATCGGCCCCGGACAGATCGGCGTCTCCCAGGAGGGTCATGTGGGTCTTGATTCGTTTCAAACTGGCCCCGACAAAATTCATCTCTCTGAGATCGACTTTGGTCAAATCCGTATCATCGAGGCGGCAGCCGGAAAAATCGCATTTCTTGAAGCCTGTTTTCAGGAGATTGGCGCCGCTCAGATCGGCGTTTTGAAAAGAGGTCTTTTCAAAGCGGCCGCCGCTCAGATCGGCGCCCGAAAGGTCGACGCCCGCAAGGTCGGCCTTCTCGATCGTTCCGCCCTCTCGGATCGTATTCAGGATTTCTTCCCGATTCATTCCAGAAATTCCGTTCTCCCATGAAGCTGGGTTCTCTTCATGTTGGTCAGGTCCAGGTTTGTATTTCCAAAGACGGCCTTGTAAAAATCCACTCCAAACAGGTTGGACCGGCTCAGGTCCGCGTTGACCAGCCTGGATTTGCGCAGGGAACCGTGGAACAGATTGACAGCCCGCAGGTCCGCGCCTTCCAGGTTGGATTTGATCAAACGGCACTTCCTGGCCGTGATTTTGGAAAAATCGGTTTGGGACAGGTCGCAGTTCTCCAGGATGGCCTTTTCAAGGTTCGCGCCTTGGAAAGATGCGCCCTTGAGGTCCGAATCCCGGTAACAGGCCTCCTTCATGGAAGCCTCCCTGAAGTCGGCCCCCGACAGATCGGTCTTCCCGCCCAGACGAGCCTTGTCCATGTTGGCCCCGGTGAAAACGACCTCCGCCCCCTTGGCCCCGTAAAACAGGGTCGAATTGACGGCGGCTCCGGAAAAATCGGCTTTGTCAAGGAGCGTGTCCTTGAAAAGGCATTTTTCGAGCCGGGCCCCGGCGAAATCCGTCTCGGAAACATCGGCCCCGGCAAAGATGCTTAGGCCCACGTCGGATTCCGCCAGCCTGGCCTTGGCAAGTTTGGCCTGGCTGAAAATGACCATGTCCACCACGGCTTCCCTTAGATCGGCTTCGGTCAGATCGGCTCCCTTCATCAAGGCCTGTCTGAGCTGGGAGCGGCGCAGATCGGATTTTTTAAACAGGGCTTTCATGAACAAACCCTTTTGGAAAATCGCCCCTTGCAGATTGGCTTCCGAAAAATTCGCCTCCATGGCCACGGCCTGGGACAGGTCCGCTCCTTCGAGGTTGGACCCGCTGAAATCCGTCTTGGTGCAGTCGGCCGATTTAAGGTCGATTCCGGCCAGGTCCAGTCCGGAGAGGTCCAGTTCGGACATATTGGCCTGGGAAAGGCTGTCTCCGGCCTGATAGCGTTCGATCACCTCCTCTCTCGTGACTTTTCCGCGCTTGTCCGAATCGATGCCGTACTCTTTCATCCTGGCCTTGATCTCGGGCGGAAATTCTCCGCTTTGAGCCTTGGCCCTGGCCGCGGCGATTTTCTCCCTTCCCGCGGCCAGCTCGGCCTGGCCCGCCTGCCAGCGGGCTTCCGCCTCCTGTCCCATCCGCCGGATTTTCGCTTCGGACTCCTTCATCTTGTCTTCCACGCCCGGCGGCAGAAAGTTCGGGGCCTTGAGCGCTTCGCGCCTTTCAGCCAGCCCCCGGGCCGTATCTTCCGCGTGTTCGGCGAAGGATTTAACGGGCTGGTTTTTGGCTTGAGCCAAGGCCTCATCCGGATCCAGACCGATTTTTACGGCGGAGTCCCGCACGTGTTGTTCGATCTCGGCGCTCATGGCCAGGAGTTGGTCGGTCTCCGGTTTGAAAGCGGCGTTCACGTCCTCAATGGCCTTGTCGACCAGGCCTTTAATCGCCGCGGCGGACAGGGGCAGGGCCGGCAGTTTGAATTCGCCCGGCGATTGTCCCGGCAAAGGAACGATCGATTCGAATTTGTGCGCCCGAGCCATTTCAGGAGGCAGGGCCTCGATGAGCCACTCCCGGATATCGACTCCTTTTCGTTGCGCCTCGAAAACGTTCTCCCCTTCCGGCAGCGGCAGCATTTGGGCGTTGGGAAACGCCCCGAGCCAGGCCTCCTCCACATCCTTGGATTTGGCCTGGGAGGCAGGCAGCAGCACCAGAAAAGCGCTGCACGCCTCAATGGACCGGGCCGTATTTTCGTCCGCCTGGTCTCCAGGAGCCTTCAAGGCCACGACCGAACAAAGGTCGCCGATCTCCTGTTCGACCAGCCAGGCCGAAAGATCGTCACCGGCCCGGATGACCGGCGCCCCGTCGTCGATCAGCAAGGCCAGGGGACCCTGGTCGGACCCTTCGACCAGGACCTCATCCCGGTCCGTATCGTAATCTCCCGGTCGAATGGCGATCCGTTTGAGTTTTGCGTCGTCGAAACGGGGAATGACCAGACCCGCGGGCAGGATGAGCGGTCCCTCCCGCCCTGCCCCGGGATTCTCCGTCGGAAGGGCCCAGGAGGCCGGCTCCTCGTCAGCTTCCACCGGATTCAGACCCAGCCAGGCTCGCTTGATGGTGTGCCTTTCCAGACCCAGTTCGGCCAGCCGGTCACTGGCTTCCCGGTCGATTTCCAGGTTTTTCCGGCAGCGGACCACGAAGTCGAATCCAGCCTCACGCCAGGCGGGTTCGGTCGTTTCATGCAAAAAGTCCAGGTTGTCCGGGTCCAGGCCGGCCAGTTCCAGGTCATGGGGCGAGATGTTCTTTTTCAGGAATTCCGAAAGCTGTTGTTCGGCCTGGGCCGGGGCCGCGGCCATTTCCTGTTGCGTTCGAGCCAGGTGGGCGACGGTCTGGTCGATATGCCGGCCCATGTCCTGGAGTTTGGTCCTCATTCGATCGAACATATCCAGGTTTATTTTAACTTTGTGTCCGAATTCGGAATGCAGGGAGCGGGACATGGTTTCCAGTCTGTCCAGATCGGCCAGCCGGCCGCTGATTACTCCTTTGGTGATCTGGTGAATTTCGGAAAGAGAACGCTTCATCCGGGGGGCCTTGCCCATGGCCTGTTTTTTGATGTTCTCGATTTCCCTGGGGATGGCCCTGATTTTTTTCAGGGCGGTCTTGATCTGTTTCTCGGCATGCTGCAAAGGGGCCGGGTCCATCGCCACGGAAAGATCGGCCTCTTTTTGTTGTTCTTCAAAGTAATACTCGATCGATTTGGGCGGTTCGCCGGCTTTTTCCGAAGCCAGGAAGATGCGGCGGATGTCGGCGTACTCCTCATCCAGGACCTTCAAGGTCCCGCGGTACATCACCACGCCGCGCATGATTTCCGGGAAGAGCCACAAGGTGTCGATTCTGGTTTTTACTTCATCGAAGAGGTCCTCTTCCGGGCCGGCCTTGCGGTCCTTCTGGTGCGTGACGAAACAGCGCACCCTTAAGGAAGGGAGGCGGGAGGTGATCACCGGCAATTCGGGATGCATGTTGACGATCTCGATCGTTTCGTCGCCTTGCAGGTAATCGTTCAATTTCTGGTCCGGTGGGGCGAGGTTGAAGAATTCCACATGAAAGTCGTCCGGGTAATGAGGCCAGCGCTCGGCCTGCCATTTATCGTCGTACGTGCCGACCATGTCGGAACGGGGAGTCCACATCGGGTCCAGGGGACCGAACCCGGAGGGCCAGGGCGTGTCCCTGGGCGAACCGACAAGCCGGTCGGGGTGTTCGATATTGGGCAGGGGATACTCGGACCCGCCGTCGGGTCCGGCCGTCGGTTTCAGCCCTTTTCCCATGGGATTCGGGGCGAACCCCTGGCCGCCAAAGGCCCTGTCGTACGTGATCGGCATGACGGTGAAAGGTTCGGGCTCGGTGGCGCCGTGTACGATTCCGCCGGTTTTTTTCCAGTACCGATCGCCGAAAACATTCAGCGTCTTGGTCAAGTCTCCCACCCGGAGGGAGACCTGGGAGGCCTGCAGGCTGCTTCCCCGGGGGGCGAAACACTGGCTGGTAAGCAACACTTCCCCCAAGGGCTTGGGCAGTCCCATGTCCAGGGCCTGCTCTCCCAACTGCTCGGGGATGGCCTGCCACAGGTCCTGTTCCTTGAGAGGATGATCCGGATCGTTGAGATCGAAATATACCAGGATGGTCGTGACCAGGTACAGGGCGTCCTTCAGGCCAAGGACCCTGATCAGCAGGGACAGGTGCTGTTTTTTATAGACTTTCATGGCTTCCCCTAAACGGTCGAGTCTATCTTGTTGATTCGGAAAGTCTCCGATGTGACGGATTTGAAATCATCCGCGACCCGGGTCAGTTCGTCGGCCACGGTGTTCCCGGTCCCGACGGCCTCTTTCAGCTCACGGGCGGCCTCAGTGGCTTCGCCGACCACTTCCGTCAATTCTCCCTTGACATGGTCGGCCGTTTCCACCGCCGTGGACAATTCACCTTCAACTCGGTCAGCCCTGGCCTGGATGTCATCCACCCGGCCTTCGGCCCTGGTTCCGGAAGCGACGACCTCGTTGACCTGTCCTTTGATTTTATTGACCTTGCCGGCGGCGGCCGTCAATTGGCCGCGTATTTTCTCAATCTTGCCCTGAATGGCTTTTTCGACCGCGGCCACTTCGACCGTCTCCAGCTCGACCTTCTTCTTCGAGCCTTTCATTTCGATTTTGTTGCCGATTTTCCAGTGCAAGGCGAGATTGGCTTCAGATACGAGAGATGTGGATATATCCGTCTGGTGGCCAAGCAGCAAGATGGACCTGGCCCCTCCGAAAATACGGGCGTCCAGCCCCCCCATGACGGACAGTTTTTCCAAAAACACCAGTTCGTTGAAAAAACCGGCCTTGATATCGAACCCCTGGCCCGTAACCAGCTTGATGCCGTCCTTGTCGGGTTGCAGTGTACTGTAATGGGGTGTCTGGCCGTACACGGCAGGCGGGTCGTTGGGTGCGCCGATGCGGATAAAGGAGTTCGCCGTTGGGCTTTGCATCAGGATGCGCTGACTTCCAGCCTGGTCTTCCATATGGATTTTATTCTGTCCCGAACTGGTCAGCAGACTCTGGGTCCGGTTCTGGTCCG
>JAHJTB010000209.1 GCA_018830135.1 Pseudomonadota bacterium | reverse complement strand
GCCACTCCTGGTGAATCCAGTACATCCCGCCCTGGGGGTCCCGGGACAAAGCGTCCGGGTCCCGCTGAATCTTCCACGGCTCGACCAGGCTGAACTCCAGGCCCTGACCCGGAACCCATCGCGGGATCATCTCCATGCTGACGCCCACGGCCAGGCTCATCACCGTGGCGTCCGTGAAACGGCCCACAAAGTCCGCCCGCCGCGTGCCCAGCTCGAAATCCAGCCACCGCTTCCAGAAGTCCGCTTTTTTCGGGTCCCGGGCGTTCTCGATCGTCAAAAAGTTGGGACTGAAAGCCTTCCGGACCGAGGTCGCCCCGAACTGCACCGTCTCGAACGGCTTGGGAATGACCACCCGCGCCTGCCAGTCCGCCTTGTCCCGGTAGCTTACCGGCTCGTTCTCGTTGTAGACGTTCCAGCAGTCCTCCTGGACCCGGCGAATATCATCCCACGCCTTGATGGACTGCTTCAGGCAGTCCATGGCGTAATCGACGAAATGCTTCTCGTTCTCGTTCGCGTAAGCCTCGGCCTCTTTTTCCCGCTCCCGAAGCTCCTGATCGTCCGGACCCCGATTCGGGTCCATGGTGTCGATCTCCCGCTTCCGGTCCTTCAGCTCGTTCGTCGGGTCGGGAATGATGATCGGCATGGCTATTCAACCACCAGGTCGGGATAAAACGTGTTCTCGATCGTCCGGATGACATGGTGAGTCTCTTCGACGATCGCATTCTCGGACACATATCGCTCCCGGGCCAGATTCACCAGCGGCGCAAGCAGCAACTCCAGACATTCGTGAAAAGCGGTTTGGGCCACCTCATGATCCAACGGTTCGCTGGTCCAGGTTCGGGCCAGAACGAACTCGGCAACGCGATCAACCGTCTTGTACCGAACGATTGCCCAGCACCCCGCCGTATCGTCCGAGTCCTCATGATAGAAATGGAGCCTCCAGCCCTTGATCCCCAGCGTGTTCAACCACTTCAGGACCTCGGACTTGAACAGCTCGAAATGCTTTTTCGTGGTCTTATCCCGCATGCTTCACCCAAAAGTTCCAGATGCCCTGCCCATAGGCATACAAAAACCAACCAGACAGGATCAGGATGCCCCATTGCTCGTGACGCCAGGTGTCCCAAATCCAAAGCGGCTGCCCCACCAGGCCGACGACGAAACCCCAACGCCGCCAAGGCTCGGTCCGGCCGACCAGCCATATCGCCGCCCCGCTCAAAACCAGGATCATGACCTGGACCAGGTCCATTATTTGCCCGCCCCCGGCGCGCCGGGAAATATCCGGTCGAAGTTTTCCCTGTAAAGCCTGGAAACCCCGCCCGGGCTCCAGTCGCTGGACCGCGAAGAACAGTGCCCCGCGCAATGGCACGGGTCCGGAGCGCCGTCCCAGCCATCAACCGGGTGAGTCTCCGCCCCGCAGTCCACGCACTTGAACATCTCCTGGCCCTCGTCGTAAGGACCGCCGCCCCGCATCTCCCAAAACTTGCCGTAACTACCTGCCACCAGACTGCCTCCGTCCCCGACTGTAATTCCCGCCCCGATACGACATCGCCGCCTGCATGTTCTTTTCCCGGGATACCTTCGGAACGTCCGCGATCCCCTGATATGGCATCAGAACCGAAATACCATTCGCAAACGCATCGCCCGGGTGCGAGTGCTGATTCTTGACCGGCTTGTCCCCCATGATCCGGCCGGAATTATCCACCTTGTAATGCCAGCCGCCCTTGAGGGCCTTGTGCAGCTTCACCGCCGACCGCGACAGCAAAACCGCCGGCTCCCCCTCGTTGATGAGACGCTTGAAACAGTAATTCAGGTGCTCCCGGATCGTCGTCCAACGCCCCGGACCGGGCTCGAAACGGACCCCGAACTTCTTCTCCAGATACTTGGCCGCGCTGCTCCGGACGCTCGACTGGTCCGGTATCCGCATGCTGAAGTCCCCGATCAGACGCCAGGTCTTGATCTTGTCCTTCCACTTCATCGTCCGCAAAAACGGCTCCAACTGCTCCTCGACCAGTTCCTTGGTGCCCAAACCCGAATCGAGAACGATGTCATGAACGATCAACTGCCCCCGAGCCGTGTACTGCGCCAGAACGCACGTCGGATGTTGCCAGGAATCCCAAAACATAAACGCTTCACCCGGAAGCACCGGCAGAACATGCCGAGAATAGTGAATTTTCTCATTGTAGCCCGGTGTGACCTTCTTTCCCCGCGTCACCTCGGCCGTCTTGCCCTCGACATACCGGGCATACTTGGCCGGATCGTTCTTGAACGCCGCGATGTTCGACGCCCGGGCCAAACCAGACAGCCGCTTGTTCTCGCCCGGAGCGATCCAAAATGTTTTCTTGATGATCTCGGACACTTCTCCCGTGTCCGGGTCCTCGTAGCTCGCATACACCCCGTCCGGCTCGTCCGCCAACTCGGACGTCCAATGGTCCTCGTCCGACGGGTTCTGTGATATTTGAACACGCGGGACCGTCTCCCGCTGCCGCGCCGCCCGGGCGACCGCCATGTTAAAAACTTCCCGAGGCAGCCCGGCGTTGGCCTTCTCATATATCGGCGCCGGCTCTTCCAGCCAGATCGCCGCATACTGCGGTCCCTGGAGCTTGGATATGCTGGCCTCGTCGTCGATCCCGAAAAAGTCCAGCTCCACGCGGGGATTCGACAATATCGTCGCCTTTTTTTCGCCATCGTAAAAGCGAATCCAGGCCCCGAGATAGTCCCGCAGGTCTGGAATCGTCGATGTCTTGATGTTCTGGAACGTATCCCGGACCAGGGCCGTCCGTATGCCCTTGCCGCATCGGGCCGCGTGCGCAATCAATCCCGCAACGCTGGCAAACGTCTTGCCCTCGCCCATCGGCCCCATGAGCTGGACCAGGTGCGCGTCGCTCATCACGAACTCGTGTTGAGTGGGGGACAGGTCGAAGTACAACGACTCAGGCATCCGGGTCCCCCTTCACCAGCAACAGCCGCCGGCTATTCCCGGAATTGTCGGACGGACCACCGTCTGGCTTCGGCGATCCCGAAGAATCCGGAGCCTTGTTGATATATATCGCCCCCGCCTCCGCCCCCTCGATGATCCCGGAGAATCGCAACTTCGTCGCAATGATCTCGGTCGCCAGCTTCATCGAAGCCCGGCGGGTCTTCTGGTCCGCACCGTCCTCAAGCAGCCACTTGGCCACCCGCGCAACAAACGCCTTGGCCCATTCCGCACGCCCCTTGTCGTCCTTGATCTTCAACCCATCGAACTCGCGGATAATTTCGTCGATCGACTCGTTCACCCGCTCCCAGGCCGCCACCCGCGCCGCCCGGGAGTCCGGAGCCTCTCCAGCCCACGCCAGAAGCTGGACCTCCATCGCCTCCAAAGCCTCCAGGTCCTTTGGTAACTCCTTTTCCACATGTTCCTGGAAAATCGCGACAGTCTTGTTCGCCACCTCTTCCCGGCGTTCCTTCAGCCACCTGGCCACGGTCGGTTGGGAAATCGGAAAGCCCGCCTCAGTCAGAATCGCCGCAACTTCATGCGTCGTCTTCCCCTCCACGGTAATCAGATTCAGAATCCGTGGTCCGAGTTGAAACTGTTCGATTTTTCCAGGCCTTGCCATGATTCACTTTTCTGGCATTGATTCCTGTTTGGATGAATTATGAAGTGAATTTATCACGTGATTATCCATTTTGTCAACTAAAATAACTCATAATATCAATAGGTTAACATGGATAACCCGTTGTCGATCATAACCTTTTTCGGACGAAAAAGGCCCCCGCGCCCCATTAAGACCTTCCCCCGCTCCCCGAAACGGATGTCACGATCAGGGCGCGGCAACTAAAAAACCAGGGCAAATTTCCACGACAAGCATGATTGCAGGGGGGGAGGGGACTCCGGTCTTCGGGTTTCGGTCCTTCGGACCGCTCACGCGTGCGCGAGGCCGGCCGTCGGCCCGATCCCGATCAGGAACGGACGACGACCCGGCCGGTGGCCAGGTCGGTTGGAGGATGGGTCAGGCCGGATCGATTTTGATCTTCCGCTTCTTCAGCCAGTGGCGCAGGTTGGTCGGCGTGGTCTCGAACCGGGCCGCCACCCGATGCTTCATCACGCCCAGCGCCAGCAACTCGATGATCTCGTCCCGATGCTTGTCCAGCTTCGAAGCCCCAGGACCCGGTGGCCGGCCGAGGCGCACGCCCTGAGCTCGCTTGGTCGCCAGGGCCGCCTTGGTCCGCTGGCTGATCAAGTCCCGCTCGATCTCCGCCGCCATGGCCAGGACCATGGCCACGATCTTGGACTGCAAGCTCCCGTCCAGAGCCCAACCGCCCTTGGCCGCGAAGACGTGGACCCGCCGGCCGGCCAGCAGGGCCAG
>JAHJTB010000208.1 GCA_018830135.1 Pseudomonadota bacterium | reverse complement strand
GGCCAGAATTTCCCGGGCCCGCTCCGCCTTGGCCTGGTTGACGCCCTCTGTGAAAAGGCCCCTCAGATGCCGGGTCTTTTTTTCGCTGGTCTCGTCGTCGCTCAGAAAGCGGACGGCCGCCCCGTAGCAGATGGCCAGCGTGGCTTCGGCGGAAAACGGAAACCGCCCGAATTTCGAATAGACCGGCGCCGGCTTCCTCAGATAGGGCAGGATGAAGGTATGGCCGGCCGTCATGGACGGGGCTTCGAAGATGACCTGCTTTTTCGGAGCCGGCACGATCACGTATCCGTCGCCATTGCCGAATCCGTTATCCTCGCCGTTGAACAGGGCCGCGATAAGGCGGGTGTCGTCCGTCACGGACAGCACGTACCCCTCGGCCTCGTCCGCCGTGTTGAAGATGGCGTCTCCCGCCTGGACGGAAGCCGTGAAGGTCGCCGAGGCATCGGTCAGAATCGCTTCGCCGTTCGCTTCCGGCCCGTCCGCCGTGGCCGCGCCCGTAAGCCGGGCCTCGTCCTGGCCCCCGTCCATCACGGCGAACCGCCTCGGGACTTCCTTGGGATCGGTCAGGGTGGTCTGGAAGATTTCCTCGGCTTCCACCAGGACCGGCCAGAACCGCGGGCTCCCGTCGCTGTACTTGCCCACGAAGCGATTGCTCCGGTTCCGATAGGCCGGCTCGATAAAGTCCGCCGGCAGGTCGTAGGCCTGCTGGCCCTCGACGGTCGTAACGGTCGCCTGACCCCACAAGGCCTTGACCAGGCGGACGAACTCTTCCGCCGAAGCGTTCAGGCACTCGTAGGCGAACTTCAAGTCCGCCTCGGCGATCCCGCCGGCCGCGTTGATGACGTTCTGAATCAGCAGGACGCCCATGCTCAGACCTTCCGGCCGGCCGCCTTGATGGCCTCGTCAACGGAAACCGGGCCTTTTTCCCGGCCCATGATCTCGCAGGAAGTGATATGCACGGTCATGCTCTTGCCCGGGTTCCACTCTTCGGCGTTGTCCTCGGCCGATTTGACCGTGCCCTTCAAGACCACCGTCACCGGGTCGTTCACGCTGACGTCCTCGAACCCCTTGGGCTGCACCTTCCCGTCTTTGGGAAAGGACAGATGCACCTTGGGTTTTTCCTTGCGTTTCATTGGCCCCTCCGGAACGGATGCCGTCTCGGCTATGCCCATGGTCTAAATCCTGGTCAAAACCACTTCCTCGGTCGTCTTGCTCTCGGAGCCGGACAGGTCGTGGCCGCATCCGGGACACCGGTCGATGTCCTCATACATGCGGTCGTCTTCGAGATAGACCATCCCGCAACGAGGGCATCGGCGAACCGGCAGGTCCTGGATGGGCATGGCTTACGACGTCTCGGCCGGACCAGACTCCGGCTCCGGCTCTTCCTCTTCGCCCGCCTCGACTTCCTCGTCCCCGACCAGTTCGTAGCGCATCTCGCCGATCTCGATGACCGAGGCGAAGCCCCACCAGTCCGGCCGGTGGTCGAACCACTCGAACCAGGTCGAGGGCTCGCTGAAGGCCGCCTTGCGCCGGTCCTTGACCAGACGGCGTCGATAGAGAACCGTATCCAGGGCGCTCACGTCGCCGTCCTCCGGCTCGGGCAGGCCCAGCCTCTGAAGCGCCTCGATCTCTTCCCTGACCCGGGCGTAGTGCTCGGCCGACAGGTTTCGGCCCTTGCGCTCCCACCAGGCCAGGGCCGCCTTGCGCTGGATCGAATCGCTGATAATGGACAACTCGTCCACCCGCTGGACCGGCGAGCCGTCCTTGTATCCGTAAACCCCGTTGGCATGGAGGAATATCTGCCTGCCGCTGGACTCCTGCCATATCCGGATCACGACGACTTCCCTGGTGATGCTCTCGCCGTTCGGTCCCCTTACTTTCACGTTGAGCTTTTGAGGCATCTCGTCTCCTTGTTGTCCGGCCCGGCGGGCGGGCCCCCATGACCCGCCCGCCAGCCTCTATCATCGGGAGAGGCCAAACCCCTCCGTTGGGTTATCAGGCTTCCGGCTCACTCCCCGAACATCAGCAGCGTCAAGGTCGTGGCCGCCGGCGCGATGGTCGCCGGCAGCTCGATCAGGCCGCCCAGGTCGTAGGTCGTGTCCGCGACCGTGTTGGGCAACCGGACGGCGCCCTCGGCCCCGGCCGAGTTTTCCACCAGGGCCCCGTTCTCGTTCACGGCCGCCGGCGTCGATCCCGTGACCAGGCCCTGGGTGAAGATTTTCAGCTTGTGGTTGTCCGGGTCGTACTTGTAGACAAACCCGTCGGCCGCGCCCTGGATGGCCACGAACTGAAGCTGGCGCAGGAAACCGAACGAGCCGATGCCCGGCAACGGAATCCCGCCGGCCGGGTAGGTCAACGCACCGTCCCCGAAGGTGATCCTGGCCAGGGTCAGGTTCTTCATCAATGCGCCGTGGCCCACGTCCCGGTCAGGGGGCTGGACGACTACGACCACGTCCGCGCTGGTCAAATCCGCCATGTCTTGCTCCTTGGCCGGCCCGGACGGTCCGGGCCGGGACGCCTAGGTCGTTTCGACCAGGTTGCTCAGGTTGGCCGCGACTTCCGGAAGGGCCTGGACCAGCAGGCAGGGCACGAAATGCCCGGCCGGCGTCCCTCCGGTCGGCTGGGTGGCGATCTCGACCACCACTTCCTCGCCCGGCTCCAGAACGGTCCCCAAACCGGCCTTGTCGTACAGAAACTTGCCCGCCGCCGTGGCCGCCATGTTGAAGGCGGCGATGTCCCCGTCGCCTCGGCTGGCGTCGCTCCCGGCCGTGGGCCGCTTGTCATACTTGACCACCCCGGGAGTCGCGCCCCCGCAGGTCTCGGTGACGGCCAGGCCGGCCTGGATCACCTGGCATTTGAAAGGAACCAGGAACTTGCCCACGTCGGCCGCCGCCTGGTCCAGGTCGATCCCTTCCGCGCTCACGCCGGCCGCGTCGTAATCGGCGTGGAAAAAGGGCAGAGCCATCAACAGGTCGCTTCTCAGCATCTTCTCGCTCCTTTGCACCGGCCCCGGAATCAGTCCGGGGCCGGATGTTCATAAATGGCTATTGAGACCCGATCCGGACGATCTTGGCCTCACGGTCCGTGGCCGTCGGCCAGATCACCCCGAAGCCGATCATTCCGTACCAGGCCACCGCATGCCGCCGCCCGAAGTCGGACTGGTAGTTGGGCTGGGCCCGCAGGTGCGGCGACTCGATCTCGATCCGGCCCACGGCCTCGTCGCCGATCACCAGGGCCTCCCCCAGCACGTTGCCCGTGCCCACCGAACTGGACAGGGCCGACTCGTTGTTCACCTCGATCAAGCGGATGCTCTCCACCTGGCCGATCTCCCCGTTCCAGATCAGGTCCCCCTTGCGCAGGTAGAGGTTCCAGACTTCGATAACCCGGTCCTCCTTCAGACCGCGCAAGGCCTTGGTCGAAAACAGGCCGGCGTAGTGCTCGCCCTGGTAGAACGGCACGTGCAGGTCCTTGGCCATGTAGTCCCGGATGATGCCCAGGTGATGCTTGGTCACGTTGACCACGGCCGCGGTCGAAGGGGTCCCGTCCGTGTCCCAGGTGCCCCCGGTCAGGCTCGTCGGGATGAAGATCACCTTGGCGTCCATGCCGGTGAAGCAGGACGCCGCCTCCACGTCCATGCTCTGCTTCATCTGGTCGATCAGGACCTTCTGCGCCGCCTGGCCCGGATCGAACTTCCCGAGCTGCTGGGCAAGCGAGGTGAACTCCACGGCCCGGCCGTGCTCGAAGATCGTGATCGAGGACGTGCCCATGGTCATGGGATCGACCGGGATGCGGGTCTCTTCCTCCAGCCGGGAAGATGAGGGGTCCGCCAGCGCCTTGTAGTGGACCAGGGTGATCGTCTGGCCCATCCCGCCGCTGAAGTCCTTGATCTTTTTGGTGAAGGGCACGAACTTCCACTGTCGGGCCGCCACCGTCAGCAGTTGGCCCGCCAGGGCGTGATTCTTGTAAATCCCGCTCGGGGCGTCATAGGTCC
>JAHJTB010000207.1 GCA_018830135.1 Pseudomonadota bacterium | reverse complement strand
CTTTACGAAAAATTATTTCACACTCCCCCGGGAACCACCACCAACACTCAATAAAAATTTTCACCCATTATTGCTGTCCCCGTCGCCGGCCCGGCGGTAAGGCTTATCCCGGATTTTGAAGTTGGCTTCTCCCTCGGCGCCGAACATGCAGGGCGGGCCCGCCGACCAAACAATGGTCTTTTCCTTACATGTCGACGCCTCGCCACGAACCCAACCGTAAAATCCGGGTTTCTAAGCGGATCGTGACATATTGGGTTCCAGCCGCCTCGGCGGCCTTGGGCCACGAACGGGCCTTGCCCCCGGTCCCTCGATTCGATAGAATAGTATCGACCCGTTCAATACGATTCCAGGAGGTGGCGTGTGCCCCAGCATATCGGCGTGGACCATTCATTGTGTACCGGCTGCCGGGAATGCGAGGTGGTCTGTTCGCTTCGGCACTTTGGTGAATGCAACCCGGACCGATCCGCGATTCGGGTTTTGCGAAAGGAGAGCGAGGGGCTGGCCGTTCCCCTGCCCCTGGTCTGCCAGCACTGCGACCAGCCGGCCTGCCTCGAGGCCTGCCCGGTCGAGGCCCTGTCCCGAAGTCCGGAAACCGGTCGACTGACCGTGGACGGATCGGTCTGCACGGGCTGCGGGTCGTGCGCCGAGGCCTGTCCGGCCGGCTGCCTGTTCATGGACGGGAAGGATGATATCATCCTGTGCTGCGATCTGTGCCGGGGGGAGACCTGGTGCGTGACCCTGTGCCACTCCGGCTGCCTGACCCTGTCCGACGGTCTGGCCGAGACCGGGGAGGTCCGGGTGCAACGTCTGGCGGACATCCGGGAGGCGGAGTTTCAACGGGCCGTTTCGGCGGCTTCAGGAGGCAAGTGATGGAGTATCTTCGAGCCGGGCGCCTGCTCCGGGTCGATCTGACCCGACGTCGCGCAACTATCGAGCCGACGGCGCCTCACGCCTCCCTTTTGGGCGGGAAGGGCATCAATTTAAAACTGCTTTTCGAAGGGACGGGCGCCGATACCGATCCCCTGGGTCCGGAAAACCGCCTGCTTTTCGGGGCCGGGCCCCTGGTGGGCACGCCGTTTCCGGCGGCCTGCCGGACGGACGTCATGGGCAAGTCGCCCGTGACCGGCCATTACGGCAATTCCGGTTTGGGCGGGTACCTGGGGGCGGAACTGAAGTTCGCCGGGTACGACAACCTGGTCATCGAAGGCCGGGCCGACGCTCCGGTCTATCTTTCCATCCGGGACGATCGGGTCGAAATCCGCGACGCCGCCGCTCTGTGGGGCCTGGACACCTATGAGACGCCGGTCCGGGTCCGGGAGGACCTGGGCGACCCCGGCGCCCAGGTGGTCTGCATCGGTCCGGCCGGTGAAAATCTTGTGATCTACGCTTCGATCATGTCCGGCACCGGCAATGCGGCGGCCCGCACGGGCCTGGGCGCGGTCATGGGCTCGAAGAACCTCAAGGCCATAGCCGTGCGGGGAGGCCGGGGCGTGGCCGTGGCCCGGCCCCTGGAGTTCCTCCAGGCCTGCCGCGGCCTTTTGGAATCGATCCGCGAGGCCATGATCTACGAACAGATGCACCAGATCGGCATCACCCGGGTACACGACCGGGAAATGCGGGGTCTGTACGAACTACTGGGGCAGACCTGGGAAGGCCAGGAAACCATCCGGGAAGAGGCCTTCATGCAGGAACATATCGAGCGCCGGGTCGGCTGTTTCGCCTGCCCCCTGGCCTGTTTCGACGGATACAAGATCTCGGGCGCAGGCACCGGAACGGCCAAATGCAGTCCCTACGGCGACCTGACCTGGGACCTTCGCAACAACGACCTCATGGTCTTTTGGCGGGTCTACGTGGACTGCCAGCGCTTCGGCCTGGACTCCAGGGCCCTGTCCAACATCCTGGCCTGGCTGATGACCGTTCACGAACACGGTCTCATCACATCCTCCCAGACCGACGGCCTGGAAATGGCCTGGGGCAGTCCGGAAGCCATTCTGCCCATGGCCAGAAAAATCAGCTTCCGGGAAGGGATCGGCGATCTGCTGGCCCAAGGCCTGTCCAAAGCGGCCCGATTTTTCGGGCCGGAAACGGAAGACCTGCTACTCATGGCCAAGGGGTCGCCCTCGGACATGCACGTCACGCCCATCAAGACGCGGGCCCTGGCCTCGGCCATATCCCCCATAGGCGAGGACGCTCAGGTCCAGCCCCACCTGGACATCGTCCCGGCCCGGAGATGGGCCAAATTGGGCGAGTCGGCCGCCTTCGAGGAATCCATCGCCAAATACCGGGCCCGGGCCGAGCGGACCGTGGGCGACCGGGAAGCGGCCGATCCGCGCCTGACCGCGGGCAAGGCCGCCCTGGTCCGCAAAGACGAGGACCGGACGAACATCGCCGACATGGTCGGAATCTGCTCCTGGATGACCTCCTTCATGGGTCTGCCCGTGAGCGACGGGGATATCGCCCGCCTCCTCAGTCTCGGCCTGGGAGGCGAGGTTACGCCCGAAGACCTGCGAAACGCATCCCTCCGGATGCATCACCTGGAACGAGCCTACCTGGGCCAGTGCGGCCAGACCCGGCGTGACGACCGACTCTCCAAAGCC
Organism: Pseudomonadota bacterium; assembly: GCA_018830135.1. Classification (GTDB taxonomy): domain Bacteria; phylum Desulfobacterota; class Desulfarculia; order Adiutricales; family JAGVGV01; genus JAHJTB01. The sequence goes on along the minus strand of JAHJTB010000207.1, from coordinate 6,306 downwards.
TACTACGACCGCATCCGTCCCGGCGGCCGGCCCATGCCCGAACTCGGCCTGAACCGGGACGAACTGGAGCGAATGAAAGACGATTATTACGATCTGATGGGTTGGGACCGGGATACCGGACTGCCCGGCCGCGAGATTCTCGAGCGATACGGTCTAAAGGACGTGGCCGACCGGGTGACCTATTGAATCCGGCCCCGGCGGGACTTCAGGACCGGGTAAAGAGGGAGGGGGCGCGCATGGCTCCAGGTCGATCGTCTGGGTCGGCGCGTCGGAGGTCTCCGGCTTCCGGCCGTATTGCCGGCTAAGGTCCTGAACCACCTGCCGCCTTTCCTGAAGCGGCAGGGTGAAATAGTACGGACTCAGCATCAGCGTACCGATAATCTGCCGCTTGCTGAACATCTCGCCCTCCAGCGATGGGTTTGGACTTCATTTGTTCCAGATTTTGGTTATTTGAACACCCTTTAACCTCATTGTCAAGGAAATTATATGAAAATAAAACAATTTATATTGAATTATATACAACCTCCTTGCAGGCGGCTCCCCCGGGCCGGCTATCCGGGACCGGATTCATGATCGGTCCGTAAGGCTTGAGTGAATCGGCGCCTGGCGTATTACCGCCGCCCTGGCGCCTTAATATCAACATGGTACAGGCGGCAGCCGGGGCCCCGAGGCCGAAGACCGCGACAGGGCGGTCCTTCAATGCCACCTGCCACTGAAAGCTTACATCGGGTCTCTCGTCGGTCTTGCCAGGAGGTCGCTTGGGCGTTAGACTAAGCCTGAGGTGATCATGACGCGTCCGAGCCAACATCCGGAATTGGAAGCCCTCAGGGGTCAGGTCCTGGCCAACTGCCATCGGTCCGATGCCCGGTACGCGGGCTCGTTCTCCCTGTGCGGCCTGCTGCTTCGTCTACGCGACTACTACAAGTGGGAGCATGATTTGGCGCCATGGGCCGAGGTCGATTCACCGGAGGTGCTGGGCTGGGTCGATGAACGGGAGACCCTGTGGGAGTCGATTCAGGGCCAGGAGCCGGCCGACCTGGTCTGGCGCGGACGTCGGGTGAATCCGTTCGAGACCGAGGTCCTCAACCAGGACCTGGCCGAGTTGGGCTTTTATTACGGGGCCGGGTATGCGGCCTTTCTCAAGCCCAGTTTTTTTCTGGCCCGTGTCCTGGACGAGTATGAGATGGACGGTTTCCGAGTGACTTACCTGGATGACGAGATCGCCCGGGACCTGTTCACCGTGCCTGCCCAGATCCTGGGTCGTGAGATCGTGGCCCGGATTCGCCCCCTGGCCGCCTATTTTTGGGACAGCATTCTCTATGCGGGCGCCTGGCGGCGCACGGCCTGGTCCCTGGCTCTGGCGGCTCACGGTCTGGCCCGGGACGATTTGACCGGGCCGGCCGAGGAATGGGCGCCTCGTTTTCGGGAGATGCTGATCGAGGAAATGGCGGCCTTTGTCTGGCATGAGTACGGCGAAGCCACGGAGCCGACCCTTTCGCGAACCCGCTGGCGAGCCTTGGTCGGGGCCAACCCGTACAGCCGGATCGAACTTCTGGCCCGGACCCTGAAAGACCTGCTGGCGGACGTGGGCGACCAGGGGCGACTGCGTTTTATCATCACCAATCGCCGGGTGGGTTCCCTGGGGATTTACGTGGCCCAACTCGACGGCCTGGCCGCCCGGCTGTTTCCGGAAATCGGACCGGCCTTCGACCGGTTCCTCAAGGAACAGGACTGGGAAGACATGGAAGCGGCCCGGAGTCGGGCCTGGAAACGGGTCTCGGGCCTGGGCCGGGACCTGATGGACCTGGCCGAAAAGTCGGCCGACCGTCCGGGGGACTGGCTGGCGGCGCGGGTCGAGGAGGTTTTTTATCAGCCCCTGGGGCTTTGACCCGGATATTGCAGTCGGCTTTCACCGCGGCGCCGAAGCCAGTGGCAACATCCTCCGGGTTTAACTCAGACCCGTTCCCAGACAGCGGTCACGAAACGCCGCCCCGCTTCCATCTCAAGGGGTTGAAGTTCCAGGGTGGCTGTGCCGCGATAGTTTCGGGCCTTCAACCGGGACAGGATGGCGTCCCAGGGTACGCGGCCCCGACCGGGTATGAGGTGCAGATCGTCCTTGGCCGTCCGGCCGCCGTGATTGTCGTGCAGGTGCAGGTGGCGCAGACGGTCGAACCAATGATCGATGATGCCCGGCGCCTCGTTTTCGTCGGCCAGCAACTGACCGTGGCCGACGTCCAGGGTCAGCCCCAGCCCGGGTATGGCGGCAAGGGGCGCCTGGAAATCCCTCCAGGGTTCACTGAGGTTTTCCAGATTGACGGACACGCCCAGGTCCGTACTTCGCTCGGCCACGCGGGAAAGCAAGGCGATTTTGGCCCGCGGGTCCACCTTGGGCGGTTTGATCCAGCGGGAATCCAGCCAGAAGTGAACGGTCATGGCCGGGACCTTCAGGCGGGCGGCCGCTTCGAGACCTCGTTCCAGCGCCGGCAGGTACTCGTTCTCCAGGTGCTCGATGTCGAAAGGATTGCCCTCCTGCGGGCCGTGGGCCAGCAGGGTCAGGCCGCGGGTCGAGGCCATTGCGGCCCAGCCCGCTTCCTCTTCCGGTCCGCCGGGACAAGGCAGAGTGATTTCCAGGGTTTGAAACCCCAGGTCCGCGCAGGCGCCGCCTTCGGTCAGGCCTCGCGCTCGGGCCGCGAGAGAGATCATGACATCGAGCCCCGTTGTGGTATAATCGTCGTGGCATTATGCCCCAGGACGAACGGGGTGGCAAGGCTTAATCCGGCCTTGCCGGACGGTCGCCGGGCATGAAGGCGACGAGGGCTCAGTTATTTGAAATCGATGCCCAAAAGGATGTGGATAACTTCCCGCCTGTCGGGATGGGGGCCCGGCATATTCATTCACATCAATTAACAGCCATGTTGGCGGAATGTGGATGAAGACGACCCTTCTGTCCGTTTTTTCGGGAATTGTCAACCGGTCATTTTCTTTTTGTTGGTTTGTCATGTCGTTTATTATGTTTAAATCAGATAGTTATCTTCATAACTCTGAAAGCGGTCGGAGGATTGGGGTTCCGACGTCAGGCCGGTTTTTTTGTCCACAACAATTGGAAATTATGTGTATAGGTGTTACGATGTCCACAGGACGGGGCTTTCGTAAGTCGCTAGAACCAAATCGATTTGCTATCGGACACCCGCTCGGGTCTCCCAGGCGTTCAGGGGCGGACCGGCGTGGACGCGTTTGTGAAAGAATCGATCCGGGTATGAGGTCGGGCGATGGAAATAGAGATCATCCCGTGTTTTGAGGGGGCGGCCCGGGCCTCTGGGATCGTGATCATCGTCGATGTGTTTCGGGCGGGCAACACGGTTTCCGCGCTACTGGCGCGAGGCGCGCCTTTTGTGCGGCCGGTGGCCGACCTGGAGGAGGCTCGCTGTCTCGGGGCCGACCACCCGGAATGGCTCATGGTGGGCGAACGGGGCGGATTGAAACCGGATGGTTTTGAAATGAATAATTCCCCGGCCGAGGCATGGTCCTTGAACCTGGCAGGGAGGCCGGCCCTGCTGACCACTTCGGCCGGTACCCGGGGTCTGACCGCGGCCGCGGCCGGGGCCGAAGTCCTGCTCATGGCCACCCTGATCAACGCCCGGGCGGCGGCGGCCTATGTCTCCAGCCTGTCGCCGGAGCGAGTGACGATTGTGCCCATGGGTCTGGAGGCCCGGGAACGGGCCGTGGAGGACGACGTGGTCGCGGAATACCTGGCCGACCTGATCAAAGGCCGGACTCCGGACTATCGGGCCACGGTCCGGGCCATGCTGGGCGGGTCCGGAGCGGGCCGGCTTCGGCGGCTGGGCCAGTGGCGTGACCTGGCCTTTTGCCTGAAAGCGGACCGTCTGGGGCTGGTCCCTCTGGCCCGGAAACAGGCCGAGGGCCTGGTCCTGATCCCGGTCCGGCCGGCAATCGAGGCCGATCGTCCATGAGCCCGAAACCGTCGGAGCAGTAGAAGAGGATGTCCAGCCCGGTTCGCGATCCGTCCTCGAAAACGCTCGGCCGCCGCCTGGTGGCCATCAAGCAGGCGTTTATTCTGAACAACATCATGCGGGTGCGCGAAACGTTGCGCTACGGCACGCCGGCTTTCAGGCTGGTCTTTCAAGCCGTCCCCCTCCTGCTCCAGGTCAACATGTCCCGGGCGCCCGGGTACGTCAAGACGTCCGGCGAGGTCCCCCGAGGCATATACGGATTCGACCGCTCCGGACTGACCCGGATGTATCGGGAGTCCAGACTGGTCCAGGACTTGGGGCTCAAGGAAATCACCCCGCCCCGGCCCATGATCGAGGCGGTGCTTCTGATCGGCAGCGTCGGCTCGGTGGGTCATACGGCCGCCTCGGACCTGGACTACTGGATTTGCATCGAAAGCTCGAAGTATTCGGGACCGTCCCGGGACCTGCTCGAGAAAAAGCTGGACCGCATCTCGTCCTGGGCCGAAGACCAGCATGGAGTGGAGGTTCATTTTTTTCTCATGGACCTCCAGGACATCCGGCGGAACCGGATGGGGCACCTGGACGAGGAAAGTTCGGGCGACCTGATGCCGCTCCTGCTCAAGGAGGAGTTTTATCGGACCATGCTGCAGGTGGCCGGACGGATGCCGCTGTGGTGGGCCGTGCCCCTGGAGACCGATCCCGACGCGTACGCCCGAATCGCTTCGACCCTGGACGATATTACGGTGACCACCTTTCACGCCCCGGACTTCGTGGACCTGGGTTACCCCGAGCGTCCCGGCCCGGAAGAGTATCTGGGCGCGGCCCACTGGCACGTCAACAAGGGCCGCAAGGACCCTTTCAAGGCCCTTTTGAAGATGACCCTGCTGCTGGAAGAGGTCGACGGCGGGTTGAGTGTTCAGCGGCTGTGCGATCAGGTCAAGCAGGCGCTTCTGACGGCCCCGCCCGGCGGCCTGCCGATCGACCCCTATCTGATGACCATTAAACAGGTCCTGGATTTTACCGCCGATCACCTCGGCCCCGAGGCCCGGGACCTGATCCACCTGGCCGCGTATTTCAAGATCGAAAACCCGTTCGCACTCCGGCAAATCGTCCGCGGTGGTCTGAAGGGCCGGGTGGTGGACGAGTTGATTCGTCGGGCCGGCTGGTCGGAATCCACGGTCAAGCATCTGAGAAACTATGAGCAGTGGCCTGAACGGCGAAAGCTGGCCTTGGGCTCGGAGTTCAAGGACCTGCTCCTGGACATGTATTCCCGGATAACGGCCCGGTTGCGAGCCGACTATCCGGACCGGGTGCCCCTGGAACGGGACAGTCTGACCCGGCTGAACGCGCTGGTTCTTTCCCGGTATTCGGAACACGAGAACAAGATCGAGGACCTGCCCTGGGCCCTGCACGGCCTGAACCCGCCCGGCACCCTGACTCTGGTTTTCGACAAGGAACAATGGCGGGTCTACCGGGGCGTCTTCGATCCGGGTTCCGGGGTCTGGGCCGTGGAGGGGGACTATATTCATGCGGCCGATCGGACGGCCCGGGTCGCAGCCTGGCTGGTCCACAATCACCTCTGGGACCCTTCTCTCCGGGTTGTCATGCGTTCGAGCGGCCGCCGCGTTCGTTCCGGCCCGTTCTTAGACCTGCTCGCCCTGTTGGCCGAAGTCTTTCCCCCTTTGAAGCTGGACGGGGCAAGCGAGCCGGCCGGTCTGCTGCCGGTCCGTTCCGGCCGAGAGGTCCTGATCGTCAACCTGGATTCAGCGCCGGACCGCGAGGGGCTGGAGTCGGCCGAGCTGGTCTACCGAACCGCCTGGGGGGAAATGTTCCACGAACTGCTCGTATTACCCGAACAAGGGACCCAAGCGGACAAGTACATGGCCCTGGCCTCCTTCCTCTTCGAGTCGCCGGGCCGCCCCGCCGAACCGGAGGACGTGGTCGTTTTCGTCCCCGAAGGGGTCTGGGCCGATGAACTGGCGGGCAACCTGCGGGCGGCTTTCAAGAGTTACGCCAGGCAGCGCCCGACGCCCCGAACGAACCAGGCGCGCTTTGCGTTGGACACGGATTAGGCGATCCGATAACATGACCACGAATCGACGTGCCCGCGAGGTGTCGAATTGACGGAGCTGGCAGCCCAAACCTTTCTTCTGGTTGAAAACGACAACCGTATCCGCAAGGCCCTGGCCGCGCTGCTGCGGGAGATGGGCCACACCGAAATTCTTCAGGCCCGGACCGGGACCGAGGCCTGGTCCCTTTTCAAGCAGTTCCAGCCGGACCTGATCGTGAGTTCCTGGGACCTGCCGGAAATGAACGGCCTGGTCCTGCTTAAAAT
>JAHJTB010000206.1 GCA_018830135.1 Pseudomonadota bacterium | reverse complement strand
GTTCGGCGGCGCCTGGAATCCGGCCTGGACCTGCCGTTCCATCTGGACGTCATGGTCCTGGAGAGCTGCCGGGCGGTGCTTGGAGGCGGGGTATGAAGGTTTTCAATGTTCACGAGCGATGGCTCGAAACGTCCATGGAAAGCGCCGGCGCGCTGATCGACGGACTGTCCGGTCCGGACGACCGGTTATGGCCGGGCGACCGGTGGCCCAAGATGGCTTTTGACGGGCCGCTGGCTCCGGGATCGAAGGGGGGGCACGGCCCGGTTCGCTATCGGGTCCGGGAGTACCGCCCGGGCCGCAAGGCGGCCTTTGATTTCGAGAAGCACGGCCTTACCCGAGGGCTGGCCGGCGGCCATTCATTCGAACTCCGCCCGGGCGACGGCGGGGTGTGGTTGCGGCACGTCATCGAGGCGGACTGCCGGTTCGGTTCCTGGCTCCACTGGCGGCTGCTCATCCGGCCGCTCCACGACGCCCTGCTGGAAGACGCTCTGGACAATGCCGAAAATATCGCCGGCCGTCCACCGGCCCGGCCGGCCCGGTGGGGCCTGTGGGTCCGGCTCCTGCGCTGGATTATTGCCCGCGGGGCCAGGGGCGCGTGACCCGGCCCACGGCCGCCCCGAGGCCGCGGGGCTGTCAATCGTCGGGCTCGTCCAGGAGTCCGGCCGCCACGTCGGGATACAGCTTCCGGGCGCACTCCGGGCAGATGCCGTGGGAGAACCGGGCATCCGAGTGTTCACTGACATACGGGTCGATCCGCTGCCAATACCCGGCGTCGTCCCGGATATTTTTGCGGTTCGAGCAGATGGGAATGAACCCCCGCAGCGTCCGGACTTCAGCCAGGGTTTTTTCCAGTTCGCCGACCATGGCGGCCATTGACCGTTCCGAATTCCGCGGTTCGCTCTCCAGGCGCTGGCTGTTCATCATCAGGAAGGCCACGCCCCAGGTCAGTTCGAAGATGATCATCATCAGGAAATAAACGACAAAAACGCTCCCGGAATCAAGGACGAAAAACGGAGCGGACATGATTGCGGCCCCGGCTCTCACCAGGATGAACAGGCCGGCCAAAAGGCATAACCCGCCGGTCGCGAGGTACAAGGGCCGACTCTCGGCAGGCGCGAAACGGATGATTTCCAGGGAGGCGCGAACGGTGGCCAGAAAGAAAAAAACGTTGATAATCACCGTCCGCACCGCGATCAGGTCCAGGACGAAATAGAAAAAGGCCAGGGCCCCGATACATAGTCCCGCGGCGGCGAACCATATCCCGGCCAGCCTCACCACGCCCCCCCAGGCGAAAAGGCCGTTCATGGCGATGATGCTGACCCACAAGGGCATGTTCAGCCTGAACAGCGGCAGGACGTACCCGCCGGCAATGATCAGGGTCGCCGCCGTCCAGAGGCCGAAGCCCGGATAGGTCTTCTGGTAGGCCCGGAAAAAGACCAGAGCCAGAGAAAGAAACAGCGGAATCATGACGTTGCAGAAGACCAGCGTTTTGATATCCATGGCGCAGGTCCTCGGGCCGGTCATGTTCACCGGCCGGGTCGGGCGGAAAAGGCGGCCTCGTTCGGGCTCAGGTCGGGCATGTCTCCCGGCGGCCTTTTGCCCCCCGCTTCGCGGCCACCCCGATCGACCTGTCCCGGTTTCAAATATATCAGGCATGGAGGCTATCGCAAGGTTGTCTGAGGGAATCAGGGCGGGTCTAAACGCCTGGGGCCTTCCCGTCAACCCCTTTTATTCATGGAGAAAATGACCGAAACGGCCAGGATGTCCCATCCCTCGCCGCTTGCCACAGGGAGCTTCAATCAACCGGTAACCCGAATTTTGTGCGGACTCGGTTTCTGCCTTGACGGGAAAACGGCCACGCCCCGATATAACGAACCTATGTTTCCCTGGGTTGGTCCAGTATCTGGTCCGCGAAATCGGGATATAATTTCCGAACGCATTCCGGGCAGATGCCGTGGGTGAACTGGGCGCCCGAGTGGTCGCTGATGTATTTTTCCACCTGCTGCCAGTACCCGGCGTCATCCCGAATCTTTTTGCAGCTCGAGCAGATGGGAATGAATCCCTGGAGCGTCCTGACTTCGGCCAGGGTCTTTTCCAGCCTGGCCACCGTGGAGAACAGCGATTTCTCGGAGCCCCTCAGTTCGCTTTCCAGGCGTTGGCTGTTCATCATCAGGAAGGTCAGACCCCAACCCAGTTCAAAGACCATCATCATCAGAAAATAAGCGATATTCACCTTACCGGAATCAAACAGGGAATACTGCCGGACCAGCATAATCGACACGGCCCGGATCATGTTTATCAGGCCGGACAGGGCATAGATCGCGCCGGCGGCCAGGTAGAGGGGCCGACTCTCTTTCGGCGCGAAGCGGACGACCTCCCGGACGCATCGAACGCTCACGATGAAAATGAACACGCCGATGATCAGGGTCCGCAAGGCGATCTTGTCCTGGACGAAATAGAAATAGGCCTGTAAGGCAAGGCACGACAGCAAGGCCCCGTACCAGATTGCAGTCAGCCGGCGCCCGCTCATGAAACGGACCACGCCGGCCAGCCTCAACACCACCCCCAGAAAGAACAACCCGTTCGTGACGACGATGTTCAGACCCAAGGGCATAACCGGCCTGAACATCAGCAGGGTGTACCCCAGGGCGATGGCCAGCGTCGCCGCCGTCCAGAGGCCGAAACCCGGATAGGTCTTCTGGTGGGCCTGGAAAAAGACCAGGGCCAGAAAGAGAAAGACCGGGACCACTGCGTCGCAGACAATCAGGGTTACAGCATCCATGGCATAAATCCTTGGGTCGGCGATGGTCGCCGTTCGGGTCGGACATGTCGCCCGGCGGCCTTCTGCCCCTGATTCGCGGCCTTGCCGGTCGAAATGTTGCGATTTCAAATATATCAGGCCTGGGGGCTAACGCAAGGCCATCTTTAGGAATCAAGGCGACGCCGGCCTCCTGAGGCCTTCCTTTTAACCCGCTTATTCATCGAGAAAATGGTTCAACCGGGCAGACGGTCGCACCCATCGAGGTCTGCCGGCCTGGAACTCAAACCCTTATAACGGCCCTCATTTTGTTTGGTCTGGATACTTTCCCGCCGGGCCGACTCGCACGCCCCGATGAAACGAGGCTATTTTGCGCTGGGTTGGTCCAGTATCCGGTCCGCGTATTGAGGATATAATTTCCGGACGCATTCCGGACAGAGCCCATGGGAGAACTGGGCGTCCGAGTGGTCGCTGATGTATTTCTCCACCTGCTGCCAGTACCCGGTGTCGTCCCGAATCTTTTTGCAGTTCGAGCAGATGGGAATGAATCCCCGGAGCGTCCGGACTTCGGCCAGGGTCTTTTCCAGATCGCCCACCGTGGCGACCAGGGATTTCCCTGAATCCCTCAGTTCGCTTTCCAGGCGCTGACTGTTCATCATCAGGAAGGACAGCCCCCAGAGCAGCTCGAAGACCATCATCATCAGGAAATAGACCACGTAAACGGCCCCGGGATCGAACATTTGATACCGGCCGGCCATGAGGACCCCCGCGGCCCGCGACATGATGACCAGGCCGGACAGAAGGTAGATTCCGCCGGTGGCGAAGTACAGGGGCCGGCTACTCCGTGGAGCGAAACGGAAGACTTCCAGAGCGCACCGGCAGGTCCCGACGAATAAAATAAAACTGATAATGAATGTCCGCAGGGCGATGACGTCCAGGATCAAATAGAAAAAGAGCAGGGCCGTGATGCAGAAAAACAAGGCCCAGTACCAGATCGCGGCCAGCCGGCGCCCGCTCATGAAACGAACCACGCCGGCCAGCCTCAGCACGGCCCCCCAGGCGAAAAGCCCGTTCATGACGATGATGTTCAACCACAAAGGCATGGACTCCCTGGACAGCCATAGGATGTACCCGAGGGCGATTACCAGGGTCGCCGCCGTCCAGGATCCGAAGCCCGGATAGGTCTTCTGGAAGGATCGAAAGAAGAGAAGGGCCAGAAAGAGAAAGGCCGGAACCACGGCGTTGCAGACGACCAGGGTTTTGATATCCATGGGGAGGGTCCTCGCATCCGGTGATGACCACCGGTCGGATCATACATGTCGCCCGGCGGCCTTTCGCCCCCCCGATATCCGGACTCACCGATCGATATGTTCCGTATATCAGACCCGGGGGCGGACACAAGATCGCCCTGAGGAATCAGGGGGGGTCGGGCCGCCGGCCCGGGTTCAGATTTTGCTGACCCGGGCCGCCTTGCGGCGGTCGGCTTTGGGCCTTCTTTTGGGCGGGCCTTTTTTTTTGGTGGACAAGGTGGGCTCGATATCCTCCTCCTCGGCGACCGGTCCCTTGGTTTCAAGGTAGAAGGCCAGTTCCATGCGCTCCTCGAACTCGGGCGAAGACAGGGCCGTGGCCCCGGCCGCCTCGACGGTCTCGGCCAGGGCCCGGTCCGAGGTGACCACCAGGGCCCTCTCGCCCTTGCGTCGAGCCATGCCGGCAATGACCTGGTCGGCGGTCTGACCGGCCGGGGAGTAAACGACCTGAATTCCTTTTTCCCGCTCCGACGTCGGGGACAGGCGGCCGCCTCCCCCGCCGTCATAGACCACGGTCACGGGCCAGTGCTTGACCCGCTTGTACGCGGCCACCCGTTCGAGCAGGGTCCGGCGGCCTTCCTCGAGGCTGACCGCCTCGGCCCGTGACAGGCTCGAACTGGCCCGGATCAGGTTGTATCCGTCGATGATGATGTGAACTCCCACCGTGTTCGTTTCAGGACCGGCCTTCAGACGACCGGGTCGACTCCCAGCCGACCGAGAAGGCGCTCGAGTTCCTCGATCGAGTTGTAGGCGATTTCCACCCGCCCCTTTTTTCCCCGGGCCAGGACACGGGCCCGGCAGCCCAGCGACCGGGTCATCTGTTCGGCCAGGGCCTGGTAGTAAGTCCGGTCCTGGGACTCGTCCGTCTTTTTTTTCGGCCCGCGCAAGGCCCGCTTGACCAGGGCCTCGGTCTGCCGGACGGACAGATGCCCGGCCAGGACCTGCTCCCGGGCGGCCGCGATACGGCCCGGATCGCCCAGTGCCAGCAGGGCGCGGGCGTGTCCGGCGCTCAGACGGCCCTGGCGTACGTCTTCCAGGACCGGCCCGGGCAGATGCAGCAGCCGGAGCAGGTTGGCCACGGTCGAACGGTCTTTGCCGGTCAGGCGGGCCAGGTCCTCCTGGGTCTTGCCGAACTCATCGGCCAGCCGCCGGTAGGCCTCGGCCTCCTCGACCGGATTGAGGTCTTCCCGGAGCAGGTTCTCGATCAGGGCCAGCTCGAGCATCTCGTCTCGGCCGGCCTCCCGAACCACCACCGGCACGGTCTTCAACCCGGCCGCCCCCGCCGCCCGAAGCCGGCGTTCGCCGGCGATCAGCTCGTACCGTCCCGGCTCGACCCGCCGGACCAGCAGAGGCTCCAGGACCCCCTTGTCCCGGATGGAGCCGGTCAGGGCCTTTAGTTCGACGGGCTTGATCTCCCGTCTGGGCTGGAGGGGGTTGGGGCTGACGGCTTCGATGGGGACCTCGAGAGGCGCGCCCGAGGGGCTCAGGTTCGAGTCTGTGTCGTCGATCAGGGCCCCCAGCCCTCGGCCTAATACTTTTTTCTTTGTCATATCAGATAGTTCCGTTCAATATCTCCCGGGCGAGGGCCAGATAGGCCGCCGCGCCGCTGGAGCGGATGTCGTAAATGATGATCGGCTGCCCATGGCTGGGGCTTTCGGAAAGTCGAACGTTTCGCGGGATAGCGGTCTGAAAGACCCGGCCCGGAAAGTGGCCCTTCACCTCTTCGGCCACCTGATGGGCCAGGTTGTTGCGGGTGTCGAACATGGTCAGGACGATACCCCGGAAGCGGAGTCCGGGATTGTAGGCCCGCCGGACCAGGGGTACGGTCTTGATCAGATGGCTCAGGCCTTCCAGGGCGTAGTATTCGGCCTGGAGGGGGATGATGAGTTCATCGGCCGCGGCCAGGGCATTGACGGTCAGCAGGCCCAGGCTGGGGGGGCAGTCCAGGATGAGATAGTCGAACCGGTGGGCTTCCGGCCGCAGCTTGCGGGCCAGGATGGTCTCCCGGCCGGGCAGGTCGATGAGTTCGATTTCGGCGCCGATGAGGTCCTGATTGGCCGGAAGGATGCGGAGACGGGGCAGGGCCGTGGGCTTGAGGACCTGGTCCAGGCTGATGTCCTCGATCAGGTAGTGGTAAATGGTCCGTTCCAGCCCGTGCCGGTCCACTCCGACCCCGCTGGTGGCATTGCCCTGGGGGTCGCAGTCCACCAGCAGGACGTCCTTTTCGGCGGCGGCCAGACAGGCGGCCAGATTGACGGCGGTGGTGGTCTTGCCCACGCCGCCTTTCTGGTTGGCGATGGTAATGATCTGGCCCATGGCGCCTCGCTGGGGCGGTGCTCGGCTCGGCCGCCGAAGGCCCCGGGGATGGATTTATAAATTACGTAGCGACATCAATCGGTTGTCACGGGGAGGCCACACATGACAGGGTAACACAATGACGGCGGTTTTGAAAAGAAAAAACGTGATTGTTTCACGTGGAACAGATCTGGCGCTCAAGCGGACCGGCGGATGAAAACCAGCCTGCGTTCGTGTCCGACAAAGGGCAGTCTCACGGTTTCGATACGTTCCACTTCCAGTCCGAGTTCCGTCAGGACGGGATGGGAGGCTTCCAGCTCACCCGGACCCAGGGGCCCCTTGTAGGCCAGAATCCGTCCCCCTTGCCTCAGCCTGGGCGCGGCCAGGGCCATTATCCCGGTCAAACCGCCGAAGGCCCGCGCCGTGACCAGGTCGAATCCTTTGTCTTCCGGCCCCGGGCTTTCATTCTCCAGCCGGGTTTCCATGACCCGCAATCCTTCCGGGCCGATTGTCCTCCGAACGTGTCTCAGGAAGTCGGCCTTCTTGCCCCGCATTTCGACCAGGGTCATCCGCCATTCCGGCCTAACCAGGGCCAGGACCATTCCGGGCAGACCGGCCCCGGAGCCCAGGTCCATGACATCCATCGATGCGCACGGGAGGATCGGGAGGGGAGAGAGGCTGTCGATGAGGTGAATGACGATCTGTTCGGCCGGGGGGGCCGGGCCGATGAGATTGATCTTTCGGTTCCATCGCCGGATTTCAGCCATCAGGGTCATGAGGGCCCGGGCCTGTTCCCCGGTCAGTGACACCCCGATCCGGGCCGCGCCGTCGATCAGTATCTCCGGTTCCGGCCGATCGGCCCAGGGCGCGGTTTCACGTGAAACATCCTTGCTCATGCCCCCTGCCCCGCCTCCTATCCGGCCTACTTCCCCAGGCAAAAGCTGCTGAATATCGTATCCAGAACATCTTCCGGGGTGGTCCGGCCGGTAATCGTTCCCAGGCGTTCCAGCGCGGCCTGAATTTCCAGGGCCAGCAGTTCAGGGGCCAGCCCCTTGCGAAACCCATCGACGACTCGCGCCAGGTCCGGACGGGCCGCTTCCAGGGCCCTCCGATGCCTGACGTTGGGCACCAGTTCCGGTACGGCGGACATGGATCGGTGAGCCCCGCCGGTAACCGCGTCGAAAATGCACCGCCTCAGGTCGTCGAGCCCCTGACCGGTCAGGGCGGAAACGTCGACCGGCGCTCCGCCCGCGGTCAAAATCATGTCTCCGGGGATTTCGAACCCGGGTCCGAGGTCAACCTTGTTTCGGACCAGCACGGCCCGCCCTTTGGGGGCGGCTTCCAGGATGCGGCGATCCTCGTCGGCCGCTGCCATCGATCCGTCCATGACGACCAGGGCCAGGTCGCTCGACTCCAGCCGGACCGCCGCCCGCCGCTGGCCTTCGGCCTCCACCACGTCCGCGGCAACCGACGCCAGTCCGGCCGTGTCGATCAGGGTCATGTTCAATCCGCAGATAAGGGCCTCGGCCTCTATTTCGTCCCGAGTCGTTCCGGGCAGAGGCGCGACGATGGCTTTTTCCCGTTTGAGAATGGCGTTGAGCAGGCTGGACTTGCCTACGTTGGGACGCCCCACGATGGCGACTGCCAGTCCTTCCCGATAGACCCGGCCGGATTCGTAGTCGTCAAGCAGTTTTTTCACCGGTTCGAGAACTTCATCCTCGACCCGACGAGCGAAACAGGGACCGTCCAGAATTTCCGCTTCATCTTCCGGGAAGTCGATTGCCACTTCGATATGGGCCAGGATATCGATCAGAGTCTTGCGCATGGCTTCGACCCGGTCCTTCAGCCCCCCAGCCAGTTGAACGGCGGCGAGTTCCGCCTCGGCCCGGCTTCTTGCCTCGATAAGTTCGGCCACGGCCTCAGCCTGGCTAAGGTCGATCCGCCCGGCCATGAAAGCCCTTCGCGTGAATTCTCCGGGAGCGGCCAGTTCCGCTCCGGCCGCCAAAACCACCTCGAGGACCCGTCTCAGGGCGACCGGGCCGCCATGGGCATGGATTTCTATCATATCCTCCCGGGTGTACGTGGCCGGAGCGGCCATTCGGCAGCACAGGACCTGGTCCAATATTCGACCGGTTCTCGGGTCGATGATATGTCCCAGTACGAGTTGGTGACTTTTGAGGGGAAATTTCGATTTGGCGGGTCGGAAAACGGCTTCGGCCACCTCTTTCGCCCTGGGGCCGGAGACTCGAACGATGCCGATGGCCCCCGGCCCGATCGGAGTGGATATGGCAGCAATGGTTAAGGAATCGGACATTTCTGGAGCCGGGCTACCGTATCTCGGTCCCGGCGGGCCGTTCCCTATATCGTTCGACCCGCCGGACCGTGATCAATCGGTGTCGTCTTCTTCGAAATCATCCTCGATCCGGTCGGCTTGCAAGGACTCCGTTGGTTTGAGTTCCAAGGACTCCGCCGGCGCCGTGGCTTCCCGGGGTTCCGCCTCCCGCGGCCCTCGAGGCCGCCCGCCCCCTTTCCTGGGCCCGCCGGGTCCAGGAATGATAACCACGCTTTTCAACGGGCCGTCACCCCGGCTCCGCGTCTTCAGGCTGGGGTCGTTCTGCAAAGCCAGATGCACGACGCGCCGGTCGTGGGCGGAGAGGGAACTGATGGTCACCGGACGCCGGGTTCTTTTTGCCTTGGCCGCCATGCGCTGGGCCAGGTCGATCAGGGACTGATGGCGGCGCTGACGATATTCTTCCGTGTCCACCACGACCCGCTGCTTTTCGGTCCGGGTCCGGTTGACGATCTTGTTGACGAGAAACTGGACCGCGTCCAGGGTCGCCCCTTTCTTGCCAATCAGCAGTCCACTGCTTTCTCCCTTGACGTTCAGGATGATCCGGTCCTCGATTCGAGCGGCCGTCACCTCGGCCTCCAGTTCCATCCCACTCAGAATGCCGGTCAAGACTTCCCGGGCCTGGATCATGCTCTCGTCGTCCGGGCCCTGGTAGATCGATTCACCCGGGCCGGCCATGGTCGGAGGCAAGGGCATTTCCCTGGGCAGGGGCGCCGGCCGCAATTCCGGCGCAGGCTCCGGTCGTTCCGTTCGTTCCGGTCGAAAAGGCCTTTCTCCCCGGTTTTCGATCGGCGGACGCTGCGGTCTTTCCCGAGGCTCACGGGATTCACGCGGCTCCCGAGGTTCACGGTGCGGCCGGGGTGCACGGTTTTCCCGATGATCTCGCGTTTCGGCCGGCGCCCGATGGTCATGACGTTCTCCATATTCATTCCGGGGCGCCGGTCTCTCCCTTTCTTCAGGCTCCGGTCCCCGCGCGGATATCTTTTCTTCCACCACCACCCGTATGGCGGCCTTTTTGCCGCCCAGCCCGAATATGCCGCTAGAACCGGTTGATATTATTTCAAATTTTAGTTCATCCGAGGTAATATGGAGTTGTGTGCAGGCGTTGCCTATGGCCTCCTCCGTGGTTTTTCCTTGGAATTCAATGACAGGCATGAATGAACCTCCCGCGCCCTCAGCTCGGACTCTTGTTTATGTAGTACTGCTGCCCGATGGATAGGATGTTGTTGACCAGCCAGTACAAAACGAGCCCCGCCGGAAAATTGATGAAGATGAAGGTAAAGAAGATGGGCATAAACATCATGATCTTGGCCTGGGTCGGGTCTCCCGGGGTCGGCGTCATTTTTTGCGTGATAAACATGCTGGCCCCCATGAGCAGGGTCAGGACCGGAATGCCGGTCGGCGGATCCATCAGCGGCAGCTTG
The DNA here is from genome assembly GCA_018830135.1 of Pseudomonadota bacterium. GTDB lineage: Bacteria > Desulfobacterota > Desulfarculia > Adiutricales > JAGVGV01 > JAHJTB01. The sequence continues at coordinate 2,877 of JAHJTB010000206.1, read as the reverse complement.
AATCCGAGATCGAACAACCGGTCCGGGGTGGACAGATCGTTTATCCAGAGCCAAAAAGGCGCGTGACGCAGCTCAAGTGAATAGTCCAGCAGGCGGTACAAGGCGATGAAAACCGGTATCTGGATGACCATGGGCAGACAGCCGCCGAGGGGATTGACCTTGAAGGCCTTGTAAAGCTGCATCATCTCCCGGTTCATGGCCTCTTTGTCATCCTTATACTTTTCCCTCAGCTTCATGATCTTCGGCTGAAGCTTCTGCATGCCCTTCATGGATTTGTAGCTTTTTGCCGTCAGGGGCCAGAACAGAATCTTGATCAGAATGGTCACGATGATGATGACCACGCCGTAGTTGCCGATGTACTGATGCAACCAGGTCATGAAAATGAGCAGGGGCTTGGACAGGATGTCGAACCAGCCGAGATAGATGGAGCGATCAAGCTCATTATTCATTGTTTTCAGGACTTTATAGTCCTTGGGACCGTAAAATACCTGGTAGTCGATCGATCTTTTGCCCTCGGCCGGGATATTGAAAGCCGTACTGACGAACCCGACCCGGACCCCCTGATTGTCCATGGGCGCGGCCGTGACCCGGGTGTGTTCCTGATCGCCGGGCAGGACGGCGGCCAGAAAGTACTGGTCCTGGTAACCGGCCCAGTTCAACCGGTACGTGTCCTTTTTCAGCTTGGCCATTTCATCTTCGAGGTCCTTGGGTTTGATCTCGAGGAGTTTCTGGTCGAGCCAGGCGGCGAAACCGGCATAGCGTTCCTTGCGGGTGATGGGATCGCTGGCCATTTCGAGGACCAGGTTGTCCTCGATGGCCGCGCCGGTGTGGTTGATCAGGCTGACCTTCAGACCGATGAGGTAGGAATCGGGCGTAAATGTATAGCGCCGGACGACGCGCAGGCCGTTCGACGTGTCACAGGTCATTTCGATGGTCCCGTTCCGTCCGTCCCCCCTCAGGTCGAGTTCGACCTTGTCGGTCTTGAAGATGCCCTGTTTCAGGTCGGCCTGCGGCCGGTTGTTCAGATAGACGGCCAGAGGCAGGTCGGCCATGGAAGCGACGTACACCAGTTCCTTGGCCGGTGAGTCCGGCGTATTGGTGGTTCGGTACTTGTTCAGGGTCAGGCTTTTCAAGCGGCCGCCCCATTCGGTGAACACGGCGGTGTACAGGTCGGTTCGGACCGTGACGTCCCGGGCCTGTTCGGGCTGCGGTATCGGGGTCGCTTTTTCCGCCGGTGTCCCGTTCGCCGTCCGGGTCGTGGTTTCGGCCTGGGGCCGGGCCTGCTCCTTGTCGGTTTCGCCCGTCGTCTGGGTTGGGGCTTCAGTCTGCTCGGGCCTGGTCGGGCTGAACAGATAGGACCAGGCGACGAAGACCGCCATGGACAGGACGAAGGCGATTAGGGCTCTTTTTTCCATCAGTGCTCCGTTGTGTGGGTTTATGCCTTTGGGGCGTTTTCCGCCCTCTCATGGCACGGGGTCGTAACCGCCGGGGTGAAAGGGATGGCATTTCAGGAGCCGGATCAGGCTCAGGTATAGACCCTTGAATGGCCCGTGCCTTTCGATGGCCAGGCGAGCGTATTGGGAGCAACTCGGGTGGAATCGGCATGCCGGTGGCAAGAGCGGTGAGATGGCATACTGGTAGCCCTTGATAAGAAGCAGCAAGGCCCCTTTTAGGGCGGCTCTTATCATGTTACGAAGGCCGGTGAAGCAAAACCATTAGCTCTTTGTGCACCAGATAATGGTCCGATTCGGCGGCCCGCCGATGGGCGATGACCAGATAGTCCCGACCCGTGGGCAGCAGGTGCTTGTGCAAACGAAAAAATTCCCGTACGTGTCTCTTGATCCGATTGCGTATCGCCGCCGAACCGACCTTTTTCGTGACCGTCACCCCGAGTCTGGCCTGATGCAATCCGTTCGGCCTAGTGAGAATCCGGAACCCCGGGGTATCGATTCTTGCCCGGGCCTCTCTGGAAACCGCCAAAAAGTCTCTTCTTTTTCGAAGTCGCTCCGATTTGCCAAATCCGAAACGTTTCATCGTCCCTTTACGAATCCGCTCCTCCGGGACGTCGGTCGGAGCATCGAGAAGGAAAGTGAGACTTTGGTCAGACCGACAGCCGTTTTCTTCCCCGGGCCCTTCTCCGCTGTATGACTCGGGTCCCCGCCTTGGTTCTCATGCGAACCAGAAATCCGTGGGTGCGTTTTCTTTTCAGGTTGCTGGGTTGATATGTTCTTTTCATCGTTCCTTGACACCTTCTCTCATAATCCAAAAATTGAAATCTTACGCACAGCTCGCCCGGATGTCAAGCATATTCCTGGAGCGGGCCATGTCTGAAAATCGATCAATCTCAACGCTCTGGCCGTAACGGTTCCTCGAAGGCGGACATATCGGGTTCCAGCGGCCCGCGCGGCTTCCGTCTTCGGCTCGGGCTTGACAGCGCCGGGCCGTCTGGGACATAGTATCTCATACGCTCATCACTTCAACCGGACGATCCGCTGAACGTTTCTCTCGGGCGTCGAAACAGGCACCGCGTCTTCCGCGGGCGGGCCGACCGCCGTCCGCCGCGTCCGGTCGTTTCCTTTTCCCGGCACGGGCTTCGGCCCGGCATGGTGAGGTGCGCCATGAACGAAAAGTCCATCGATGCGGCCGCCGAAATTCTCGCCGTGTCGAAATACGTCATTGCTTTCACGGGGGCCGGTATCAGCGCCGAAAGCGGGATTCCCACCTTTCGCGACCCGGGAGGGGTCTGGGACCGGTACGACCCGCAGGAGATCGGCACCGTCCACGGCCTGACCCGCTTCGCCCGTCGCCACCCGGTCCGGTTGCGCGACCTGATCCGCGAGACGTTGGGGGCCTTCGAGCAGGCCCAGCCCAACCCGG
>JAHJTB010000205.1 GCA_018830135.1 Pseudomonadota bacterium | reverse complement strand
GTGAGCGAGGCCGGCGGCCTGGGCATCCTCGGCGCGGCGACCTGGAAGCCGGACGGATTCCGGGAGCAGATTCGGCTGGCCAGGCAACTGACCGGCCGTCCCTTCGAGGCGAATATCGTCGTCTCCTCACCGCTGTCCGAAATGCAGATCGAGGTGGTCATCGAGGAAAACCTGCCCGCGGTGACCACCTCGGCCGGCGGGGCGGGGAGATATACCTCCCGCCTGAAAGAGGCCGGGGTGTTCGTGATTCACGTGGTGCCCACGGTCGGGTTCGCCATCCAGGCCCGGTCCGCCGGCGTGGACGCCATTGTCGCCGAAGGTTCGGAATCGGGCGGTTTCACCAGCCTGGAAGAAATCTCGACCTTCGCCCTCGTGCCCCAGGTGGTGGACGCGGTGGACTGCCCGGTCCTGGCCGCGGGCGGCATCGGCGACGGCCGGGGCCTGGCCGCCGCAATGGCCCTGGGCGCGGTCGGCGTCCAGATCGGCACCCGGTTTCTGGCCACCATCGAAGCTGAAATCCCGGATGACTATAAAAAGGCCCTGCTCATGGCCAGGGACACGGACACCATCCTGCACGGATCGAAAAAGGCGGCCGCCGGGTTGATGAAGGACGAACTGAGAGAACGCGTTTCCGAGGCCATGAAGGCTGAAGCGCCTGAGGAATCGGAGAATCCGGGCGACTGGGACACCCATCTGAAAAAGCAGCCGGAAACCATGGCTTGGGCCGCCGGCCAGGTCGCCGGCCTCATTCGGGAAATTGCTCCGGTCCGTGAAGTGATCGAGGGCATGGTCCGACAGGCCGGACATATATTTGAGTCGCAGAGCCGCTCCTTTGGCGGCTGATTGAAAGCCGGGGATCTGGTTTTTACTTTAATTTTAGTGGAGCACGGCGAGAACGAAAGGAGTCTGTTTACAAATGGCTGAAAGAAAACCTTTTCATGAAGGCCTGTTCAAGGAAGGGCCGGACGGTGGAGCCCTGCTCGGCAGCAAATGCACGTCCTGCGGGCATGTCTTTTATCCTCCGACCGGCCGGTGTCTGGAATGCGGACACGAGGAACTGACCGAGATCGAACTGAGCCGTCGGGGCGCCTTATATACCTACACCATCGGGTACATGCCCACGTCCCATTTCATGCCGCCCTATGCCCTGGGCGAAATCGACCTCCCCGAAGGCGTCCGGGTGTTTGCCCCCCTGGAGATGACGGAAGCAAAGCCGTTTGAAGTGGGCCAGGATGTGGAACTGGTCATCGGCAAGCTTTGGGAGGAAGGGGGCAAAGATATCATCGGTTACAAATTCAAAATCGTGTGAGCCAGAATGGCGATGCGGCCGAAAAGACCATTACCAATTTCATATATTCTTAAGGAGTGAAGCCATGAGAGAAGTTGTCGTCTTGGGAGTCGGGCAGAGCGTGTTCGGTAAACTCCCGGACAGAAGCGCGGTATCGCTGGGTGTTGAAGCCGCCTCGAAAGCGATCAAGGACGCGGGAATCAAACCCTCCGACATCCAGGTCGCGTACACGTCCCGTATGCTCAACGCCGGGACCGACAGCCAGAAGATATTGAAAGATGTCGGTGTGGTCGGCATTGAAATGTTCAACGTGGAAAACGCCTGCGCCGGCGGGTCAACGGCGGTCCACGGTGTTTGGAAGGACATCTCCTACGGGCTGTACGACGTGGGCATTGCCATCGGCGTCGAATCCTTTGACAGAACAGGCCCTGGAACCACGTTGCTTGCCGCCAAGGAGGACCTCGAGGCGGAGCTGGGAATGACCATGCCGGCCAAGTTCGCCTTGCTGGCCAGAAGGCAGATGGCCGAGTGCGGCGCCACGATAGAGGACTTCGCCCACGTCTCCGTCAAGAACCACCATCACGGCTGCCTGAATCCCATGGCCCAGTATCAAAAGGAATTCACCATCGAAGAGGTCGTGAGCTCGAAGATGATCTGCGACCCGATCACCCTGCTGCAGTGCTGCCCCCAGACTGACGGGGCCGCGGCCGTGGTGCTCTGTTCAATCGAGGTGGCCCGCAAGCATACGATCAATCCGGTCAAGATCATCGGCGCGGCATTGCAGTCCGGAGATCACAAGCACAAACAGAAAGACATCTGGCTTTCCCCTTTTGGGGCGAAGACCGCGAACATGGCCTATGAGATGGCCGGTGTCGGTCCGGATGACATCGACCTGGTCGAAATGCATGACGCCTTTGCCTGCGAAGAGATCGTGCGCTATGAAGATCTGGGCCTGTGCAAGCGCGGGGAAGGCGTGAAACTGCTGCGTTCGGGCGCCACGGAACTGGGCGGCCGCATTCCGGTCAATCCCAGCGGCGGGCTGCTTTCCCTGGGGCATCCCTTGAGCGCGTCGGGCGTGCGCGTGGTCGCCGAAGTGGCTCTGCACCTTCAGGGCCGGGCCGGAAAGCGGCAGGTCGAGGGCGCCAAAGTCGGGCTGGCCCACATGCTGGGCGGCGCGGTGACCGGGTTGGAAGGCGGGGCCTGCGGCATCCACATCCTGGCGCGATAGCGCGGGTAAATCAGGATGAATAATGGCTGTCGAAGCCCGGTTTATTTACCGACCATCACCGAAAAAAACAGGGCTTGATCTCAGACCGGCCCCAAATCCTATATGGCCCGAGTTATAAGGAAAAATCCACTGTTTGGTTGGCGGGCTATTCTCGCGGCAAGCCGCGAGGATAGCCCGCCCCTGCATGTTCGGCGTCGCAGTACAAGCCAACTTCAAAATCCGGGATAAATGGGAATCGCGGCCGGTGCTGGTGTCAAGGCACAGACCTTGGACATTCGTCTCTGGCTGGCCCCCTGGCGAGGTGCGGTTCCAGTTCCAAGCCTCGTCATTTCCTCTGGAATGGGTTACCGGTGGGTTTCCAAAGCCGAATAGCGCGACAAAGCGGTCATGGCCCCTCCAACCTCCGGCTGGACACATCAATAAGGGTTGACAGGGGCCGGCCGGGCACGCTAGATGACGGGACGTACCGGTCCCTGTCGGAACGGCCCGAATACCAACTATTGGAACCCGAATCATGCATCGAGCATTCTGCGAAATCACGGACCCCGATGAAATGGCCCGCATCCTGGAATCGACCCAGGTGGGCCGCCTGGCGACCATCGACGGGCAGGGGTATCCGTACATCACCCCGGTCAATTTCGTCTACTACCGGAGCGCGGTCTATTTTCACGGCGCCCCCCGGGGCGAAAAGCTGGACAACCTGGCCCGCGATTCCCGGGTCTGTTTCGAGGCCGACGTGCCCCTGGCCTATGTCTCCGTGGACTTCAATGAAGCGGGCAACCCCTGCCACACCCACCAGTTGTACCATTCGGTCGTCATTCGCGGCCGGGCCGGGGTTCTGCCCGACGGCGATCTGAAAACCATCGTCCTCAACGCCTTGGTGGCCAAACACGAGGGTCATGCCGGTTTTCGGCCGATCACCCCGGACTCGCCGGAATACAAGGCCTGTCTCGTGGTCGAGGTCAAGCCGGAACGGATGACCGGCAAGACCGACCTGGCCCAGAACAAGCCCCGGGACGGACGCCGGCGGGAAATCGCCGAACATCTGGCGGCCCGGGGCCTGCCCGGCGACCTCGAGGCGGTCCGGGAAATGGGCTTCGAGATCGAAGGCGATTCCGCCTCGGGCCGGCGCCTCAAACCGGAATGACATGAGCGAAATCACCCTCATCCTGGGCGGAGCCAAGAGCGGCAAGACCTCCCTGGCCCTGGCCCGCTGCAACGCCTTTCCGCCGCCTCGCATCTACCTGGCCACCGCCGAAGCCCGGGACCCGGAAATGGCCGTCCGTATCGCCCGGCACCAGGCCGAGCGCGGTCCGGAATGGCGGACCATCGAGGAACCCCTGGACCCGGTCACCGCCCTGGACCGGCTCCGGTCGGAGCGTGTCGGCGTGGTGCTTCTGGACTGCCTGACCCTGTGGCTGAGCAATCTCATGGCCGGACAAGGACTCGACGCCGACGCGGCCGTGGCCCGGGTCGAGGGTCTGGCCGATACCGTATCCACGGTTTCCTACCCGGTAGTCATCGTCAGCAACGAGGTCGGTCAGGGCATCGTCCCGGACAACAAACTCGCCCGTGACTTCCGTGACGCCTCGGGCATGTCCCACCAGGTCCTGGCCCGACGGGCGACCCATGTTCTGATGGCCGCGGCCGGCCTGGAACTCAGGCTGAAATAACCCATGATCGCCCTGCTTCGTCGCTTCCTGATCGCCTTGCAGTTCATGACCGTTTTCCGCGTCCAGGATAACCTGGCCGAAACCGAAGCCGACCTGGCCGCATCCATCGGCTTCTACCCGCTGGTCGGCCTTTTCCTTGGAGGCCTGCTGGCGGGCGGGTCCATCCTTTTTTCCATGCTGTTCCCGCCACCCGTCACGGGGCTGCTTCTGGTCCTGGCCCTGGCCGTATTCACCCACGGCCTTCACCTGGACGGCCTGGCCGATACGGCCGACGCCATGTTTTCCCATCGGGACCGCTCGGGCAAGCTGATCATCATGAAGGACAGCGCCGTGGGCGTTTTCGGCGCGGCGGCCCTGGTCTTTGTCCTGGGCCTTAAAATCCTGCTGCTGACCGAACTGGCCTGGCCCGGCGCGCGATTCGTCCTGCTTCTTTTCCCGGTCTGGGGACGGTGGGCGGTCTCGCTGACCGCCTGCCTGTCCTCCTACGCCCGCCAGGAGGGCGGCCTGGGCCGCCCCTTTGTCGATCTGGCCGGCGCGTCCGAACTGTATCCGGCCGGACTGGTCACCCTGGTCCTTTCCGCCCTGGGTGGCCTGCCCGCCCTGGCGGCCATGCTGACCGTGACCCTGGCCTCCCTGGCCGGGGTCTGGCTGTGGCGCCGGCTCCTGGGCGGGGTCACCGGAGACATCCTGGGCGCCTCGGCCGAGGTCGGCGAATGTCTGGGACTGCTCACCGCCCTGGCCTTTTTTTAACCGCACGGTATAATCTCACTTACCGGTTTTCACGGTAAAGGAGTCGGGTTCCCGCCTTGTTCCCGGACCAGAGGTAACGGATCGCGAAGACCGGGAAAAGCCTTGCCCCGGAAGGGGGCCTGTGCTAACTTTCCCAAGCGGGGTTGACCGGGGGTGCGAATGGACGCCAGACATTTGAAAAATCGGCCGGATGACATCACGGACAACATGCTGACTGAGATCGACCGGGTCATCGGGCGGTACCGGGGCCAGCCGGGCAGTCTGATTCCCGTGCTTCAGCAGACCCAGGGGATATGCGGCTATCTTCCTAACTACGTGCAGGAATACGTCGCTTCGGGGCTGGGGGTGCCGGGCAGTCTGGTTTTCGGCGTGGTCACCTTTTACTCCTTTTTCAAGACCGTACCCAGCGGCCGTCATTCCATTCGCGTCTGCCTGGGCACGGCTTGCTTCGTGCGCGGGGCCGGCGAGGCCTTGAACCGCGTCAAACGCGAACTCGGCATCCAAGTCGGCGACACCACGGCCGACCGGCGCTTCTCCCTGGAAGCGGTCCGATGTCTGGGGGCCTGCGGCCTGGCGCCGGTCGCGGTCATCGATGACGATACCTACCGCCGGATGACTTCGGACAAGATCATGGCCGCCGTGGAACAATACCCATGACGGTTCCCGGTTCCCGATGCATGAACCTCGATGACGTGCGCCGGCTTTTGGGGGCCCGATGCCTGGGATGTTCGGACCTTTTGGACCGGCCGGTCGAGGAGATCGCGGCCACGGACCTGATGAGCGAAGTCCTGGCTTATTCCCTGCCCGGCACGCTGCTGTTGACCGAACTGTGCAATGTCCAGGTCATCAACACGGCCGAAGTGGCCGGTCTGACCGGTGTGGTTTTTGTCGGCGGTTCGCATCCGGCGGCCGAGGTGATCGACCGGGCCAACTCCCTGGCCATTCCCACGCTGGCCGCGCCCCTGGCCATGTCCGCGGCCCGGGAAATTCTGGACCGGGCCGGCCTGCCGGTCCATGAGCATCTGGCCCTGGGCCCGGGGACGTTCGAACGTCCCGAAAGCCGATAAGATGCCTGTTTTCGGGCCGTTCAGGTCGATCCGGCAGGCGGACCCCCGGTATGGCAGGGGCGTTTGGAATTTATTGGAGGCAGGCCCCGGTTTTACGACTTGACCCTCCGGGGCGAATATAATATAGAGTTTGCTGAATTATACTAATAAAAAGCCCCGTCGGCCGGGGGGTGAACGGCAGGACACGGGCGGAAAAAGGAATCGACCACAATGATCACGGCGGGCATAGTAGTTGGCGGTCTGGGAGTTGTAGCCGCCTTGGCTCTCGGAGCAGCGGCCAAGTTTTTCTACGTGGAAGTCGATCCCCTGGTCATGAAAATCGAAGAGACCCTGCCGGGGGCCAACTGCGGCGGCTGCGGCCATCCGGGCTGTTCGGCCGCGGCGGAAGCCATCGCCGAGGGCCGGATGCCCGCGAACGGCTGCGTGGGCGGCGGCCCTAACGTGGCCATTGCCCTGGCCGCCATTCTGGGTGTCGAGATCAAGGAGACCGAACCGGAGGTGGCCCAGGTCGGCTGCCGCTACCCGGTCCGTCGGGCCGACGTCAAGTACGTCTATGACGGGGTCACCGACTGCCGCGCCGCCCACCTGCTTTCCGGGGGGCCCAAGGAGTGCACCGTGGGCTGCCTGGGCCTGGGCTCCTGCGTCAAGGCCTGCCCCTTCGACGCCCTGAGTATGGGCGCCGACGGTCTGCCCCTGGTCGACGAGTCCAAATGCACCGGCTGCGGGACCTGCGTGCGGACCTGCCCGGTGGGTATCATGACCCTGACCTCGGTCACCAACCGCATCCAGAAAGAATTCACCACGGCCGACTGCACGGCCCCCTGTCAGCGCCGCTGCCCGGCGGGAATCAATATTCCGGAACAGATTCGCCAGACGGCCGTAGGCAACTATGCCCAGGCCCTGGCCGTCATCAAGGAACGCAATCCGTTGCCGCTGATCTGCGGGCGCATCTGCCCCCATCCCTGCGAAACGGACTGCCGCAGGAACCTGGTGGACGAACCGGTGGCCATCAATCCCCTCAAACGCTTCGTGGCCGACTACGAACGCCTGCGGGGCGAGCGGAGCCAGCCTTACAAGGCCCCGGCCACCGGACGTAAGGTCGCCGTCATCGGCGGCGGGGTCGAAGGCCTGTCCGCCTCGTACTTCCTGGCCCGCCTGGGCCACCAGCCGACGCTTTTCGAGGGCCGGGACAAGCTGGGCGGACTGCTCAGGACGGCCATCCCCGAAAACCGTCTGCCCCGGGACATTTTGGACTGGGAGATCGACGGGATCATCGAGATGGGGGTCGAGGCCAAGACCGGGGTCGCCTTCGGCCGGGACATTCGCCTGAGCGAACTCTTCGACCAGGACTTCGAGGCGGTCCTCATGGCCGTGGGAGGCTGGGACGCCCTGCTGACCGGAGGTCAGAATCCGCCCGCCGAACCCGCCTTTCCCGGCCTGTATCTCCTGCTGCCCCTGAATCTCGCCTGGGCCGGCGGGGCGGAAGTGAATATCGGCCGCCATGCGGCCGTCGTGGCCGGAGGCCGCGAGGCCTTGACCACCGCGCGGCGCTGCCTGAAAAAGGGCGCCGAAAAGGTAACCATCATCTTCTCCGGGCCCCTGCACAAGATCGGGCTGAGCGAGACGGAACTCGACCAGGCACGGCGCGAAAACATCGATATCCGCACGTCGGCCCAGGTCCGCCGCCTGACCGGCGTGGGCGACCGTTTGACCGGACTGGCTTACACCATGGGTTTGTCCACCCGGCTCAACGGAATCGCCTTGAGCGACACCGAAGGGCCGGAACATGAACTGGCCGTCGATACGGTCATAGCCGCCACCGGACGTCTGCCCGAGATGATCGTTCACCCCCGTCCCTCGGACCCGTCCGAGGAGGCGGGTGAAGACCTGAAACCGGCCGGCGCCGAAACACCCTGGCTGACCACGCTGCCCTACACCCGCACCGGAGGCCGGCCCCACAACTTGTTCGGCTTCACCGAACCGGTCAGCGACTACTGGGCCGCCGTCGAGGCCATCGGGGCCGGACGCCGGGCCGCGGCCTCCATCCACAAGTTTGTTTTGAGCGGACAGCCGTCCTGGACCGGAGGATATCATGACGTCAACCAGGCCCTGCTGGACGTCAACCGGCTGGACAACCTCTTTCCCGTCGGAATCCGGGAGCGGATGCCCGAGGCCGGCCCGATCGAGCGGCTGGACCCCAACCGGGAAATCGAACAGGGCCTGAGTCAGAACGCGGCCCGGGCCGAGGCATCCCGATGTCTCAACTGTGGTCTGATCTGCTACTACCGGACCCAGTATCGCTAGGCTTTGCCGGTCCGCCGGCTATAAAAAGGGCTGACCAAGATGAAAAACAAGATTATTGAAAAAGTAAAAGCGCTCTTCAAGGAAGGACGGATCACGGGCTTCCTGGCCCTGCGCCGGGACGGCGGACATGTGGGGCCCCATTTGTTCACCGGCCCCGAGGACCTGGAGGCTTTGTCCCTCGGCGACGCGGACGCCCCGGGAGACGCCCGCTACTCCCTGGTCCAGACCCTGGCAAACCTGCTCGAGGGCAATCCGCGGGACGTCCTGGCCATCCTGGTTCGCGGCTGCGACGAACGGGCCCTGGAACGGCTCATGGACGACAGCCGCCGCAACCCCCTGCGGTCCGACCGGGTGGTCCTGGTCGGGTTTTCCTGCCCGCCGGAACTGGCCGCCTTCTGCGAGTGCCGCAAGCCCTGGCCGGATGCCCTGACTGCGGGTGAGCGAACCCCCGGCGCCCCGCCTGCTCCCCTCTCCGAGGCGGACCCGCTGGAACTGATCGATGAATGGTTCGAAACCAGCAACCGTTGTATCAAGTGCTTCGGCTGCCGGAACATCTGCCCGGTCTGCAACTGCAAGGAATGCACGGTCGAACGGGAAGTGCTGGTCCCCCAGCGGGAACTGCCCCCGGCCCGCAGCTTTCTGGTCACCCGGGCCGTCCACATGGTCGATCGCTGTGTGTACTGCGGGCTCTGCGAACTGGCCTGTCCGGCCGACATCCCGCTCAAACAGCTCTATCGCCTCGTCGCCCGGGCCATGGGGCGCGAGGACGGCCTGCCGGGGGCCATTAACGCCGCCGGCCTCCAGGCCTCGTAGTTTTTCAGGAGGTATCTCCATGGAATATAAGGCGACTCTGACAAACTGCCCTTATTGCGGCTGCGGTTGCGGCTTCTACCTGGAATCCGTCGACGGCCGCCTGGTGGGCACCACCCCTTCCAAAACCAGCCCGGTCAACCAGGGCAAGCTCTGCGTCAAGGGCTGGAACGCCCACGAGTTCGTCCAGCATCCCAAGCGCCTGACCCGGCCCCTCGTCCGCAAGGACGGGGAACTGGTCGAAACATCCTGGGACGAAGCCCTGGACATGGTGGTTTCGCGCCTGAAAGAGATCAAACAGGCCGACGGACCCGGGGCCATCGGTTTTCTGGCTTCGGCCAAGATCACCAACGAAGAGAACTACCTCCTCCAGAAGTTCGCCCGAGCCGCGGTGGGGACCAACAGTGTCGACCACTGCGCCCGTCTCTGACACAGCTCCACCGTGGCCGGTCTGGCCGCAGCGTTCGGTTCCGGAGCCATGACCAACTCCGTCTCGGAGCTGGCCGACGCCGATGTAATATTCGTCATCGGCTCGAACACCACCACTTCCCATCCCCTCGTGGCCACCCAACTGTTCCGGGCCAAGGCCAAAGGGGCCAAAATCATCGTCGCCGATCCTCGCCGCATCCAGCTGGTCCACCAGGCCGACATCTACGTCAGCCAGCGGTTGGGCACGGACGTGGCCCTGATCAACGGCATGATGCACGTCATCCTTGAACAGGGCTGGCACAACCAGGCCTTCATCGAGGAACGCACCGAAGGCTTCGAGGCCTTCCGCCAGGTCGTCGAACAGTACACCCCCGAACGCACGGCTGAAATCACCGGCGTCCCGGCCGATGATCTCCGGACCATGGCCGAGTGGTACGCCAAGGCCAAGGCCGGATCGATCGTTTACTGCATGGGCATCACCCAGCACACCTCGGGCGTGGACAACGTCAAATCCCTGGCCAACCTGGCCATGCTGACCGGTCACATCGGCCGGGAGTCCACCGGCGTCAACCCGTTGCGCGGCCAGAACAACGTTCAGGGCGCCTGCGACATGGGCGGTCTGCCCAACGTCTATCCCGGCTACCAGCCCGTGACCAATGACGACATGGTCTCCAAGTTTTCCCAGGCCTGGGAAACGCAGCTCACCGGCGGTCTGGGCCGGACCATACCGGACATGCTCCACGGCCTGACGGACGGTTCGGTCAAGGCCCTCTACATCGTGGGTGAAAACCCCGTCATGAGCGACCCGGACATGCACCACGTGGTCGAGGCCTTCAAAAAAGCGGAACTGCTCGTGGTCCAGGACATCTTTCTGACCGAGACCGCCGAAATGGCGGACGTTGTCCTGCCCGGGACCACCTACGCGGAAAAAGACGGGACCTTCACCAACACCGAACGGCGGGTTCAACGCATCCGGACCGCGGTTCCCCCCGTGGGCGACTCGCGGCCGGACTGGCGGATCATCATGGACCTGTCCAACCGGTACGGTTTTCCCATGGCCTACGAATCCCCGGCCGACATCATGGAGGAGATCGCCAAGGTAACGCCCCAGTACGCGGGCATCAGCTACGACCGGCTGGAAGGAGAGGGGCTGTGCTGGCCCTGTCCGTCCAAGGAGCACCCCGGCACCCGGTTCCTGCACAAGGATCGCTTCGCCAAGGGGCTGGGCACCTTCCATGCCATTGAATACCGCGATCCCGACGAGGTCGTGGACGGGGAATATCCTTTGTGGATGACCACCGGGCGCGCCCACGTACACTACCATACCGGGTCCATGACCCGACGCTCCCCGACCCTTCATGCCCAGATGCCCGAAGGTTACGCGGAACTTCACCCCCGGGAGGCCCTGAACCTGGGCCTCGACCAGGGAGCCACGGTCCGTCTCTCCACACGCCGAGGCTCGATCACGGCCAAGGCCATGATCACCGACCGGGTCCAGGAAGGCATGATATTCGTTCCCTTTCACTTCATCGAGTCCTGCGCCAATATCCTGACCAACCCGGCCCACGATCCGATCGTCAAGATACCGGAGTACAAGGTCTGCGCGGTTAAGGTCGAAAAGGTCGCCTGACGGTTCGCCCCCGGCCGGACCCGGGGGCGCCGTTTCAAATCCGGCATATCGGGGCGGCTCCGGCCGCCCGCGGGGTGACATGTTCGGTCGTCGGCCAACGGGCCGGACGACCGTGATTTTACCCGTTCGCGCCGCGCTCCATGCGGCAGGGCATGATCGCACTCATGAGCCTGTTTCGCCAGGAGTTCGCCATCAAGGGCATGGACTTCATCCACGCCGGTGAAGCATCCATCCGGGTGAAGAACATCCTCAAGGAGATCGGCGCGCACCAGGACCTGATCCGCCGCGTGGCCATCGCCGCGTACGAAGCGGAAATCAACACGGTCATTTACGGCCAGGGCGGGGTCATGATCCTGGAACTCGACGAGGACGGGGTCCTGATCCGGGTCGAGGACAAAGGGCCCGGCATACCGGACCTGAAACTGGCCATGCAGGAAGGCTGGTCCACGGCCACACCCGAAATCCAGGCCATGGGCTTCGGCGCAGGCATGGGGCTGCCCAACATCAAGAAAAACAGCGACAAGTTCGTCATCGACTCCGAAATCGGCCAAGGCACCCGGTTGAAAATCTTCTTCAACTCGGGCTGGAAGGGGCGAAAGACGTGAGCGGACCCGAACCGCGGCCGGATACCGAGCTGTCCGTTTCGATCCGCGAACGCCGCTGCTCCGGCTGCGTGGTCTGCATGCATGCCTGTCCGTCCAAGGCCATCCGGCTGCGCCGGGGCAAGGCCGTCATTCTCCCGGAACTCTGCGTGGACTGCGGCGAGTGTATGCGGGCCTGCCCCAATCGGGCCATCGTACCCCGCGTTTCGACCTACCAGGACACGGCCCGTTTCAAGGTCACCGCCCTGCTGCCCTCACCGGTCATATACACCCAGTTCGGCGAGGACGTCCCGCCCAACGACATCCTGCTGGCCCTGGGAAAGCTGGGCTTCGACTACGTCTTCGACCTGGCCCGCTACTGCGAATGGGGCAACCTGGCCATGGCCGAGTGGCTGGCCCGCAACCCCCGGGTCCGCACGGCCTTTTCGTCCATCTGCCCGGTCTTCATGAACCTGATCGCCCGGCGATTTCCCGACCTGATCCAGAACGTCGTGCCCCTGGTGCCTCCCCGCGAATTCGGGGCCAAACACATCCGGCGGCTCCTGCAAAGGAAACTCGGCCTGGCCGACGAAGACATCGGCGTGTTCTACGTCACCCCTTGCTCGGCCAAGATCGTGGCCATCAACCGGCCTTCGACCCTGGAAAAATCATACCTTTCCGGCGCCCTGGGCCTGCACGACATGTTCGGCGACATTCTTCGGGCCCTGAAAAACCTGACCGAGGAAGACCGCGAAACCCTGCTCTTCAACTCCGGCGGATTCGGCATCAACTGGGAGATGGCCGGCGGCGAGATCGGCGGCCTGAGCCCCGCCGACCGGGTTCTGGCTGTAAACGGCATGCACGAAACCCTCGAGGTCCTCGACCAGATCGAGTCCGGCCGCCTGTCCGCCGTGCGCTACTTCGAGTGCCGCACCTGTCCCCACGGCTGCCTGGGCGGCCCGCTGACCGTGGAAAACCCATACATGGCCCGGGCCACCCTGAGAAAGCTGATGCGCATGTTCGGGACCCTGCCCCGGGTCCAGCCCAAGGACATCGCCTCCCTGATCGACTCCCCGTTTTTCGGCATCGAAAAGGAGATGGTCCCCGACACCCCGCGCCTGGACGACGATCCCCTGGAGGCCATCAAGAAACTGAAACGGATGGACGAACTGACCAACCGGCTGCCGGGCAAGCGATGCGGCATCTGCGGGGCCCCGGACTGCCGGACCCTGGCCGAGGACGTGGTTCTGGGCAAGGCCTCCCTCTCCGCCTGCCCCTTCCTGTCCGGCCGGGACCCCGAGGAAAGGAAAACACCATGACCCTGGCCGAACTGGCCGACCGGCTCGAACTCCGGGTCCTGGCCGGCGTCCGCAACCTGGATCGGGACGTAAGCGGCGGCTATACGTCCGACCTCCTGTCCGACGTCATGGCCAACAGCGAGGGCGGTCAGATATGGATCACCCTGCAAGGCCATCTCAACGTCGTGGCCGTGGCGGTCCTGCGGGAACTGGCCGGCGTGGTGATCGTCGGCGGGCGTGTCCCGCCGGAGGACATGCTGGCCCGGGCCGAAGACGAAGGGCTGCCGGTCCTTTCCAGCGAGCGCCCGGCCTTCGAGTTGAGCGGCCTGATCTTCCATTTACTGTCTGACTGAGGCCGGGCGTGCTGCACCGCTTGAGGGCCGACCTGCACCTTCACACCTGCCTGTCGCCCTGCGGCGACCTGGACATGTCGCCTCGCGGCGTGGTCCGGGCGGCCCTGAACCGCGGTCTGGACCTGATCGCCATCTGCGACCACAACTCGGCCGAAAACACGGCCGCCACGGTCCGGGCCGCCCGCCGAACCGGCCGGCGCATCCGGGTCCTCTCCGGAATGGAAATCTGCACCAGCGAGGAGGTCCACCTGCTGGCCCTGTTCGAGACGCCGGACCGGGCCCTGGAGATGCAGGCCCTGGTCTACTCCCGGCTGCCTGCCCGGACCAACCGGCCCGAAGTCTTCGGGGATCAGATCGTGGCCAACGAGGACGATGAAGTCGAAGGCTTCAACGACCGCCTGCTGATCGCGGCCGCTGACCTGGACCTGGCCTCGGCGGTGCGCGCCGTTCACGAACTGGGCGGCCTGGCCATCGCCTCCCACGTCGACCGGGAGGCATACGGACTGATCCGCCAGCTCGGCTTCATTCCCGCCAGCCTGGACCTGGACGCCGTCGAGATTTCGAAACAAAGCGACCCGGAGGTCCTGCTGGCCCGGCATCCCGGTCTGGCCGCATACCCCCGGGTCCGCAACTCCGACGCCCACTATATTTCGGACGTGGGCTCGGCCTGGACCGAGTTTCTCGTTCAAAACCCCAGCCTGGCCGAACTGGCCCTGGCCTTCCGCGAGCGGCAGGGCCGCCGTTTGCTCCGGGTCGGTTGACGTGGACCAGATTTCCCTCCATATTCTAGACATCGCTGAAAACGCGGTGACCGTCGGCGCGCGCCTGATCCAGATCATTCTGGAAAAAGACGAGGCGGCGGACCGCCTTCGAATATCGATTCTGGACGACGGCCCGGGTCTGAGCCCCGAACAGGCCCGGCAGGCGGCCGACCCGTTCTATACCACCCGCACCACGCGCCGGGTCGGCTTGGGGCTCCCCCTGGCCCGGCAGACGGCCGAGCAGAGCGGCGGTTCCTTTCACATCGCCTCCCGGCCCGGCCGGGGAACGAATATCGACCTGGAATTCGGTCTGTCCCATCTCGATCGGCCGCCCCTGGGAGACATGGGCGCCACGCTCATGACCCTGATCGTCGGCCGGCCGGAGATGGACTTCCTATACCGGCAAAAGACCCCCGCGGGCGAATTCATCATCGACACGCGGGAAATCCGCGCCGCCCTGGGGGACGTCCCTCTGTCCGACCCGGAGGTGATCCGGGTGCTGAGGGACGGAATCCGGGAGGGAATGGCCGAACTGGGGATCGTTTGAAGTCGGGTTCGCAACGAGGCGTCGCAATGCATGGCGAAACGCGAAGTTGGACCGATTTTGGGCCGCGGGCGTATCAGACGATACGTCGAGGTCAATAATCGGGAAACGAGCGTTGCAGCACGCATTTCGGCGACACGGTACAAAACAAACGCAAAATCCGGGTTTAAGGGGGAGGCGGCAGTCATGGCCAAACTGAAGCTGGAAGACCTGAAACGGATCAAGGAGCGGGTCCACAAGGACAATAGCCTGCGTGAAGGGGGTTCGACGGCAAAAATCACCGTTCATATGGGTACCTGCGGCATCGCCTCCGGGGCCCGTCAGGTCATGGAGGCGGTCCTGGACGAGGTCAGCCTGGCCGATCGGCGCGACGTCATCGTCACCACCTCGGGCTGCATCGGGCTTTGCAGCGAAGAACCCCTGGTCACGGTCGAAATCCTGGGACAGGACCCCATCCGCTACCATTTCGTGGATCGGAAAAAGATGCGGCAGATATTCCGCCGGCACGTCCTGATCGGCGAGGTCCAACACCAGTTCGCCCTGGGCAAGGGCACCGAACACGAGACCACGCCATGAAGACCTTCCGCTCCCACATCCTGGTCTGTGGCGGAACCGGCTGTCATGCCGGCGGCGGCCCCCTGGTCGAAAAGGCGCTGATCAAGGAAATCCAGCGACGAGGCCTGGCCGATGAAATCAAGGTCGTCGAAACCGGATGCAACGGATACTGCGCAGCCGGTCCGGTGGCCGTGGTCTATCCCGAAGGCATCTTCTACCAACGGCTGACCCCCCAGGACGTCCCCGAACTGGTTGAGGAGCACCTGCTCAAAGGCCGCCCCATCGAGCGCCTTTTCTACCGCGAGCCGGCCGAGAAGGAGGGCATCCCCGAGATGCGGGACATCCCCTTCTTCGCGCACCAGAAGCTCATCGTCCTGCGCAACAAGGGCCTGATCGACGCGGAACAGATCGACGAATACATCGCCCGGGACGGATATCAGGCCGCGGCCAGGGCCCTGCTGGACATGACCCCCGGGGACATTATCGAACAGATCAAGATATCGGGCCTGCGTGGACGGGGCGGGGGGGGCTTTCCCACCGGCACCAAGTGGTCCTTCTGCGCGGCAGCCTCCGGCGATATCAAATACGTACTCTGCAACGCTGACGAAGGCGACCCCGGGGCCTTTATGGACCGCTCCGTACTCGAGTCCGACCCCCATGCGGTACTCGAGGGCATGCTCATCGCGGCCAGGGCCATCGGCGCCGGCCAGGGCTATATCTACTGCCGGGCCGAATATCCTCTGGCGGTCCGCCGCCTGAACATTGCCATCGAACAGGCCCGCGAATACGGTCTCCTGGGCCGGGACATCCTGGACTCGGGCTTCGATTTCGAGGTCGAGGTCTACCAGGGGGCCGGCGCTTTCGTCTGCGGCGAGGAGACGGCCCTGATGGCCTCGATCGAAGGGCGGCGGGGAATGCCTCGGACCCGGCCGCCCTTCCCGGCCGTATCCGGCCTGTGGGGGCGGCCCACGGTTCTCAACAACGTCGAAACCTATGCCAACGTTCCCCAGATCATCGGGAATGGCGGGGCCTGGTACGCCTCGATCGGAACGGAAACCAGCAAGGGCACCAAGGTCTTCGCCCTGACCGGCGCGGTTCAAAACATCGGCCTGGTCGAGGTGCCCATGGGCACGACCCTTAGAACGATCATCCACGACATCGGCGGCGGCATTCCCGACAAGAAACGCTTCAAGGCCGTCCAGCTCGGCGGGCCGTCCGGAGGCTGCATCCCGGAACAGTACCTGGACCTGCCCTGCGACTACGAGGCCATCGTCCAGGCCGGGGCCATCATGGGTTCGGGCGGCATGATCGTCATGGACGAGGACACCTGCATGGTCGACATGGCCCGCTTTTTCATGGACTTCGTCCAGGACGAGTCCTGCGGCAAGTGCACGCCCTGTCGGGAGGGCACCCGCCGGATGCTGGAAATCCTCGAACGCATCTGCCAGGGACGGGGCGAGCCGGAGGACATGGAACTGCTCGAGGAGCTCAGCACCATCATCAAGGATTCGGCCCTGTGCGGGCTGGGACAGACCGGACCCAATCCGGTCCTGTCGACCTTCCGCTACTTCCGGGACGAGTATGAGGCCCACATCTTCGAAAAACGCTGTCCGGCCAAGCGATGCGTCGATCTGGTCCGTTTCGTCGTCGACCCGGACCGGTGCAAAATGTGCGGTCTCTGTTTCAAGGCCTGTCCGGTTCACGCCATCACCTGGGAAAAGAAGCAGCCGGCCTGGATAGACCGGGACAAGTGCGTCAAGTGTCTGACCTGCATCACCCAGTGCAAGTTCGACGCCATCGATTAGCCCCTGAAAAAACCCTGCAAGTTCCGGGTAAATCTGCTATAAGGGGCGCCCTATCCCGGATTTCTCACCGGGTTCCGTAGCGAGGTCGAGAAATCATCAGCGAAACGCGAAGTGGGAGGAGATTTTGGCCGCGGGCATATCAGGGCGATATGTCGAGGACCAAAATCTTCGAAACGAGCGTTGCAGCCCGGATTTCCCGGCCGCGGCAGGAAGCTGGCGAGAAATCCGGGCTAGGCCCTCAGGCCATGAATCCGGTCCGTCCGTGAAAGGAACCGACATGAGCGACGACAACCAGAAACCACCTGATTCCTGGTGCCGGGACGTCATGTCCGGCCCGACCATCGAGCCCATCGAGCTTCGGGAGAACGACACGGTCCGGGACTTCTTCGACCGGGTCTTCGCCCGATCGGGCTTCAACGGCCGACGCCTGGCCGAAGCCGGCCGATTGTATCTTCGCATGATCGAAAGCGGAGCCACCATCTGCCTGACCCTGGCCGGGGCCATGACCCCCATCGGCATGAGCGGCGTGATCGTCGAACTCATGGAAAAGGGCTTTGTGGACTTCATCATCTCCACCGGGGCCAACCTCTACCACGACCTCCATCGGCCTTACGGCTTTCCCGTGGTTCAGGGCGACGCGGAGATGGACGACGAGGAGCTGCACGCCTGCGGCGTGGCCCGCATATACGACACCCTGATCGACGAGGAGGAGACCCTGATCGCCACGGACCAGGTCGTCCAGGAGGCGGTCCTCCAGATGCGCCCGGACCGGCCCATTTCCACGGCCGACCTGCATCACTACCTCGGCGCCCGGGTCCTGGAACGGGCCGGGTCGCCCCGGGGTTCCCTCCTGGCCTCGGCGGCCGAACTCGGCGTCCCGGTCTACACCTCGTCGCCGGGTGACTCTTCAGTGGGCATGAACGTAGCCATGTCCGTCATCTACGGCCGGCCCCTGGTTATCGATCCCAGCCTGGACGTTCTGGAGACCACGGCCCTGGTCTGGCGGGCTCGGGAAAACGGGGCCGTGGAAGTGGGCGGCGGATCGCCGAAAAACTTCTACATGCAGACCCAGCCCATGCTCTGGCAGTTCCTGGAAAGCAACCGGGGCGGCCACGACTACTTCATCCAACTGACCACGGACTCTCCCCACTGGGGCGGCCTGTCCGGGGCCACGCCCAGCGAGGCCAAGTCCTGGGGCAAAATCCAGCCGGGCCGGGAAAAAAACAGCGTGGTCGTCTACTCCTGCGCCTCGATCACCTTCCCGCTCCTGGCCCAGTACGTCCTGGCCGCGGCCAAACCCCGTCCCCTCAAACGTTTGTTCGACGGCAAGGACCAGGCCCTGGCCGACCTGAAGGAAGCGGCCCTCGAACGCCCGGACATTCGCCGCCGACTGGATACATCAGGCTCCTGATCGCCGCTCCTTCCAGTAGCGCACCGAAACGGAAAACCGCCAGGTCATGACTGGCGGTTCTGGTTCGGGGCCCATTTCGTCCTATTGGCCCCGCGGGTCGGAAAAAAACAGGGCACTACTCGTCCCCTTCCTCCTCCGGGGCCTTCAACTCGTCGGGTATGATCAGAATCTCGTTGATCAGCTCCTTGAAGTTGACGACCTTGTAATCCAGTTCATAGACCGCGCCCAGGTCCTTGATCTGGTCGTAGCAGTTGTGGCAGGGCGTGACCACGATCTTGGCCCCGGTCTTGCGTATCTGCTCGGCCTTGACCTTGCCGGCGGTGATGCGCCGGTGTCGAAAGGGCGGTCCCATGGGAATGGCCCCGCCGCCCCCGCTGCAGCAGAAGTTGTAATTGCCCGACGGGGTCATGGGACGGAAGTCCGCGCATATCGTTTCCATCAGATATCGGGCCTCTTCCGCGCAGCCGCCGTTGCGGGAAACGTTGCAGGGGTCCTGATAAGTCGCCGGCTCCTTGATGCCCTGTTCGATGATCTTGATCCGGCCGGTGCGAAGGTAATCGGCGAACAGTTCGACCGAATGGATCACCTCGAAGGGATGATCCTCGCCCAGCCAGACGGGAGACTCGTATTTCACGTTTCTGAAGGCGTGACCGCATTCCGTAATCACCACCTTCTTGACCCCCAGTTCAATGGCCGCCTGCTTGGTCAGGTTGCCCACGTGCGTGGCCGCCTTGATGTCCCCGGCGAACATGGCCAGGTTGGTCGAGTCCCATCCCGGCTTGGAAGGCACCGTCCAGTCCGCCCCGGCCACGTGGAATATCCGGGCCGCCTGCTGGATGTCCATGGGGTAGAACTTCGGCTCCCGGGCGTTGACCGTGTACATGAACTCGGCGCCCTTTTTGTCCACGGGTATGGTCGCCCCGGGCAGTTCCTCCTGAAGCTCCTCCTCCATCCACTGGACCGTGTCCAGCCAGTCCTCGTCGGACACGGACATCTGGTTGCCAAACTCCCAATACGAATCGATCGAGGTCTGAAGGGCGTCAGGGACCATGCCTTGGCCGACGCACAGCGTACGCATGAAACCGATCATCGAGGCCATGTCGATACCGAAGGGACAGTACAGGGAACAGCGCCGGCACATGGTGCAGTCCCCGTAAGCCACTTCGTACATATTTTTCATGAACGCCTCGTCCACCTCGCCCTTGCGCTTGACCAGTTCCAGCAGCGGCCTGACCTTGAAGGCCGGGACCTGTTTGGGGTCCCGATCATGAGCCAGGTAGAAGTGGCAGGTGTCCGCGCACAGCCCGCACCGGGAGCAGATTTTGAGATACATCTTCAGCCTGGCGTTCAGCTTTTCGTCGAGGGCCTTTTTGATGACCGAGGTATCGATGATTCCCATATCAGTCTCCTTGGGTCGGTTCATCCGGCCGTCAGGCCGAATATCCCCGGCGGCCCCACTCTATGCTGATGACCATGCGAGACGGGAAAAAGAGGAGGAAATGCGATAGCTTGGTAAACGGAATGAGGATGAGCATCAACTCACCACTCAGGATATGAAGCAGTCGGATGTGGATGGCATCCAGAAAGGCGCTGCCCGCGAAATTCACGGATAGCCAGCCGGTCAGGAAAGGCAGGATCGTGACCACGATGACGAGAAAGTCCGAAAAGGTGGAAATGATCCGCACGTGAGGAAGCACGAGGCGCCGGATGAAAAAAACAACGCCTATGACAATGACGACCAAGGTCATGTAATAGGCCCAGGTATCCGGCATCGACCACCAACTCCAGCCGAAGCGGGTTTCCTCCTCCCAATACATAACGTGTTCTATTATGAAAATCGGAACGAATATTAAGCAGAAATGAAATGCATAACCCAGCAGGGAAAAGACGGGCGATTTGGCTACGGTCTGGTTGAAAGGAAACAGGTAGCGCAGCCATGTCAAAATCACGTATTTCAGGTTGAAGAAATGAAAGATCGGTTTGTCCCGCTTGCCAGCCACGGCAAAAAAGAGGGCCAATCGACCTAAACTACCGACAATAAAGACGAT
>JAHJTB010000020.1 GCA_018830135.1 Pseudomonadota bacterium | reverse complement strand
GATCGAGAAGGCCCAGGAGAATTTCGACCAGGAACAGGCCCTGGACCTGGCCCGAAAGATCAAGAAGAACGAGTTCACGCTGGAGGACTTCCAGTCCCAGATCAAGCAGCTCAAGAAGATGGGCTCCCTGGAAACGATCCTGGGCATGATCCCGGGCCTGGGCAAGCTCAAACAGCTCAAGGAGGCCCGTCCGGACGAGTCCGAGTTGAAAAAAATCGAGGCCATCATCAGTTCCATGACCCGGGAAGAGCGGCGCGACCACACGATATTGAACGCCAGCCGCCGGCGCCGGGTGGCCCGGGGCAGCGGGACCAGCGTGGCCGACGTCAACTCGCTGATCAAGAATTTCGTCCAGACCAAAAAGATGATGAAGCGGTTCACCAAGGGCGGCCTGGGCTCTCTGGGCCGAGGCGGGCTCCCGTTTTGATCAAATTTTCTCCAGGACTGGAAGAGACAAGAAAATACTATATACTTAGGAAAGAGAGGCTAGGAGCTAAATGGCGGTAAAAATCAGATTGGCGCGGATGGGGGCAAAGAAGAAGCCCTACTATCGGGTGGTCGTGGCCGATGCCGAGTCGCCGCGCGACGGGCGGTTTCTCGAAATCATCGGGACGTATGACCCGCACAAGGACCCTGTGGATGTAAACATCAAGCAGGACCGTTTGAAGGACTGGCTCGGAAAGGGCGCCCAGCCGACCACTACGGTCGCCGCCCTCCTCAAGCGCCTGGCTGATTCGCCCGCGACGACCTGACTCGGCGGCCGGTAACGACCCTCGGGTTCCGACTACCGGCGTTCGGCGCCGACCCATGGTCGCCGCGGACTCTAACTGCCCCATGCTGCGACGCTTGGCGGAATTAGTGGAGGTAACGGTATGAAGGAATTGATCAAGTACATCGCGCAGTCGCTGGTGGATCATCCCGAGTTGGTTGTGGTTTCGGAAATCGAGGGTGAACAGACTTCAGTCATCGAGTTGAAGGTTGCCAAGGAAGACCTGGGCAAGGTCATCGGCAAGCAGGGGCGGACGGCCAGGGCCATGAGGACCATTCTTTCCGCGGCCTCGACCAAGATCAGAAAACGGGCCGTGCTGGAGATTCTCGAGTAACCTGCATGGTCGCGGACCTTGTGGTCATCGGCCGGGTTACCCAGCCGCACGGGGTGCAGGGCGAACTTCGAATCAGGCCGTATACGGAATCCATCGATTCCTTCGACCTTTTTCACCAAGTCTATCTGCGCCGCCCGGGCGGGGTTGAAGAACTGGCCGACGTGGTCGGGGCACGCCCCCACAAGGACCTCGTTCTCGTAAAAATCAAAGGCATCAGAAGCCGAGACCAGGCCGAAGCCTTGGCCGGCGCGGAGTTGCTTGTCCGTCGCGAGTGGCTCCCCAGTCTGGAACCGGACGAGTATTACTGGGTCGACCTGATCGGCCTGGACGTTTACGACCAGGCCGATCATCATCTGGGTCGCGTGAGGAACATCCTGTCCACCCAGGCGGACGACCTGCTGGTCGTCGTCGATGATGATCGGGAAGTTCTCCTGCCCTTCAGGGATGAAATCGTCCGGGACGTGGACCTCGAGGCGGGACGCCTCCGGGTCAGCCCGCCCGAAGGCTTGCTGGAATAACCACCGAACGGTCTGGCCTCGCCCTCCGCTGGTCCGGTAGTCCAACGGGGCTGTTTGCGGAACCGGCCGAGGATGAATTATGCGTTTGGACGTCTTAACGCTTTTTCCGACGATTTTCGAATCGTTTCTGGGAGAAAGCCTCATCTCCAAGGCCCTGGACAAAGGGACCTTCGAGGTTCATCTGGTCGATATCCGGGACTTTACCGAGGACCGGCATCGGACGGTTGATGATCGCCCTTTTGGCGGCGGCCCGGGCATGGTCCTCCGGCCGGAGCCTCTGGCCCGGGCCATTGCCGCCAGCCGTGAAAACGCCCCCCGGGAAACCGGCGCCCGGGTGGTTATCCTGACTCCGGCCGGCCGCCGCCTGGACCAGGCCAAGGTCCTGGAGTACGCCGGACTGGAGCACCTTGTTCTGGTCTGCGGCCGGTACGAGGGGGTGGATGAACGGGTCGCCCGGACGCTGGTGGACGAGGAAATTTCGGTCGGGGACTACGTACTTTCCGGCGGAGAGGTTCCGGCCATGATCGTCATCGAGGCCGTGACCCGACTGCTGCCCGGGGTGATGGGCAAGGCCGAATCGGCCCAGGAAGAAACCTTTGCCGGCGGCCTGATCGAGTACCCCCAGTACACGCGGCCAAGGCGTTTTATGGACCTGGAGGTGCCCGAGGTCCTGATATCCGGCGACCACGAAGCCGTACGGGTCTGGCGTCGACGCCAGTCCCTGCGCCGGACCCTGGATCGGCGGCCCGACCTGCTCGACAAGGCCCGACTGACTCCGGAAGATCGGGAACTGCTGGCCGGGATCCGGGCCGAAACGGCGATAAACGACCCAACCGATAAAAAGGGTTGATTTTTTCAGACGGCGGGATTAGTCTTGACTGATTTTTTCATGGCCCTGGTTCATTATCCTGTATACAACAAGAACCGGGCCGTAATCGCCTCGGCCCTGACGACCGTGGACCTTCACGACTTGGCCCGCTTGTCGGCCACTTACGGACTGAGCGGCTTTTACGTGGTCAGTCCGGTCAAGGACCAGATGAAGGTGGCCGAGGAGATGATCGAACATTGGGTCAGGGGCTGGGGCGCGACGTACAACCGGAACCGATCGGAAGCGCTGTCCCTGATCCGGCTGGCCGACGACATCGGGGCGGCCCGGGCCGACGTTCTGTCCCGGACCGGGGACGAACCGCTGTTGATCGGGACATCGGCGGCCGAAGGGCCGGACCGGACGGCCTTTGGCGAGATGAAGCCGTATTTGAGGGGCTCGCGCCCCGTGCTACTGCTTCTTGGCACGGCCTGGGGGCTGAGTGAAAAGACCCTGGCCGACTGTGACATTATCCTGGAACCCGTACTGGGCCGGACGCCTTACAATCATCTGTCCGTCCGGTCCGCGGCCGGGATCATTTTGGACCGGCTGCTCGAAGGTAGCCAAGCGACAATGGAGGGGAAAAAATGGACTCCCTGATGATGATAGAACGGGAACAGATGAGGGTGGACCTGCCCGATTTCAAGGTGGGCGACACGATCTCGGTCCACGTCCGGATCAAGGAAGGCGACAAGGAGCGGGTTCAGGTCTTCAAGGGCGCCGTGATTCGCAAGCGCAAGGGCGCCACCGGCGCGAGCTTTACCGTGCGCAAGGTCTCTTACGGCGTCGGCGTGGAACGTATCTTTCCGACCAACTCACCCCTGATCGACAAGATCGAGATCATCACCCAGGGCCGGGTACGCCGCTCGCGCCTCTACTACCTGCGCAAACGCCACGGCAAAGCCGCCAGAATCAAGGTCAAAAGCTTCCGCTAACCGGGCCAGATCGTTGGCGGCCCGAAAGAAACAGACCCCGGCTCTCTTCCCCGACCTGGACGCCCCGGACCCTCCCGGCGCCTTCGAGGCCCGCCTGCGGGCCGACGGCGCCGGTCGGGTGGCCGGTGTGGATGAAGCCGGCCGCGGCCCCCTGGCCGGGCCGGTGGTCGCCGCGGCCGTCATCCTGGACGAAACCGAGGTCTACCCCGGCGTGGGGGATTCCAAGCAGATGGACCCCGCGAGCCGGGAAAAAGCCTTCTGGCTGATCCTGCGCCGGGCCCGGGCCGTGGGTCTGGGCCTGGTCGGCCAGGCGGAAATCGACCGAATCAATATTCTGCAGGCCTCCCTGAAGGCCATGGTCCTGGCTGTTTCCCGGCTGAATCCGGCGCCTGATTTTTTGCTGATCGACGGAAACATGCCCATCCCCGCCGACGTTCCCCAACGAGCGGTCAAGCAGGGCGACCGTCTGGTCCTGTCCATCGGGGCGGCCTCGGTGGTGGCCAAGGTGGTCAGGGACCGGATCATGGCCGCCTATGGATGCCGCTACCCTCAATATGGCTTCGACTCCCATAAAGGCTACGGCACCAAGGCCCATATCGAGGCCCTGGACCGGTACGGCCCCTGCCCGCTGCACCGGATGAGCTTTCGTCCCCTGCGATCCGCGAGCGGCCCGTGAGCGACCGGCGTTCGGTGGGTCGCCTGGGCGAGGACCTGGCAGCGGAATACCTGACCCGAAAGGGCCTCAAACTGATCGACCGCAACGTCCGCACGCCTTTCGGCGAAATCGACCTGATCTGCCGCGACCGCCGGACCCTGGTCTTTGTCGAGGTCAAGGCCCGCCGGTCCATGGCCTTCGGCCGGCCCGACGAAGCGGTCGGGTCGGACAAGCAGCGCCGCCTGTCCCGTTCGGCCCTGGCCTACCTGGCTTCCAAGGCCTGGGAGGACCGGCCGGCCCGCTTCGACGTCCTATCCATCATCCTCGACGGCCCCGAACCGGAGATCGTCCACCTGGCCGACGCCTTCGATCTGGCGGCCAAGTAGCCGCCCGCTCCGGTTTCCCGCAAAACGAAGCCGCCTGGCCCCAAACGACAAAGGGACCCGCAAACGGGTCCCCGGTCTTTCATCGGCCTGGGCGGCGTGATCAGAACGGCCGGCCCAAAATAGCGGACGATTCGAGTTCCTCCTCGATTCGAAGCAGCCGGTTGTACTTGGCCACCCGTTCGGACCTGGACAGCGACCCGGTCTTGATCTGGCCCGTCCGGGCCGCGACCACGAGGTCGGCGATGAATGTGTCTTCGGTCTCGCCGGAGCGATGGGAGACCACGGCCGTGAATCCGGCCTTGTGGGCCATCTGGATGGCCTCGAGGGTCTCCGTAAGCGTGCCGATCTGATTGAGCTTGATGAGGATCGAGTTGGCCGAACCCTCCTTGATCCCTCGGGACAGGCGTTCGGTGTTGGTGACGAACAGGTCGTCGCCCACGATCTGGAGCTTTCCGCCCAGGGCTGCGGTCATGGCCTTCCAACCGGCCCAGTCGTCTTCGCTCAGGCCGTCCTCATAGGAGACAATAGGGTATTTTTTGGCCCAGTCCTCATACAACTCGATCATCTGGTTCGAGGTCCGGACCGATTTGTCCGACTTGTGAAATACATATTTCTTTTTCTGCTTGTCGTAAAACTCGCTGGCCGCCGCGTCCAGGCAGATCACCACGTCCTTGCCCGCCTTATACCCCGCTGCCTTGACGGCCTTGAGAATGACCTCGATGGCCTCTTCGTTCGACTTGAGGTCCGGGGCGAAGCCGCCTTCGTCTCCCACCGCGGTGGACAGGCCCGCGTCGGCGAGGACTTTTTTCAGCGCATGAAAGACCTCTGCCCCCACCCGCAACGCCTCGGCAAAGGTGTCCCCGGCCAGGGGCATGATCATGAACTCCTGGACGTCCACGTTGTTACCGGCATGGCTGCCGCCGTTGATAATGTTCATCATGGGCCGGGGCAGTTCCACGGCCGCCGCACCTCCGATATATCGATAGAGCGGCAGCTCGCATGAGTCGGCCGCGGCCCGGGCCACGGCCATCGAGACACCCAGAATGGCGTTGGCCCCCAGTTTCTTCTTGTTGGGGGTGCCATCCAGCTCGATCATGGCCTTGTCGATTCCGACCTGGTCCAGTCCATCCATGCCCAGCAGGTTGGGCATGATGACCTCGTGGACATTCTGGACCGCCTTTTCAACCCCCTTGCCGCCGTACCGTTTGTTGGTCTTGTCCCGGAGTTCCAGGGCCTCGTGGACACCGGTCGATGCTCCGGAGGGCACAGCGGCCCGCCCGAAAAAGCCGTCCTCCAGCCAGACGTCCACCTCGATGGTGGGATTGCCTCTGGAATCCAGAATCTCCCGCGCCTTGATCTCGACAATCGGCAACATATCGGCCTCCTTGGGTGATTGGGAAAAAGGTTGATAAAAGCGTTTATATTCCGGCTTCCCCCCGCTCTTTCCTTTTTATACCAATCGAGGCCGGAAATACAATCCCAAAAAGCCGGCGGCCTCACCCCCTGCGTGATTGGACAAGGTCCTTAACGGCCCTCTGTCGCGGCATCTGGCGACCGGAATCCGATATGCCCCTGTGCATTGATTATTGACGGCTTGACGGATGGGCGGGCTCCTGTTATGCCTGATTCGGTCGGCACGGCCCTGGAAAAACGAAAAGGTGCCGGACGGGAAACCATGCGTATCCTTCATGTCCACGACCGGTGGTCAGCCCGAGGCGGGGCGGACTGGCACCTGTTGAGCCTTCTGGCGGCCTCGGGTTCCGGGATCGGCTCGATCGGCCTGTTCGGCCGTTCCGACGGATCGGTCCCTGACGGACTGGCCCCGACGGAGGGTCTGCATTTCATCAAGCACCTCGACCGCTCGGCGCCGTTCGCTTCGGAAACGGGGGTGGGAGAACAGGTCCTCGACCTGGTCCGAACGTTGCGGCCCGACCTGATCCACGTTCACAACGTCCTCAATCCGCATCTGGGAGCGATCCTGGCTTCGACCGGCGCCCCGTCGATCATGACGGTCCAGGACCATCGCGCCTTCTGCCCCGGCCGGGGCAAGGTCCGCGCGGACGGCAGCCTGTGCAACCGGGTCTTCGGGCCGCGATGCGCCGGCTGCTTCGAGGACGAGTTCTATTTCAAACGCCTCCTGGCCCTTGTCCAGGCCCGGATAGAAACCCTGTCCGCCTTCGACGCACTGATCGTTCTAAGCCGGTATATGAAAGCGGAACTGGCGGCAGCCGGGCTGGACGCCCAACGCATCCACGTCATCCCGCCCTTTCCCTTCGGCCTGGCCCCTGACTTCACTCCGGCTTCAGCCGGGGAGGATATGCTTTTCGTGGGCCGGATCGTCTGGACCAAGGGCATTTTCGACCTGCTCGACGCCCTGACCCGGGTCGAGGGCCGGGCCCGGCTGGTGATCGCCGGGGCCGGAACCATGGACGAACCGCTGGCCGCCCGGACCCGCGAGATGGGGTTGGAGGACCGGATCGAATTCACGGGCTGGGTCAGCCACCCGGATATGGCCGCCTGCTACCGTCGGGCCCGGCTGGTGGTCATGCCATCCCGCTGGCAGGAACCGTTCGGAATCGTCGGGATCGAGGCCCTGGCCCTGGGCCGCCCCGTCCTGGCCTACGACGTGGGTGGGGTGCGGGACTGGCTGATCGATGGCGTGACCGGGCTGCTGGTCCCGGCCGGCCGGACCGACTCCCTGGCCTCGGACATCAACTCCCTGCTGGGCGACCCGAAAAGGGCCGAGACCTTGGGACGGGCCGGCCGGGAGTCCACGCTTCGACGCTTTGACCGGAGGGTCCTGATGGACCGGATCGAGAACCTCTACCGCCAAATCATCCGGGGCGGCGAGATCGTTGACGCACGCGGGAACACCTGCTAAAATTCCCGCCAACGGTATATCATGGAACTAGAGCGCATACTCATCGTCGAAAATGACGTTTCCGACCGGGATAAAATGGTCGAGGCAGTCACGAGTATGGGCCACAAATGCCTGGTGGCCCGTGATGGGCTTGACGCGCTCGAACTGCTTGTAACCAACCGGGTCGACCTGATCATTTCAAGCATCAACCTGCCCGGCATGGACGGGCTGGCCCTGATGTCCCGCGTCCTGGAAGTCATGCCGGAAACGGCCTTCATCATGATCGCCGGCTATGGCCGGGACTACTCGTACGAGAAGGTCATCGGCGCGGGCGCCGGGGACTTCATCAAAAAGCCTTTCACCACCCAGGAGTTCAAGAACAAGCTCAAGCGGGTCCTGTCCCAACGCCGGCTGGAAGAGGAAAACCGCCGCCTTCTCAAGGCCCAGGCCTCGTTGAACGAGCGCCTGGCCACCATCCTGGCCATGGCCACGGACCTGACCTCGGAACTGGACGTCGACCGCCTCTTTCAACTGATCATCGGCAAGGTGACCGAGGCCATGGCGGCCGAGCGGACCAGTCTGTACGTCATCGACTGGGACAACGAGGAAATCTGGACCAAGGTGGCCGAGCAGGTCGAGCAAATCCGCCTGCCTTTGGGCGAGGGCATCAGCGGCCGGGTGGCCAAGACCGGGGAGACCATCAACATCCCGGACGCCTGGGATCTGCCATATTTCAATCGGGACTTCGACCGCCGGCACAACTTCCGGACCCGATCGGTCCTGTGCCTGCCCATCCGGAACCAGCAGGGCGGAACCATCGGCGTCATCCAGGTCATCAACAAAAAAGGGGGCGAGATTTTTGCCCTGGAGGACGAAGCGCTCCTGAAAAGCCTGTCGGCCCAGGTGGGTATCGCCCTGGAAAACTCGCTCCTCCATGAAGAACTGAAGTTGTCCTTCGATAGTTCCATCCGGGCCCTCTCGGCCACCGTGGACGCCCGGCACCCCCTGACCGCCGGACACTCCCAGCGGGTGACCGAGTATGCGCTGATGATCGGCGAAGAATTGAATCTATCGGAAGATGACCTCGAGGTCCTGAAGTACGCGGCCCTGCTGCATGATATCGGGAAAATCGGCATCCGGGACGAGGTGCTGCTCAAGAACGGGTCGTTCACCAGCGAGGAACGCCGGGAGATGAACACCCATCCGGAAAAGACCAAAAAGATTCTGGAGAATTTCCACTTCCCCCGGTCTCTGAACCGGGTCCCGGAGACGGCGGCCCACCATCACGAAAAGGTCAACGGCGAGGGATATCCGGACGGGCTGACCGGCGATGAGATGAACCTGGGTTCCAAGATTCTGGCCGCGGCCGACGTGTTCGACGCCTTGACCTCCCGACGGGACTATCCGAAATACTGCAACGGCGAAAAGATGGACTGCGAACCCATGCCCCTGGAACGGGCGGTGAACATCCTGAAAAAGGATGCCGGCTCCCATTTCGACGTCGACGTGGTTGAGGCCTTTCTCCGCTGCCTGCCTCGAGCCCTTCTCCACTATCGGGGCAATCACTTCCCCGAAGAATACGTGGACCAGATGCTTCGCCAACTGGCTCCGGACCGCCTGCCCTGATCGGCTCCGCCGCCCCCCGGCCCGGAACGGGCCGTCCAACCCTCGGTAATAACGGACGGTCCCCAACCGCCCTGTCGAGGCCTCTGGCGGCATGCAATCCAATATGCATCTGTTCACTGATTACATGGGGCTCGCGGGCGTCTTGCCCCTCAGTCGGTATTAGGGTATATTGATCCGCAAATCGCGGCCGGAAAGGGTCTTGAACGCCTTGAAACGAGCTATCCGCCTTTTGATGCTGGTCCTGTGTCTGGGAGCGGGATGCGCCGGGGTGGACGCCCCGGACCTCACCCTGCCGGAGGTCGCTTCCCCCCAAAGAGTGGACCGGGAAATCACCCTGCTGCCCATCGTGGACTCCCGCAGATTCGTGAGTCCGGGACAACAGCCGGACCTGAACCAGCCCCTGCCCCTGATGGTTTCGGCCGACGCGGTCCTGGACCAGGGCCGGACGATCATGCTCCGCGAAGGTCTCTTCCGAAGCATTCGGACCTATTACGGCCCGCTCCCGGAAGATCTGCTCATGCACTACGCCGACTTTCCGCTCCGAACCCTTGATACCGATCTGGCCCTAGGCCTGGAACTGCGGGACCTGGAGGTCAGAAAGGTCGGCAAGAACGCGCACCTCGTTCCACAGTCCCTTCTGGACGCCACGCTGCTGCCTCTGTTCACCCTGGGCGCCTTTGCCAGCGGCGGCCGGATGGACCTGGCTGCCCAGATCATTCCTTCCGGTATCCTCAAATACATCGTTCGTCTGGACCTTCATGTTTTCAGCCTTGAAGGGGGCGGCCCGGTATGGGGCAAGACCTACCTGGTCCATATTCAGGACCCGGCCGTTACAGACTGGACCTTGAGGCGAAAGTGGGAGGCCTCGGCCCGGGAGGAGTCGGACCTGAAAGACCCGGACGCCGAAAAAGCCGTCATCCAGGCCTTCCAATGGATTTGCCGGGACCCGGAGATGGCCTATCTGCCCCGGTTCTCCCGAACGGCCTGGCTGGCGCGGATCATGGCCGACCCGCGCGTGTCCGCCCGAACCAAGGCCGATCTGCTGGATGGCTTTTTTACCGACCTGCCCCTGCCGGACATGTCGCCGGGTGACATGGAAATCTGGTCGACCACCTCGGCCAGCGTCCGGGAAAAATCGGAATACGCCCTCGGCCAGGACCAGGAACAGACCGCCGTCCATTTGCCGGAAGCAGCCTTTTTGAACTCGTACACGGTCGACCCGGTCTGGATTCAGGAAGCCGGCGCCCGCTTGAGACTGTTCAAGGCCGGCTTCGGAGTTCTGCTCGAAACGGCCGGCCAATTGGGTCGCAAAGGGATGGAGTGTCCCCTGGATGAATCGGAGCGGGCTCTGGAGGCCAGGCTCGAAACGCTGCTGGGTCGATGGGGGCGCGGGTATGCACCCAACCGGGTCTATCGGCAGGCCATCCGCAACCCGAACGTGGGAATCGAGGAGAAACAATTCCTCTTCCGCCTGCTGGCCGGAGACCTCGAGACCCTGGACAACGAGACCTTTGTCAACCAGGAGCTCGAACGCCGCCTGGAGCAGCTCAACGACGGCCCGAAAAAGCTCCATCAAAGGGCCGCGGCGTTGCTGGTGGCGGCCTGGGGGGACAAAAGCCTGGACAATCGGGGCATCCCGCCCAAGACCCTGCTGAGCGTTATGGGTTCGGGCGATGACTGGGCCGGCCCCTGGGTGCTGTCCCTGATCAAGGCCGGGGACCTTTCTCCGGACGTGATCCGACTGGCCGGAGCGCTCCGCCTGGACGAGGCCCTGCCGATCCTGATCCAGGCCCTTCAACCGACGGCATATTCGACGGGCGAAATCTCGGAGGCGGCCATCGAGCCCGAGATTCCCATGCTGGGGGCCGAACTGGCCCGGCGACGCGCCCGGCGGGCGCCCGACCGGGTTCTGGTTGCCCGGGCGCTGGGTTGTTTCAAGGGCCGACCGGAGGCGGTGGCGGCCCTGCGGTCCATGCTGGAAGGGGCCGGCCCGCAAACCGGTCTTCCCACCGACCTTTCCGCCCAGGTCGTCCGCTCCCTGGCCAGGCTGCGAGACATCGCCTCGCTTCCGGTTCTCATGGCCCTTTGGGACGCTCCCGGGATTTTCGGACAGGAGGCGGCCCTCTTGCGTCGGGCCGTCCTGGATGCCCTGGAGCCCCTGGGAAGTCCGGAGGTCTGGGAACGCGTTCTGGCCACGGCGAGCGTCCAGGCCAGGCATGCCAAGACCCGTCAGGCCCCCTTGCGGGAGATCGCGGACTTTTTCGGCCGGGTCCGTTTCGAGAGGGCCGCTTCGTTCCTGAAAGGGCTGGCGGTTGATCCCGCATCCAGTTCCACGACCCGGGAAGCAGCCTGCCAGGCCCTGGCCCGGATCGCCACTCCCTCGGCCGAACAGGCCTTGACCGAGATGGCCGCCGCCGCCCGGTGGGACCTGGCCCGTAACGCCCAAGCGGCCCTGGAGAAGCTGGCCCGTGAGCGGGCTTTGTGGAAAGGATTGTAAAGCGAATGAATCCCACGCCTTGTGATTCCGGTCTCCAGGTCGTATCCATCGAAGCCAGGGACCTGCCGGATGCCTGGTTCCAACTGGTTTATCACATCCTGGACCATGGCCACGAGTACACCATCGACCGGGGAAGCTATGAAGGTCAGAAACGCCTCGAGTTCGATTACGTTACGGTCCGGATCAGATATCCGGGCACCCGGCCCCTGCTCCCGGACATCCCGCCGGCAATGGGCATACCCAATCCGGTCGCCGAAGGATACCTCGAGGAGTACCTGCCGTTACTCATGACGTCCGTCCGGCAGCCCGGCGAGGAATACACTTACGGCCAGTACCTCGAACCCCAGATCGCGGAGGTCATCCGCATGTACCGCGAAGACGGGCACGGCACGAACCAGGCCTACATGACGGTGGGCGCGCCCGAGACCATCACCTACAAGGACCCGCCCTGCCTGCGAGGGGTGGATACCCGGATTCGGTACGGCAAGCTGCATTTCATGGTCTACTTCCGTTCCTGGGACCTCTGGAACGGACTCCCGGCCAATCTGGGCGGCCTGCAACTCCTCAAGGAATACATGGCTGCCGAAATCGGAGTCGAGGACGGGGAGATCGTCGCGGCCTCCAAGGGCCTGCACTTGTATGACTACGCCTGGAGGCTGGCCGAACTGCGGACCATGCGGGACAAGGTCTCGCCTCCGCGACCATAACCTGCCGCCATGACCGACCTGAAGAATCTGAGCGCCTCTGAAATGCAGTCGCTTCTGGCCGAGTTGGGGGAACGGCCCTACCGGGTCGGCCAGATCATGAAATGGCTATACAGGTTCGGGGTCCCGGATTTCGACTCCATGACCGATCTGTCCAAGGGTCTGAGGGCCCGGCTGGCCGAAACGGCCCGGATCAGCCGTCCGCTCCGTCTGGAGCTTCAGACGGGCTCGGACGGCACCCGCAAGTTCCTGTGGGAACTGGATGACGGGGCCCGGATCGAAAGCGTGCTCATCCCGGAACGAGACCATTGGACCTTGTGTGTTTCCAGCCAGGCGGGCTGCGCCATGGGCTGCCGCTTCTGCCGGACCGCCTCGCTGGGCCTGAAAAGAAATCTGAGCCAGGCCGAGATCGTCAACCAGGTTCTGGGAGCCCTGGAGGTCCTGCCGGCCGGCGAAAATCTGACCAACCTGGTCTTCATGGGCATGGGCGAGCCTCTGGCCAACCGGATCAACGTGGTTCGGGCGCTCGGGGTCCTTACCTCGCCCGGTCTGACCGGGCTCTCACGACGCCGGGTCAGCCTCTCGACCGTGGGCCTGGTCCCCGAGCTTCCCCTGCTGGGGCGGGACATGCCCATCGGTCTGACCGTATCCCTCAACGCGGCTGACGACAAGACCCGGGACTGGCTGATGCCCATCAACCGCAAATACAACCTGCAAGCCCTGCACAAGGCCCTGGCCGCCTTCCCCCTGCCCGGCCGCCGCATGATCACCGTGGCTTACGTGCTCCTGGCCGGGGTGAACGACCGGCCCGAACAGGCCCGGGAATTGGCCGGATTCCTGCACGGTCTCCGGGCCAAGGTCAACCTGATCCCGTTCAACGCCTGGCCGGGCGCCGGATTCGATGCGCCCGACGTGGAGACCGTTCTCGCCTTCCAGGAGGTCCTGGTCCGAAAAAATTACACGGCCATTATCCGATGGAGCAAGGGGCGGGACATCTCGGCGGCCTGCGGTCAACTGGCCGGGGAGCCGACGCCGGCGGCCTAGCCGGCCTTTTCCCGATCCGCCACCAGGTCCCTCGAATCTTTCCGGAACGGCCGCCTGGGAGACCAAGATGCTTTTCCCCTTGACAAGATAGCGCATCTTCAAGATATAATTAGAATTTATCTTTAGGGAGACACACGGATGAGTGACGAGCAGAAAGAAACCATCGCCCCGGACTTCAAAAAGACCGGCGGCCTCATTCCGGCCATCGCCCAGGATGCCTCGACCGGAGAGATATTGATGATGGCCTACATGAACGAAGCCGCCCTGCAAAAGACCATCGAGACCGGCGAGGTCCATTACTGGAGCCGTTCCCGCCAGGAGCTGTGGCACAAGGGAGGCACCTCCGGCCACGTGCAGAAGCTCCGGGACATCCGGCTCGACTGCGACGGCGACGCGATCCTGGTCAAGATCGAACAGGTCGGAGGCGCGGCCTGCCACACCGGGCTTCGGTCATGCTTTCATTATTCGTGGCAAGGCGCCGCTTTCCGACTCGAGGGCGGTGAGCGGGTCTTTGACCCCGCGGAGGTGTATAAGAAGTGAGCCAAGTGCTTAAACTGGGCATACCCAAGGGCAGCCTGGAAAAGGCGACGGTGGACCTGTTCGCCAAATCGGGCTGGAAAATCAATATCAACAGTCGGAACTATTTTCCGGAAATAGACGATGCGGAGATTTCCTGTTCCATATGCCGGGCCCAGGAGATGTCCCGCTACGTGGAGCAGGGCATCCTGGACGCCGGTCTGACCGGTCTCGACTGGACCATGGAAAACAACAGCAAGGTCAAGGTGGTCGAGGACCTGATCTACTCGAAGGTCAGTTCCCGGCCGGCCCGGTGGGTCCTGGCCGTGCCCGGCAATTCACCGATCCAGCGCATCGAGGACCTCGATGGCAAAAAGATCGCCACCGAGATGGTCAACTTCACCCGCCGCTACTTCAAGGAACGGGGCATTTCGGTCCACGTCGAGTTTTCCTGGGGCGCCACCGAGGCCAAGGTCGTCTCGGGGCTGGCCGACGCCATTGTCGAAGTCACCGAGACGGAAAGCACCATTCGGGCCCATGGATTGAGAATCATCCACGAGCTGATGCAGACCAATACCCAGCTTATCGCCAACCGCGCCTCGTGGAAGGAAGAGTGGAAAAAGAACAAGATCAAGCAGATCGCCCTGCTGCTCCAGGGCGCCCTGCGAGCCGAGGGGCTGGTGGGCCTGAAGATGAACATTCCGGAAAAAAAGCTGCAGGGCCTGATGCAGATACTGCCCAGCCTCAACGCGCCGACCGTCTCCCATCTGTACAATTCGGACTGGGTCGCGGTCGAGACGGTGGTGGCCTCGTTCGTGGTCCGGGACCTGATTCCCGAACTGATCCATCGGGGGGCGGAGGGGATCATCGAGTACCCCTTGAACAAGGTGATATAGCATGGTCAAACGGCTCCTGGCGCTGATCCTGGCCGGACTTCTGGCCGTGGGCTGCGCCGGCATGGCGGAACAGGCCGAACGGGACAAGAGCCGCGCCGACGCCCACCTCCGGCTGGGTGCGGCCTACCTGCGCCAGGGCCAGACCAACATGGCCTTCAGGGAGCTGTTCGCCGGCCAGAAGCTGGACCCGGACAACCCGGAGATTTACACTCATATCGGCTGGGCCTACCGTCTGGAGGGCCGGCACCGGGAGGCGGTCGAGCAGTTCCAGAAAGCCCTGGCCCTCAAGCCGGACTTTAGCGAGGCCCACAACTTCCTGGGTTCGGCCTACATGGAGATGGGACGCAACGAGGAGGCTCTGGCCGAATTCAGAAAGGCCCTGACCGATCTGACCTACCGGACTCCCTGGTTCGCCCTGAACAACATCGGCCTGGTCTACCTGAACCAGGGGCGCTACATGGAGGCGGCGAGCGCCTTTCGCCAGGCCATCGAGCGGGAGTCCCGGTGGCACGTGGCCCATTACAATCTGGGCCTGGCCCTGGCCGGGGAGGGGCGGTACGAAGAGGCCCTGGATGCTTTCAACGCGGCCATCCGAAACGCGGCGGGCTACGCGGCGGCCTATTACGCCCTGGGGGATACCTTCGAGCGGCTGGGCCGTTACGACGAGGCCAGACGGGCCTACGAACAACTGATCAAGATGGACCCGGAAGGCTCCTTGACCGACGGGGCCCGCCAGCGTCTCAAATCCCTACGGTAAAGACATGATCACCTGTCGCGCCAAGGATATTCCCCCATTCATCGTCATGGACGTGCTCGAACGGGCCCAGGAGATGGAGCGTTCGGGCCTCGATGTCGTCCATCTGGAGATCGGGGAGCCCGATTTCGACACGCCGGAATGCATCAAGGAAGCGGCCCGCAAGGCCATGGCCGATGGATGCACCCATTACACGCACAGCCTGGGCCTGATCGAACTGCGCGAGGCGGTGGCCGAGGACTACCACCGGCGGTACGGGGTAACCGTTTCCCCGGGCAACATTATCATCTGCGCCGGCACCTCGCCGGCCATGCTCATGATCTTCGCCGCCCTCCTGGAAGCCGACGACGAGGTCATCGTGTCCAACCCGCATTATGCCTGCTATCCCAACTTCATCCGTTTTTTCCAGGGACGGCCGGTCTTTGTCGACGTGCGGGAAGACGACGGCTTCCAGTACCGGCCGGAGGAAATCCAGCCCCGCCTTTCAGACCGGACGCGGGCGGTCTTCATCAACTCCCCGTCCAACCCGACCGGGACCCTGCTTTCGCCCGAACGGATGCGCCGCATCGTTGATCTGTCGCCCCTGGTCATTTCGGACGAAATCTATCACGGGCTGGTGTACGGCCAGGACCAGGCCCACAGCATTCTCGAATTCACCGATCGGGCCGTGGTCATCAACGGTTTTTCCAAGCTTTACGCCATGACCGGCTGGCGCCTGGGCTACATGATCGCCCCGGACGAATTCATTCGGCCCCTTCAGAAGATTCAGCAGAACTTTTTCATTTCGGCCAATTCGGTTTCCCAATGGGCCGGCCTGGCGGCCCTTCGGGAGGCCGGACCGGACGTGGAACGCATGCGGGCGACCTACGACGAGCGCCGCCGCTTCCTGATCCGGGGGCTTCGCGAGCTGGGCTTCCGGATTCTGGTGGAACCTACGGGAGCCTTCTACGTGCTGGTCAACGCCCGGCATCTTCACCCGGACTCCTACGAGCTGGCCTTCGACATTCTCGAACGCGCCCGGGTCGGGGTAACGCCGGGCATCGACTTCGGAACCAACGCGGAGGGCTACCTTCGCTTTTCCTACGCCACTTCGGTCGACAACATCGCCGAAGGTCTCGGACGCCTCAAAGGCTACATCGATGCCCGTGGACCCGACTGCTGACAATCGCGTCTATCCGGTCCGCCGGGTTTCCTATCTGACCAGCGCCGTCCGTCCGCGTCAGTTCCCGCCGGCGGACCGGCCGGAAGTGGCCTTTGCCGGGCGTTCGAACGTGGGCAAGTCCTCGCTGATCAACCGGCTTCTGGAGCGCCGCGCTCTGGCCCGAACCGGAAAGACGCCGGGGCGGACGCAGACCGTGAATTTTTTCAACGTCAACGACGAGCTCTATTTCGTGGACCTGCCCGGGTACGGGTACGCCAAGGTGCCCGAGTCCGTTCGGGCGTCCTGGCGGCCCATGGTCGAAAGCTATCTGGGGGCCGGGCGGGACCTGCGGCGCCTGGTCCTGCTCCAGGATATCCGCCGGGACCCGGGCGAGGAGGAGAAGTCCCTTCTGGACTGGCTCCGCCAAGGCGACATCCCGGCCCAGGTGGTCGTGACCAAGGCGGACAAGATCTCGCGGGGAGGCCGGGCCGCCCGGGCGGCCGCGATCAGAAAGCAACTGGGCCTGACCGAGGCGCCGCTGCTGTTTTCGGCCCGCACCGGAGAAGGCCGGGAAGCGGTCTGGTCGACCCTGGTCCGGGCCTGCGGCCTGATCGAAACGGAGAAAACATGATGGAGCGTGTCCGGCTTTTCCGCTGGGTCGCCCTGGCGGCCTGTCTGTGCGTGTTGGGGACGGGCTGCACCCTGCTCGAACTCAACATGGGCCCCAGGCTGGCTCCGCTCGAGGAGCGGATCATCGCGGGTTCCGGCCCGGACAAGGTGCTTTTGATCGACATCTCGGGCATCCTGCTCGAATCGCGCACCCGCTCCCTGGGCACGCCTTTTTCCCCCCGGGAAAACCTGCTGGCCCGTCTGACCGAAGAACTCGACCGGGCCCGAAAGGATGTCCGGGTCAAGGCCCTGCTGCTCAAAATCAACTCGCCCGGCGGTTCGGTCACCGCGGCCGACCTCATGGCCCATCAGATCGAAAGCTATTGCGCCCAGACCGGGGCCAAATCCGTGGCCGTGCTCATGAGCACGGCCGCCTCGGGCGGGTATTACGTGGCTTTGGCCGCCGACAGGATCGTGGCCGTACCGACCAGCGTGACCGGGAGCATCGGCGTCATCAGCCTCCGGCTCGACGTGGCCGAACTGCTCGCCCGATACGGCGTCAAGACCGACGCCGTCAAGTCCGCGCCTCTCAAGGACATGTGGTCTCCCTTCCGGCCCGTGACCGAAGAGGAGCGGCGGATCATGCAGGCGCTCATCGACGATCTGTTTGAACGTTTCAAAAACCGGGTCCGGGAAAAACGGCCCGGCATGACCGGAGAGCAGTTGGACCGGGCGGCCACGGCCCGGATATTCACGGCCTCGCAGGCCCTGGAACTCGGCCTGATCGACCAGGTCGGCTATCCGGACGAAGCCTTTGAAATAGCGTTCAAAATGGCCGGACTTCCCCGCGCCAGTCTGGTGGCCTACCATCGTCCGGGCGGGTACCGGCCCAATGTGTACGCCGAGAGTCCGGCGGTCTCGGAGTCGGATGCGCCCGACTGGCTGGGGCTCGCGGCCACGCCCCAAATGATGTATCTCTGGCTTCCCGGCTGGCGCTGATCCGTCGTTCCGGAAGCCGGCAAGGCAGGATCATGGACATCCCCCTGGCCCATTTTCAGTGCATCCTCGAAGTGCTCGACGGACTCCGGGAGGGGCTGTCCCATTTTTCCCAGCCCAGCCGGGCAGCCGTACTATATGCCTTTCGCCCGGAAGACCCTCTGTACGTCATGGACCCCCAGGGTCTGCTCCGGGGACACGAACCCAAGCTCAAGGAACTCTTCCTGGACTCGGACAAATGGCGGACCGACCCGCCGACACCGTCGGGATTCCAGATGCTCGAAGAGCTTGACGATAGCGCGTTTCTTCACCCCCTGGTGGGCCTGATCTCGTTCGCCGGCCGCTCGGGTTCGCTCTTCTTTCAGATGTGGTTCACGGAACATCACCCGGACACCTGCTGCGTCGGCCCGACCGAACGATGGCTGGAGTACGGCGCCCGCCTGCTTTCCCGAAACATTTCACCCCAGCACAAGGTCAATCTGGGGACCTCCGGGTACGTGCTTCAGGAGTACGGCATGCACGCGGTCCGCGACTACATCGTGGACCGCCGCAACCTCCTCATGGGGCCGGACACCCGCCTTCGCGTCTTTCCCATCCTCGACGCCGTGCTGGGCATATCCAAGACCCGTGAAGAGGGCGCCTGGCCCCTGGGCGAACTGGTATTCGTCGAACCGAACGCGATCAAGGACACCTCCCTGATCACCCGGTTTCCGGCCCTCGAGCAGCCGGCCCTCGTCAATTTCAAGCATGTGCGCAAGCTGCTGCTCTCCGTCGAGCTTTCCGACCGCAAACTGGTTTCGGACGGCGCCAGGATCATCGGCATCTCCGAGGACGCTCCGCCTCCGGGCAGCATTGGCGCGGATTTCCGAGGCAGCCACGGATTCGTTAAGCTGGACGGCGAACTGATCTGCAGCTTTTCCGGCGGACGTTTCCAGTCTTCGACCCGTCGGGCCAATCTGGTTCAGGTGGAAGAGGCCTTGCTGGAAACCGATCTCGATCCTTCGACCCGCCATGAACTGTTCCAGATCGTCACGGCCCTCGTCCATGGGGCCGGGGATCGGGAGCACGGCTGTACGCTGGTCATCAACCTGACCGGCCGCGAACTGGAGGTATCCGGTCATTCCCTGGACACCTCCCTGGACCTCCGCCGACCGGACCTGCTGGACCTGGCCCAGTCCCTGGCCAAGGTGGACGGGGCCCTGCACATCGGGGCCGATCTGAAGCTGCGCCATTTCGCCTGCCTGCTGGATGGCCACGTGGTGCCGGGAGAAAACCGGGCCCGTGGGGCGCGGTTCAATTCCGCCCTGCGGTTCACAGCCGAGCATTCGGACCTGCTCGTGGTGGTCGTCTCCTCAGACCGGCCGGTTTCCGTCATTCAGGGGGGCATCGAACTGACGGCCCAGTGCGAATGGAAGCCGGTCGCCGGCCGGCTGGTCTCGATGCCGACCCTCGATGAATGGATCAAGGGCTGATCTTGCAGGATTCGGGTTTAACGACAATTGCGGGGCCAACCGTGAATCGGCCCCGACGAGGCGGTCAAGATGTACAGAGACAGCGTTCATTACCTTCCTCTACATGAAAAGATAACGGACGCGGCCACGGCCGCCGGCCACATCCGGAACGGCACCAACCTGTTCATTTCCGGATTCACCGGAGGGTACCCCAAAATGGTGCCCCGGGAACTGGCCCGCCGGGCCAGGGAAGGCGAACGGTTCAAGATCAACCTGTACGCCGGGGCCTCGACCGGGGAGCTGGTCGACCGCGTCCTGGCCGAAGCCGGGGTGGTCAACTGGCGGCGTCCCTACATGAGCGACCGGACCATGCGGACCATGATCAACCGGGGCGAAATCCTGTTCAAGGACGATCACCTCTCCAGCCTGGCGGCCCAGGTCCGGGCCGGAAACTGGGGACCGGTCCACGTGGCCGTGGTCGAGGCCGTGGCCATCACGGAAAAGGGCCACCTCATACCGACCATGGCCGTGGGCAACACGCCGACCTACCTTCGCGAGGCCGACAAGATCATCATTGAAATGTCCGGCGCCGAACCCCCGGAACTCGAAGGCATCCACGACATCTACATCCCCGAGGACCCGCCCTACCGTATGCCCATCCCCATTTACCGGGCCTCCGACCGGATCGGCAAGCCCTTCATCGAATTGAACCCGGCCAAGGTTGTGGCCATTATCTTCAGCGACGAAAAAGACTCGCCCCCCACTTTCAACGAGCCCGACGAGGTGGCCCTGCTCATCGCCGAGCAGATTCTGGATTTCGTCCAGCACGAAATCCGCAAGGACCGC
This sequence comes from Pseudomonadota bacterium, assembly GCA_018830135.1. Taxonomy (GTDB): domain Bacteria; phylum Desulfobacterota; class Desulfarculia; order Adiutricales; family JAGVGV01; genus JAHJTB01. The sequence goes on along the minus strand of JAHJTB010000020.1, from coordinate 5,670 downwards.
CTGCCTCCGGGCATGCCCTGGCAGTCCGGCGTGGGCGACGTGGCCAACGCCGTGCTGGGCGGTTTCATGGAGGACGACTTTTTTCATAACCTGGAACTCTACTCCGAGGTCCTTCAGGACAGCGTCCTGGACCTGATCGATCTGGGCAAGGTCCGGGCCGGATCGGGTTCGGCCCTGACGCTGTCCGAAAAGTACCGGACCCGATTTTTCAACGAGCTTTACCGGTACAAGGAAAAAATAGTCCTCCGACCGGTCGAGATATCCAACTCACCCGAAGTCATCCGGAGGCTGGGCGTCCTGGCCATCAACACGGCCGTTGAAATCGACATTTACGGACACGTCAACTCGACCCACGTCATGGGGTCGCAGTTGATGAACGGCATCGGCGGATCGGGCGACTTCGAGCGCAACGGGACCCTGACCTTCATGGTCAGTCCGTCCACGGCCAAAAACCACCAGATATCCTGCATCGTCCCCATGGCCACCCACGTCGATCACTCCGAACACTCCGTGGGCATCATCGTCACCGAACAGGGCCTGGTGGACACCCGCCCCCTCGCCCCCCGCCAGGTGGCCGAGGCGATCATCAAGCGGTGCTCCCACCCGGAATACCGGGACATGCTCTGGGACTACTACCAGCGGGCGGTCCGGGAGCGGGGCGGCCACGAGCCCCATCTGCTGGGCGAGGCCTTTGCCATGCACGAGCGCTTCCTCCGGACCGGAGACATGCGCCCCGGCCGGGGGAAAAGCTGAACCTCTCCCGGACCCGTAACCGGAAAGCGCCCCTATGATTCCAACTCGGCGCCATTCAAGACCCAACCGCGGACCGGCCCTTATGTTCGCCCTCTGTCTCCTGTCCATGACCTGCTCCGCCGGAACTTCGGCCGGAGGCCCCGGAAACCTTGGGCATCGATCCGCGTGGGCCGAGCTGGACGGCCTCCGGGTGCATTACCTGGACTACGGCCAAGGGGAGGCGGCCCTGGTCTTTATCCACGGCTGGGCCTGCGACTCGAGTTTCTGGCGCCTGCAGGAACCGGTTTTTTCGGACGGCCACCGGGTTCTCCTCGTGGACCTGCCCGGCCACGGACAAAGTGACAAGCCCGAGATCGTCTACACCCAGGCCTTGTTCGCCCGGAGCATTCAGGCCGTGCTGGACAATGCCGGCGTGACGTCCGCCGTCCTGATCGGCCACAGCATGGGTTTTTCCGTGGCCCGCCGACATGCCCTGGATCATCCCGGCCGGTGCGCGGCCCTGGTCAGCGTGGACGGCACCATGCTGCGAGTGCCCCGCGACCCGACCCGGCTCGACGTCTGGCGCGCCGAATACCAAGCCTTTGTCGATCGTTTCCGGGTGACGGACTACCAGCGGGCCGCCGAAGCCTACATCCGCTTCATGTTCGCCGACGCCACGCCCGAAGGCCTCCGCCGGGAGATCACGGCCAAAATGCTGGCCACGCCCCGGCACGTGGCCCTGAGCGCCCTGGCGAATATCGGCGATCCGTCCATCTGGCCGGAAACGGTCTTCAACAAACCGACCCTGGCCGCCCTGGCCCGGCAGTCCTGGTACCGTGCGGACGACGAGTCATACATGCGAAGGCTTTTCCCCCGGCTCGAATACCAGGCCTGGACGGACGTCGGCCATTTCCTGATGATGGACCGGCCGGACCGGTTCAACCGGACACTCCTGAAGTTTCTGGCCTCGATCGGCCAACATGGCCGGGCCGGCGGTCATGGAAGTGGAGGAGCATGATGCGATTTTGTGATCTGAGATGCCCGGACGCCGCCTTTCCCAAGGAGGAGGCCACCGACGGCGCCGGTTCCTGCCGGACCTTCGCCGCCCTGTACTGCGCCCGCCTGGACCGCCTGGTCCATAAAAACGCCCCCTGCCAGGCCCAGGATACGCCCCCGAAAAATAAAGGGAAAAAAACCGGCCGGTGATTCTCGTCCGCCGCCGGCTATCCCTTTTCAATTAAAAACAGAAACTCCCGATTCGGTCCTTCCGCCTCCCGGAGCCACTCGTTGGTCCATTTCATTCCGGCCATCACGTTCTTCCTGTAATCGACCTTGACCACGTCAAGCAGCCGGCCGTTGTCTCTGATCACTTCGTTCAGGTCATCGGCGGTCGCCCGGCCGCCCGAGCTGTATGAAAGAACGATCCAGCGAGCCCGGGCTTTTTGGATGAGCCGCTCGATCGCCTCGACCGCGATGAAGCGTCCCTGGTCGTTTTTCCGGAACTCCTCGAACACCGAGGCGGCCACCACGTCCGACGTGTCCTTCCTCCGTTTGGCCTTGCCGAAAAGCTCGGGCCGATCATACAGGCATATGCTGGTCCAAAGATGGTAGTACGAGGCGTATCGGATTCGGGAAGGCGGCATCTTTTCGTTGTTCGACCCGTAGGGCGGATCGAAGTAGGCCAGGTCCGCGGAAACATGAGGCAGCAGATCAAAGACGTCGGACCTGAAAACCTGGTGCCCGCCGTCAGAGACGAAAACCAGGGGCGCCTTGAGCACCAGATCGCGGTAAGAGCGGGGCGACCAGTCCTTGAGATAGGAGACGAAATGCCCCAGGGTGCTGTCCACCTGGTCGAGGGCCAGGATCAGGCTGGTCAGGGCCACGGCCCGGTCCACGGGGTCCAGCCGGAGCGATTCGATCTCCCGGCGAATCCCGTCGAGCTTCCGGGTGTTGTGAATCTGCCAGGGCTTTTTCAGGCCGTCCGGCTGGACGGCGGTTCCCCCGTTGGGATGCCCGCCGTAATGCTCGGTAAACCAGCCTTCTTCCGGCGCGACCCCATTGAGATGGTCGATCAAGGCCTGGTACTCCTCGGGGCGTTTGCGGTTGAGCAGGTAGCAGGTGGCGAAGACCTCGGACCAGACGGCCGCGTCGTTGCAGATGACCCGGTATCCCGACCGGGCCAGGGCCTGGGAGACCCGGGTGGTGCCGGAAAATCCGTCCAGCACGGTCCGGGCCCCGACCCGCCCGGCCAGGTGAAGGATGTAGGGAATGAGCCGAAGCTTGGACCCCGCGTACTTGATGCCCTCGGTGGGCGGGGGGTCGAGCGGGAGGTCTCCTGAAAGAGGGCGCGTGAACATTTTACCTTTATCCGGCCTGGTTTCCTTCCGGACCGCCGATCATCCAGGCGGGCCGACCGGTCGATAATTCGATATGTTGGCCCAACAGGCTCGAATGTGAACCTGAATACGTGCGGGCCATGACCGTCAGGGAGCCATCGGGCGTTTCATGAAGGACAAGCCGGATCACTATAATCGGCTCGGGTTTCCTCGACCCTCGCACTCAGAAGGTCAAGACCTTGTCGGCTTCGGACATCAATTCGTAAAGATCGTCCATCCAGGCAATGGGACAACTGCTTGAGCCCTCCAGACCGTGGGCTTTCATGCAAACGCCTCAGACGTGGAAATCTCCTTCGAATTGATTGACCTGCCCCATGACGTCGAAGTCGGCGGTGCCGCTCCGTTCGAACATCACGCTTTTTCCAAGCATGAAGACGCTGACCTCGTCGCCTTTATTGACGCCGACGTTGGCCAGTCTCATGGCGTTGTATATGGTTTCGCCATCGTCATTGGCAATGATGAAAAGAACCTTCATTTCCAGCTCCCCTTTTTCAACCTGCTTCCTTTTTCCAATGGATATCGGCGGCCTGTCTTTTTGTCAAAGGTTAAGCCCCGGGTCGAAACCGGGTCCGAAATCCGGTTCAGGCAAGGGCAACCGGATTATCCGGTTGCCGTCGAATCCATCCAGGTTATATACTGGACGAATCTTATAGTAACACCAAGGTGGCGTTTATGCGATTCGACAACGTGCTGACCCGGATGCTGGGCGTCCGGTATCCGATCATTCAAGGGGCCTACGGCTGGCCCGGCACCGGAACGTCGGCCATTGCCGCGGCCGTGTCCGAGGCCGGCGGCCTGGGGATACTGACCACGATCTGCTACAAGAACCCGGACCAGTTCGCCGAGGACGTCAAACAGGCCAAGGCCGCCACGGACAAGCCATTCGCCGTCAATTTCACCCTGATGAAGGACACGAAATTCACCAACGACTGGCACGAGGAATACATCCGCATCACCCTGGACGAAGGCATCCGGACGGTCTTCACCTCCGCGTACGACGGGTCTGTCATCGGCCGGCGGTTCAAGGATGCCGGCTGCAACTGGATTCACAAGTGCGCCACGATCGAACACGCCGTATCCATCGCCAAAAAAGGCGCGGACGCGGTGGTCCTGGTCGGCCTGGAAGGCACGGGGTACAAGAATCCCAACCAGAACACCACGCTGATCAACATGACCGCGGCCAGACGCCTGGTGCCCGTCCCCCTGATCGCGGCCGGCAGCATCGGCGACGCCCGGGGCTTTGTCGGCGCCCTGGCCATGGGCGCGGTCGGGGTCTACATGGGGACCTTGTTCATGGCCACCCGGGAGTTCCAGGCCCCTGACAAATTGAAACAGAAGATCGTCAACCAGTCCATTCTGGATTCGGACTACAACCGGAAGATATACGGCCAGGACCACGGCGGCCGCCATTCCCTGGCCTGCGGGGTGATCGATTCGGTCCCACCGGTCCAGACCGTGATCGAGACCCTGGTCCGGGAAGCGGAAGAGGTCATGGCCGAGCTGAAGTCCTGGGGCATGGCCGACTGATCTCCCCGGGGCCGGGCTCAACCGGCCCTGGTCTTGCCGTAATCCGATGGAACGCTTTCTCCGGCCCGAGGCGACATCTGCCCCAGGGCTTCCAACAGCGCCTGAGGCCGGCGGGTCGGAAACAGGACCGTTCGTTGTTGAGGCCGGCTCGAAAAAGCGGATACGCTGGTGTAGGTCACGACCAGCCCTCGGCCACGGTAGCCGGGCAGGGTGACCATGTGTCCGCCTGCGTATTTTTCTCTTCCGAAAGGCCCCAGGACCGCTCGCCACAACGGCACGGCATACGGCTCGGGGTGGACTTGGACCATGTCCCGGCAGGGGATGTCCAGGCGGTCGCCCTTGAAGACCCCCTGGATTATCAGGACCGGCCGCCGGGCTCCGTTCATCATCCAGGGTCGCGAAATCCGGATACGGACGCCGTAGAACCGGGACATGATTCCGTACCCGAGCAGGAAAAAACAAAGGATGAAGACCAGGGAGGGCAAGATGGCCGGACCGCGACCGGCCGTTGAAGACATGCTCTGAACCAGCCCCCACCAGAAGAGCAGGGCGACGATCAAGGCGGCCCCGGCCCGGACCATTCTCGGCGCCGGGACCCGTTCATGATATCGGATTGTCTCTGGGGTCATGGCCGCAATTTTTTTAAACCCGTCTGCCAACCCGTGTCCCATATCGCTCCGCATCCCGGCCTCCGGCCGGCGATGATCAATCCGGGGACCTGGTTTTATCCGCCGCCTCCGCGATGGCCCGGTACAGTTCCGCCATTTGAAAGGGCTTGGCCACGTACCCGCTCATGCCCGCCTTGATGAAGGTCTCCCTGTCCCCTTTCATGGCGTGGGCGGTCATGGCCACTATCGGTATGCGTGAAACCTTGTCCTTGAAATTCTCTTCCTGGCTCAAGGGCCGACCGGATTCCTTTCGCCAGCTTCTGATGACGCGGGTGGCTTCGAATCCGTCCATCTCGGGCATCTGGCAATCCATAAGAACCAGATCGTAAGGCATGGACGCCAGTGCT
>JAHJTB010000204.1 GCA_018830135.1 Pseudomonadota bacterium | reverse complement strand
TTTATTCAGTCCCGACCCTTATAACACAAGGCCCGGATAATCTGAAATTTCAACTGCCTCGTCTAACGTATTCCGAAAATAAAGGCCCCTTTCAAACCCCTTTATTCTGTAAGCCTACAACTGCAATAAAGAGTGCCACCCAAGAGACCTTTGTGTTTGGTCCCGACAACTTTTGTTAAACTTCAAAATGGTTAAGGAGCAGATGAGGAAGCCGGGGGTAACCAGGACCCAGATTAATGGCCCGCTCTCATTCCCCGGCAAGAAAGCGGCAGGGGCTTTTTCGGCCCTTGTAGGCGGTAATAGATCGAAAATAAATAAGAAAGCTGACGGAGGCGGCGTTCTTGAACCGCAGTCCGAGTCAGGCGCTGGAGCGAGGGGACATGACCTTGACGGCCCGGGGCCGGATTTCCAGGGTGACCGGGACGGGGGCGATATATTCCCCATCGCCGTACAGTTCCATCTTATCCGGTGAAGTCAGTTCGGCCCGGGTGGTGCGAAAGCTTTTTACCGCCGGATGCCCCAGGTGGCTCCCGGAAAAAACCTTGGTCAGGAGGCCCAGCAGGCTGGGAATGCTCAAACGTTCGGCAAGAACCACGTCGATCAGGCCGTCGTCCATTTCCGCCTCGGGCGTGATTTTCATGCCGCCGCCGTAAGACTTCGAGTTGCCGAACACGGCGAGCATGACCTGGTTCTCGTATACGCCCTGGTCGTGAACGATCCGGAGGCGTTTGGGGACAAAGGCGTAAAGCATGTAAAAAACGGCCAGGGTGTAGGCCAGGGTGCCGGTGAACAGCGGAATCTGAGTGTTCGCGCATTCCGTGACTTCGGAATCGAAACCGACCCCGCCCACGCCGATGTAATACCGGCTGCCCGTCCAGATCAGGTCCAGGGGCCTGATCTCCCCGTCCAGGGCCACGTCCACGGCCTGAGGAATGCCCTTGGGCAGACCGGCGTTACGGCGAAAATCATTGCCCCGCCCGCAGGATATCAGGGCCACGGGGATGTCCGTGCCAACCAGTCCGTTCAGGGCGTAATGAAAGCTCCCGTCGCCGCCCACGACCACGACCCGGTCCACCCCGGATTCGGCGGCCGCCCGGGCCTGCCGGGTCAGGTCGTCGGTGGATACGCTTTCGACCCGGGCAAAGGCCACGTCCCGTTCGGAAAGCACACGGGCCGCCTCGTCGGCCGCGGCCGGGGCGCGCCCGCCTCCCGCACTCGGATTGACCAGCAACAGGACCCTCATACCCCCTCCGATCCGGACGCCCGGAAATCAAGACGGCCCGGGAGGTCCGTTATTGTCCCGCCCTTGCCTCAGGGCCTCGAACAGATAGGAGGCGCCGAGCAGGAGCGCGGCCATCAGCAGCATCCAGCGCAGATCGACCCACCCGAAATAAAAGTAGCCCAGAAAAAAAGCGGCCGCCACCGACAGGGCGGCACGGATCAGTAGTCGAAGGCCGGCAGTCAAACGACACCTCGGTCTCGCACCATGAAATTTCCCGTTATTTTTAGCAGGTTCGAGGCGCCGGGTCAACCGGGGAACGCCGGTCAAAAACGGTTTGCATCCAAGGCCTTTTCCAAGTAAGATGACCGGCCATGAGCGCCGTGCCGATCAACATAGCCAACGAGTATCTCTGGCTGGGTTTTCTCCTCGTCGATCTGATCGTGGCGGTCCTGGTTTACCGCCTCTTCGGACGGATCGGCCTGTTTGCCCTCATTGTCATGAACATCATCGTCTGCAACCTGCAGGTCATGAAGTTCGTCAATCTGTTCGGCCTGACCACGACCCTGGGCAACATTCTGTATGCCAGCGTGTTTTTCGCCACGGACATCCTGGGGGAAAAGTACGGCAAACGGGAGGCCCGCCGGGGCGTCTGGCTGGGTTTCGCCATGCTGGTCCTGGCCACGGCCTACATGCAGATCGCTCTGCTGTTCGCGCCGGCCGAGAGCGACACGATCCAGCCCGCCCTGAACAAGATTTTCGGACTTTATCCCCGGGTGGTGGGCGCCTCCCTGATCGCCTACCTCGTCAGCCAGCTTCATGACGTCTGGGCTTATGATTTCTGGAAACGGACCACCCAGGGCCGCCACCTCTGGCTCCGGAACAATGCCAGCACCATGGTCAGCCAGGCCATCGACACCACTCTTTTCTGTTCCGTCGCCTTCTGGGGCCTGGTGAGCCTTTCCGATTTCGCCCAGATTTTATTCACTACCTATCTCCTCAAGTTTATCGTGGCGGCCGCGGACACGCCGTTCATATACCTGGCCCGCATGATGACGCCTCCCGACCTCGAGCCGGCTTCCGCATCCACGCCGGCCCCGTCGGTTGCCGAGGCCCCGAACGGGGAAACGGAATAGCTCAAGGCCGTCCGTTCCCCGCGGCCCACGTCCCGATCTCAACCCGGATATTGCAGCCGGTTTCTATTGCGGCGCCGAACTGCTTACTGCAACGCTTGTTTCCCGATTTTCGACCTTGACGTATCCCATGATACGCCCGCGGCCAAAAATCAGTCCAACTTCGCGTTTCGCTAGGCATTTCCATGCCTCGCTACGAACCCAACCGCAATATCCGGGTTCAACGGAACTCCCGTTTCGAAACGCGCGCGAACGCATGGTCGCGGTCGTGCGCTTATGCTCCAGGACTCTAGACGCCAAAGGAGGACCGACATGGGACTGCGGGACCTGAATGTGGACTTGACCAAGGAGCACGTGGCGCTTTGGAACGCGGGGAAGAAGTTTTTCGGGCAGGTCTGGCGGCCGGCGGCCATTGAACTGGACCGGCTGCCGGACCCGGCCGACGTCATCGCACCGGATTCGATCCTGTGGGACGTTTTCCGCCAGACCTTCGAACTGGGCTACCACAGCATGCTGCTGCCCGAGGAAGTGGGCGGCATGGCCGCCGACGCCATGACGTTCGCCCTAGTTACCGAACTCATGGGCTGGGCCGCCCCGGACCTGGCCGCGTCCTGGGGGGTCTGCGGCTCCCCCTTCACCTACGCCATTCTCTCCCCCGACCCGGACCTCCAGGACCTGACCCGGCGATTCTGCGCGGACAAAACCGGTCAACTGACCGGCTGCTGGGCCATCACCGAACCGGACCACGGTTCCGACTCCTTGCGATTCGAAGGCGAGTACGCCGGCCTGCCCGAGCTGTCCAACCAGGTCCGGGCCGTGGCCGATGGAGATTCCTATGTGATCAACGGGCAGAAATCCGCCTGGGTCAGCAATGGAACCTTTGCCAAGTACGCGGCGCTGTGGCTGTCCCTGGACCCGTCCCGGGGCAACGAAGGCGGCGGAATCGCGGTCATTCCCCTGGACCTGCCCGGCATCACCCGGGGCAAGCCGCTCAACAAGATGGGCCAGCGGGCCCTGAACCAGGGAGAAATATTTTTCGACAACGTACGCATCCCGAAAAAGATGATGATCGCCGCCGACCCGGCCACTTACAAGCTGCTGTCCAACATGCAGCTCGGCATCGCCAACGGCTGGATGGGCCTTTGCTTCGCGGGCTGCGCCCAGGCCGCTCTCGAGGAGGCCCTGGCCTATGCCAAGGAACGGGTCCAGGGGGGCCGAATCATCTTCGAGCATCAAAACATCCGCCTCAAACTCTTCGACATGTTCATTTCGGTCGAAGCGGCCCGCTCCCTGGCCCGCCGCGTGGCCGTCTACAACTCCTCCTTGTACGAAACGATGCAGCCCCTGGCCGTCCACTACTCCATGGCGACCAAGATCATGTCCAGTCAGACCGCCTACCGGGTCGCCTGCCAGGGTCTGCAGATATTCGGCGGGAACGGGCTGTCCAAGGAATACGTCATCGAAAAGATATTCCGCGACGCCCGGGCGTCCCTGATCGAGGACGGGACCAACGAGACCCTGGCCTTGGACGGAGCAGGGCGCCTGGGCGCGGGCAGGCTGATCCTGGAGGTCAAGGAGGGCGCGGCCCCGGCGGCCGGAGCCGATCAGGGCGCGGCCCCGACCTTCGAGGAGCACAAACCCATGCTTCGGCCTACGGGCGTGCATATGGGCGTCATGAAGGCCGATCCGGAGGCCTGCACCGGCTGCGGACTCTGTCTGCTCAACTGTCCGTTCAAGTGCTGGGAAATGGGTGAAAACGACGTTCCCCGGATGAAGGAGACCTATGCCTGCTTTTCCTGTTTCAACTGCATGGTCGTCTGCCCCGCGGGGGCCGTCTCCATCGTCGAGCCCTACCACGTGGACGAAGGCTTCTACGACGTGGGCTATCCCCCGATCGCGCCGCCCCTGGAGCCCAAAGACGCCCAGGGGAACCCGGACCAATGGACGTCCGTGGAAAAATGCATCATCGAACGCCGGAGCGTCCGAAACTTCAAGGACGAACCCGTGCCCGAATCCATGATCCGAAGGGTTCTCGAAGCGGGCCGTTTCGCGCCCAGCGCCGGCAATCACCAGCCCTGGCGGTTCATCGTGGTAACGGACCTGGGCTTCATCCAAGAACTGGAAGAGGCCTGTTACGGCCTGCTGAACATGATGCACATGGCCTACCAGAACGACGCCATGGTCATGGGCATCGTCCAGATGCTGGGCAGTCCGGTCCCGGCCGGCCTGTTCGACCCCCGGGTCCAGGGCGGGATCGGCCGGGTGGCGGCCAAGGAACTGCCGATTTTTCTCAAGGCCCCGGTGGCCATCTTCCTGGCCGCCAACGACCGCCTGGCCGGGCCGGACCTTCAGGCCGGCATCTGCGGGCAGAACATGAACCTGGCCGCCCAGTCCTTGGGGCTGGGCTTCTGCTGGAGCGGTTTCGGCGCCACGGTGGAAATGATTCCGGACCTCAAGGCCCGACTGGGCGTGGAAGCCCCCTGGCGCATCGTCATGTCCATGCTCCTGGGGTACCCCGAGTTCAGGCAGGCAGGCATCGTGCCCCGGCAGCAACGGCCGGTGACCTGGTTCAGGCCGGGAGCACCCGGGCCGGAAATCGAGGCCTGACCGGGCATGTCGAGCCCGCGCCGCGTCCGGGCGGCGGTATTGCCCGAACGCGGCGCGGGGAGCAAAACCCATTTGACGGCAATCGTTCCTTTTGATATCAGATGATCGAGGCCAAGGCTTTCATTCCAACACAAGGAGATCGGGAAATGCGCAAGGTAAAAATAATCGGCGGCGCCATGACCAGGTTCGGCAGGCACCTGGACCGCAACCTCAAGTCCCTGGTGGCCGAGGCCGTGAACGGAGCGATGGCGGACGCGGGTCTGACCCAGGACCGGCTCGAAGGGGTCTGGGTGGGCAACGCGGCCCAGGGCGTGCTTCAGGGCCAGGAGTCCATCCGGGGACAGGTGGTCCTGCGGAGCATGGGCATCGGAGGGATTCCGGTCATCAATTGTGAAAACGCCTGCGCCTCCTCGGCCACCGCCCTGAACGGGGCCTGGGCCATGGTCGCCCTGGGCGAGATGGAGGTGGCCTTGGCCGTGGGCATGGAAAAGATGTATTTCGAGGACCGGACCAAGGTCTTCCCCGCCTTTTTCGGCGGGATGGACGTCGAAATCCTGCCCCAGCTCATGGAAGCCTTCGCCAAGCGGGAAGAGGAGGTCAAGAAGGAGCAGGAAGCCCGGGGCGAGGCGCCCAGGCAGAAGTCGGGCCAGCGGACGGTGTTCATGGATGTTTACGCCATCATGGCCCAGAACCACATGAAGCTGCACGGGACTACCCAGCGCCAACTGGCTGTGATCTCGTCCAAAAACCATTATCACTCCTCCATGAACCCCCTGGCCCAGTACCAGAACGCCATGAGCGTCGAGGAGGTGTTGGCCGCGCCCGAAGTGGCTTGGCCCCTGACCCGCCCCATGTGTTCCCCCATCGGTGACGGGGCGGCCGCGGTGGTCATCTGTTCCGAGGAATTCGCCCGCCGGATCGGGGCCGGACACGCGGTGGAGATCGCGGCCACCTGCCTGGCCAGCGGGGAGGACCCCGAGCACGAGCAGACTGAAAGCACCCTGGCCAAGCTGGCCAAACGGGCTTACGAAAAGGCCGGCCTGGGGCCGGAGGACGTAAACGTGGCCGAAGTGCACGACGCCACGGCCGTCGGGGAGTTGAAGTCGGTCGAGGAGCTGGGCTTCTGCCCCATCGGCCAGGGCGGTCCCTATGCCGAGGCCGGGCATACCACCCTGGGGGGCCGGATTCCGGTCAACGTCTCGGGCGGCCTGGAGTCCCAGGGTCATCCGGTCGGGGCCACGGGCGTGCGCCAGATCGTGGAACTCTACTGGCATCTGGCCGGAGGCGGCCGGGCCGGCAAACGCCAGGTCGAAGGGGCCCGGGTGGGTCTGGCCCAGAACGCCGGAGGCACGGTCGGCGCCAGCGAAGCGGCCTTGTCCGTAACCATCCTCAAGAAGTAGCGTTCCAAAGACGGGAGGCGGCCCATGAGCGACACCTCGGACTTGAAGTTCTTTTACGATCTGATCGAACACCAGGCCGGCCGGCAGGGCGACAAGCCCTATATCATCCATGAGGACCAGCGGGTCAGTTTCGCCGAGTTCGACCGGGCCACGCTGCAGGCGGCCAATGGCCTGGCGGCCCAGGGGGCGGCCCCGGGCGCCGGGCTGGCGATTCTTATGTCCAACTGTGTCGAATACCTATATCTTTTCTACGGTTTGCCCCGGCGGGGCTTTTTTACCGTTCCCGTGAACACGGCTCTTAAAGGGGAGGGACTCCGTTTCATCCTGACCAACTCGGACGTCGGCTATCTGGTGGTCGACGAGTCCCTCTATCCTCGATACGCGGACCTGGAACAGCCGGTGGGGGGCGTAAAAACGGTCTTCGTCCGTCGGACCACGGCCGCGCCCCTCCCGCCGGGGACCCGGGACCTGCGGGAGCTTTTTGACGCTCCGGCGGAAAAGCCCGATCACATCCTGGACCCGGAGTCCATCACCTACCTGATGTACACCTCGGGCACGACCGGCTTCCCCAAGGGCGTGGTCAACCGCAACCGGAACGCGAACATTCCAGGCTTTATGCTCCTGGCCCAACTGGTCTATCAGCCCGACGACATCCTCTATACGGCCCTGCCCCTGTTTCACGCCAATGCCCTGATCCTGACCGCCGGGTTCGCCATGGCCGGGGGCCTGCCCCTTGCCCTGGACCACCGGTTTTCCGCCTCCGGATTCTGGGACGCGGTCCGACGCTACGGGGCGACCACGTTCAACGCCCTGGGGGCCATGGTGCCCATCCTGATGAAGCAGCCGGAAAGACCGGACGACGCGGACAACCCGATCCGGATGGCCTTTACCGCGGCCTGCCCGGCCAATCTTTGGGAGGCTTTTGAAAAGCGGTTCAACCTCAAGGTCTTCGAGGGGTACGGCGCGGTGGACGGCGGCGGAGCCCTGATCTTCAACTTCGGAGACGCGCCGGTCGGTTCGATGGGGCGGCCCCTGCCCGACACGGTCTGGAAGCTGGTGGACGACATGGGCAACGAGGTCCCCGTCGGCGTGCCCGGCGAGTTCATCACCCAGGTTCGGGACAAAAAAAGCGGCGGGGTCGAGTACTACAAGAATCCCGGGGCCAGCAACGAGAAGGTCCGGGACGGCTGGGTCTATTCGGGCGACCTTATGTACCGGGACGAGGCGGGCTATCTCTACTTCGTGGACCGCAAGACCGACTCCATGCGCCGTCGGGGTGAAAACATCTCGTCTTTCGAGGTGGAAAACATGCTCGAAAAGCATCCCGACGTGGCCGAGTCCGCCGCCTTCGGCGTGCCTTCGGAACTGGGCGAGGACGAGGTCATGATCTGGGTCAAGCCCCGGGAAGGCCGCACGCTGGACCTCGGAGACCTGATACGGTTCTGCGCGGAAAACATGGCCTATTTCATGGTCCCGCGCTACGTGGACGTGGTCGATGACATTCCGCGCACCGGCACCTTGCGGGTCCAGAAATCGGACATGAAGAAGCGCGGCGTGACCGAGCGGACCTGGGACCGGGAGAAAGAGATGCCCGAGCTGAAACTCAAGTAGGGCCCCCTTTGGGACCTGATTTTCGATAAGGAGACAAGGGACCATGCCGATCTATGAATACGAATGCCTGGCCTGCGGCCGGATTACCAGCGCCTTGATCATGAAACCGGCGGAGGAAAAAGAGGTTCGCTGCAAGCAATGCCAGGGCGCTCGCCTCAAGCGGGTGCTTTCCCGGGTCGTCCTGCACAAGTCGGAATCCCAGCGGCTGGCCGAGTTCGACACCCGGGCGCCGCAGGACGACTCGTATTACAAGGACGACCGCAACATCGGCATGTGGGCCAAAAAGCGGCTTAACGAACTGGGTACCGACCTGGGGCCCTCCCTGGACGAAACCATCGAAAAGGCCCGTAGCGGGAAAATTCTCGACGACATGGACCTTTAACCAGGCGGCCGGTCCGACTCGGGACCGGCCCGCATCATAACGGTGTAAATTGGCGGGGGCACGGTTCGCCGTGCCCCCGCGGCCTGTATTAAGGAGGCGCGTTTCAAATGGACAAATTCATCAACCCGGAGAGCGTGGCGGTCATCGGCGTCTCGGCCGATCCGCACCGGTTGGGTTATTCCGTTTTCAGCAACCTGAAAGACAGCTTTTCCGGGCGGTTCTATCCAGTCAACCCCAAGTACGACCGGGTAGACGGCCTGCCCTGCTGGCCGGACCTGGCTTCCCTTCCCGAGACGCCCGATCTGGCGATCGTCATCGTCCCGGCGGCCGCCGCGCCGGCGGTTCTGGAGGAATGCGGCCGCAAGGGCATCACCCGGGTCCAGATTCAAAGCGCCGGCTTTTCCGAAGTGGGTCCGGCGGGCCGGGCCATTCAGGACCGCTGCGACGAGGTGGCCGCCCGGTACGGCCTTCGAATCTGGGGCCCCAACTGCATGGGCATGGTCAACGGACAGACCGGTCTGGTCGCCTCCTTCATGCGGCCGGACATCTGGCGGGACAAGCTGAAACCGGGCAATGTCTCTCTGATCGTGCAGAGCGGGATGCTGGCCGCCGGCTTTCTCATGCAGGTCCTCAGTGACGGGTATTTCGGTCTGCGAGTGGCCTGTTCCATCGGCAACCGCGCGGGCGTGACCGAGTGCGATCTCCTCGAATATCTGGTCGACGATCCGCTGACCGAGGCGGTGGGGCTGTATCTGGAGTCGGTCGCGGACGTGCCCCGGTTTCGTGAGGCCGTCTCCCGACTCGGCCGGCCGGTGGTCCTTTTAAAGGGCGGCACCAGCGCCGAAGGGGCCAAGGCGGCCCGGAGCCATACGGCCAGCCTGGCCGGCAACGCCGAACTGGCCGAAGGATTTTTCCGCCAGTTGGGCCTGATCCGGGCCCATGACTTTGTCGAGATGATGGACCTGCTCAAGGCCCTGGTCCTCTGGCGCGGCCGGAAAGGCGGCCGCCGCATCGCCATTATCACCGGGTCCGGCGCGGCCGGCATCGTGGCTTCCGACCATCTGTCCCGCCAGGGCATGACCCTGGCCGACCTGTCCCCGGCAACGGTCGAGGCCTTGAAAACCGTTTACCCGCCCTGGATGGGTCCGGAAAACCCCCTGGACCTGTTTCCGGCCCTTGGGCACAGCGGCCCCATCACGGTTTACCAGACGGTCTTCAAGGCCCTGCTCGAAGACCCGGGCGTGGACGGCATCTTCATGCAGACCTTCGTGGATGCCCGTATCGTGAAACATGCCCGAAAATTCATGGATATACTTCAGAATTCCTCGAAACCCGTCGTCATCTGGCCCATGGGCGACGCCGCCTGGTTCAAGCCCTTCCGGGACGAGGTCGAAGGCCTCGGCCTGCCGGCCTACCCGGAAATCAGCCGCTGCATTTCAGCCCTGCGACTCATGGTCGGGTAAGGGGAGGTCTCAAAAGGCTCCTCCGGAGGCCGCCCCTTCCTTCCCTCGGATCGCGCTTCCCGGTTCCGGAAATCGGAACCGGGAAGCGCCGCCCGCATCTTCCGTTCCGACCGGCCCGTCCCGGACATCTTTCTTGACGAATCGCCTGGTCCGGGGTATGCTCGGGTCATATCGAAAAACCGAATATCTGACCAAGGGGGCTCGCTTATGGTTTTCAAGCCGGAAGTGATCGAGCAACTCGAGCGCGCCAGGTCCCGGTATGAGGAGGAGGTCGAACGGATATTGAGCGGCCTGCCCGGCCCTCGGACCGGACACGTCACCTTTTCCGGAAAACCCGTCAAGCCCCTCTACACGCCGGCCGACATCGGAGACCTGGATTTTTTCAAGGACCTTTCCTTTCCGGGCAGCTACCCTTTCACCCGGGGCGCCTTTCCGGCCGGCTATCTGACCCGAGGCCTGCACATCCGTCAGGTGACCGGGTACGGCACGGCCGAGGAGACCAACGCCCGGTGGAAATTTCTGCTTTCCAAAGGGGCCAACGCCCTTTCGGTCGTTCCGGACGACGGTTCGGGCTGCCGGGCCGACAGCGACGACGATCGGGTTCGAGGGCTGGTCGGGGCCGGGGGCGTGGCCCTGGACACCCTCTACGATTACGAGACCCTGTTCGAGGGCATCGACATGACCCGGTACCCGGTCCACATGATCACCTTGTCCGCCTACGCCCTGGCCTGCTATCTGGTCCTGGCCCAGGACCGGGGCATCGACCTGAAGGCTTTGCGCGGCAGCATGTCCAACGGCATCCGGCCCCACCCCGAGTGCCTGGACATTCTCGAGTTCTGCGCCAAGGAGGCGCCGCTTTTCAATGCCGGCTATCTGGACATGCGCAACGTCCGGGAAGGCGGCTGCACGGCCGCCCAGGAGATCGCCTTCGGAGTGGCCTGCGCCATGGCCGGAACCGACGCGCTGATCGAGCGGGGCCTGGGAGTGGACGACTTCCTTCACCGCATCACCTGGTTCGTCAATGCCGGCCCGGAGCTTTTCGAGGAAGTGGCCAAGTTCCGGGCCATGCGCAAGGTCTGGGCTCGAGTCTTCGGCGAACGATACGGCGCCCGGGACCCTGGTTCCCTGATGTGCCGGATGCACTGTCAGATTTACGCGCCGACCCTGACCATGCAACAACCCTTCAACAATCTGGTCCGGGGGGCGATATACGCCCTGGGCGCGGTCATGGGGGGCGTCCAGTCCCTGCATGTCAACTCGTTCGACGAGGCCCTGGCCCTGCCCACGGAGTTCTCGGCCTCTCTTTCGGTTCGCACCCAGCAGATCATCGACCTGGAAACCGGTATCACCCGGGTGATCGACCCTCTGGGCGGTTCGTACTACGTCGAGTGGCTGACCCGGGAACTGGAAGTGGAGGCCATTTCCATCATCGACCGGATTCAGGAGATGGGCGGCGCGTTCAAGGCCTGGAACTGGATGTGTAGCGAGATACGGGACGCGGCGATCCGGAACCAGTCCGAGTTCGACTCCGGCCGCAGAAAACTGGTCGGGGTCAACGTACTGGTGGAAGAGAACGACATCCAGACGCGGGCCTTGAGAGTGCTTCAAAAGCATGCCGATTTCGAGGCCCTGTACGAGTACTCACCGGAACTGGCGGACAAACAGGTGGCACGCCTCAGCAAGGTCCGTTCCGAACGGGACCCGGACCGGGTCGAGGTCGCCCGGCGGCACCTGATCGAGGCCATGAAGGCCGGCCGGAACATGATCCCGCCCCTGGTCGAAGCGGTCAGGCATGGACTGACCCGGGGGGAGTTCGCCCGGGTCAAGGCCGAGGTCTACGACGAGCCCGGCGGCGGCCCGTATGTCTGCGATCCGCCGGCCGTCCTGGCCTGAGGGGGGAGACAAGGACATGGAACGCATCCGTTTTTTGCTCAGCCGGGACGACTGGTATCATCAGCGGGGCTACTGGGTCGTGGCCAAGGCCCTGTCGGAAGCGGGCGTCGAAGTCATTCTGGGCGGTATCCAGACCCCCAGGGAGATCGTCCAGACCGCACTGCACGAAGACGTGGACGTCATCGGCTACCGGCTGATGGACGCCTCGCCCCAGGTGGTCATCGGCATCCTCTTCCAGGAAATGCGGCAGGCCGGGCTGGAGGGGGTCCCGGTGGTCGTCGGCGGCATTATCCCGGAAAAGGACGAGACCCTGATCCGGGAAATGGGCGTGAAAGACGTCTTTCGCCCCTTCGACCCCCTGGATTCCATCAAGGAACGAGTCCTGGCCGTGGCCCGAGCGGCACGGGCCTGAACCGGCCCCGGCCGGCCTGATCGGTTCCCCCCATGGCCGTCCGGGAAAGAGGCGCCATCCATTCCCACCCACCCGGAGAGGTCCGTTCGCCCCACCTGCATTCGAAGTTGCTTTTATAATTGGAAAATGTTATAAAAAGACCGAGTTCTGGCCGATTCGTTCATTTGCCTTCGGCGTTCATTCATCGGCCAGGCCTTGCGAAGCGGGCTGCGACAAATCGACTCGAGTGTGGTTGAAATGCACGCTCCATCGTTTTCCAGCCGGTCATACGGCGCCCTGCCCGGCCCTGATGCGCATCGAGTTCATCGTTGAAACTCCCCGCGGCAAGCCGTGAGGAATGCGCCCGCCCCGCATGTTCAACACAAAGGGAAACGAGGTCCATGTCCGCCCCTGAAGCATCACGACATCGCATTCAACTCCGCCGCCGGATATTTGAAATCGAGCGGCTCGGCTCGGTGCCCCAGGTCATCTGGCGCCTGATCGAGGCCTTGGGTGATGATAGAATCAACACCGCTGAACTGGTCCGGATCATCGAAAACGATCCGGCCCTGGTCGCCAAAGTCCTAAGTCTGGCCAACTCGGCCTATTACGGCCTGCCCCACAAGGTGGCGACCATCGACCGGGCCGTAATCATCATCGGTTTTCAGGAGCTTCAGGTCCTGGCCCTGGGGGTCGGCCTGGCCGATATTTTCGATCCGTCCCAGTTTCCGGCCGGGCTGGACGGCGAGATGCTATGGCTTCACTGTCTGGCCGTTTCCTGGACTGCCGGCCGCCTGGCCGAGCTGGCCGGGTACCCTTCCCCTCGGGAGGTCATGGTCGCCGGACTCCTGCACGACCTGGGCAAGATGGTTCTGGCGATTCACGTCTGGGACGAATATAGACGGGTTTACGAACTCGTGGACCAGGGCATGCCATATTTTGAGGCGGAAGAGCACACCGAGCTCAAGCACACCGAGGTGGGTTACTGGCTGGCCGTGAACTGGGGACTGCCGAACATCCACACCTCGGTCATCCGGGACCACCACCTGCCCCGAGAAACCGATACGTATTTCGCCTCGACCTGCCTGGTGACCCTGGCCGACCTTCTCGTCAAAAAGGCCGGACTGGGTCTGGCCCACGAGTCGGCGCCCCTCGACCTGAGCGCGGTCATGGATGGAGCCGGGCTGTCAGTGGCGGCGACGGACGAGGCGGCCGAACAGGTCACCACGGTCTTGCCGCCCATTCTGGAAGCCTGGCGGCTTCTAATAAAAAACGGAGGCTGACGGTTGGACGCCGGTCAAGAGCTCGAACGGGTCAAGCGAAAAAACCAAACGCTGTCCCGAGCCATTTTCAAGCTGCAAACTCGATTCGAGTCTCTGCTGAAACTGCTTTCGGTGATCACCCGCCTGACCGCCATTCCCCTGCAGGCCTCGGATTTAACCACCGCCGCCGATCAGGTCCTCGACGTTCTGGTCCAGGAATACCATGGCATTGACGGCTGCTCCATCCTGATCTACCGCGTCGAAACCGGACGGCTCGAACTGCTGACGGCCAACGGCTCCGCCGACCGGGTGGGAGAACCGGAACGGCCCCACAACCGAAATCTGGCCTTCCTGCCTGGAGAAGGCGTGGCCGGTCGTGTATTTGCCGATAACATCCCCTTCTTCTGGAATCCGGATCCGGGTCTGGACGGTTTTCTGAAAAAAGACCTGGAGCTCGCAACGCCTGAATCGCTGGCCTGTCTGCCCCTGTCCCTGCCGGAAGGGCCGATCGGGGTCCTGAACATCTCTTTTGGCGCGCCGCGCCCCTTCGACCAGCCGCGCCAGCGCGACCTGACCGTCATCGGCGGCGCGGCCGCGAACGTCATTCAGACCTTCATCCTGAGGGCCGAGATCGAAGACAAGAACGCCTGTCTGCTCAAAGCCCACAATGAACTGGAACAACGGGTCAAAGAACGGACGGCGGCCCTGGCCGCCGCCAGCGAAAAACTCAAGCAGGACATTGCCGAACGCATCCGGACCGAAGAGGCCTTGCTGGAAAGCGAACAGCGCTACCGCTCCTTTGTGGAAAACAATCCCAACGGCATATTCATTTACGAGCTGCCCAGCGGACGGATCGTTTACCTGAACTCAGCCATCTGCGCAATGCTCGGCATGAGCATGGAGGAGGGATTGGGCAAAACGCCCTGGGACATCATTCATCCCAAGGACTTTGCCATGCTCCGGCAGCGTTTCAACGCCATAAGCAGGAACGAGCCGGTGTCCAACTCGCCGCCTCGGCCCTATACCTTTGTTCGCAAGGACGGGTCTTCTTTTCGGGGCGAAGTGACCGTGTCCCTGATCTCCTTCCAGGGGAAAAAGGCTGTCCAGGGCGTCTTGCGAGACGTCACGTCCCAGGAACGGCTCGAGATGCAGCTCCGCCAGGCCCAGAAGCTGGAGGCGGTCGGAACCTTGTCGAGCGGAATCGCGCACGACTTCAACAACATCCTCCAGGCTATCACCGGATATCTGCAACTGATCAAACGGCAAGGCGAAGTCAAAGAGCCGATCCGGCGGTATGTCCATGAGATCGACCGGGCCGCGGATCGGGCCGCGGAACTGGTCCAGGGGCTGCTGACCTTCACCCACCGCACTCCGGCCGAGTTGAAACCGTCGGCTCTCAACCGGATCGTGGACAGTGCCGTTCGGATACTGGAACGGACCATACCGAAAATGATCGAGGTCGAGGCCCGGCTGGCCGACGATCTCAAGCCGGTCATGGCCGACGGCCCCCAACTCGAGCAGGTGGTCATCAATCTGGGCAGCAACGCCCGGGATGCGATGCCTGACGGCGGGCATCTGCTCATCCAAACCAGGCCCTTCGAACTCCGGGACGAGGACGGCGATGCCTATCCCGGTCTGGCGCCGGGCGGATATGCGGTCCTGAGCGTTTCGGACACGGGCCAGGGCATCGACCCGGAAACGCAGAAGCATATTTACGAGCCGTTCTTCACGACCAAGGAGGTGGGCCAGGGCACCGGGCTGGGGCTGTCCATCATCTATGGCATCGTCACGGCCCACGGCGGGCATATCGCCTGTCGGAGCGAACCGGCCGAAGGAACGACATTCGAGATATTTTTTCCGGTCCTGGTTCCGGCCGCTACCCCGGATATCACCCCTCCCCAACCCGCCGCACAAGACCTGAGCGGGCACGAAACGATCCTGCTGGTAGACGACGAAGTGCCCATACTGGAAATCGGACAGGAGTTTCTGGAAAGTCACGGCTACCGGATATTGACGGCCGAAAACGGCCTGGAGGCCCTGGAAGTCTTCAAGGCGCGCCACGACGAGATCGACCTGGTCGTCCTGGACCTGGGCATGCCCAAAATGAGCGGGGAGGCCTGCCTGACCGCCCTATTGAATATCGATCCTCGGGCCAGAATCCTGATTGCCAGCGGGTACCTGGCCAAAGGAGAAAGCAGGCCGGCCCTGCTGGCAAAGGCCTCCGATTTCATCAATAAACCCTATCGATTGCGGGATTTGCTCCAGAAGGTCCGGACCATCCTGGAAACCTGACCCATCCCGGGTCCCAAGCCTCATCCGCCAGGCCGACCGGGCGGTCAACCCAGCATGGCCCGCCAGACGTCGACCATGGGACTGATTTTTGTTTCAGCGGCCATGGCCACCTGTTTGTAGTCATCCAGGTTCAGTCCGGCGGTTTCGATGACGCGGATGTCGTCCAACGGGGGGGCCTCGTCGACCAGGCCGATCTGAAGCGACCGGATCAGGGCGTCGGCCAGGGCGACCATGCTGGCGGCCTCCGGGCAGGACTCTCCACCCGAGACAGCGTGATGATCCCGGATGACCTGCGAGATCATGTCGGGCAGGCCCCAGCTTCGGGCCAGCCAGTACCCGACCAGGGAGTGAGGCAGGCCGGCCTCCTGTTCGGCCTGGTAGTAGGTCAGGAGGCGACTCTCGACCAGGTCGAGTATCTTCTCCATGAGATCGGGCAGGTGCGTGGCCAGGACGAGCTTGCCCAGGTCGTGGAGCAGCCCGGCGATCATGATGCCGCCCGGGTCCGGATGTCGGGCCGAAGTGGCCAGTTCCTTGGCCACCCAGGAAACCGCCAGGCTGTGAACCCAGAGTCCCTCGCCATCGAACCGGGCCGGGACTTTTCGAATATCGAAAAAATCGGCCAGCCCGGCGCTCATGGCCAAAAAGGACAGCTCCTGAAAACCGATGATGACCACGGCCCGTTCGATCGTCGTGATTTTTTGCGGCAGGCCGTAATGCGCCGAATTGGCCAGGCTGAGCACTTTCGTGCTCAGGGCCAGGTCTTGTTCAATGATCTGCCTTACCCGGGCCGGGGTCGTATCCTCCCGGTTCAGGGCGTTCATGATTTCCCAGATGACATGGGGCATGGCCGCCAGACGGTCTATTTGAAAAATCCGGCGAATGACGTCTGATGAAGGTTTAGGTTCCTTGTCAGAAAGCATGACAACTCCACAGCCGTTTCAAGCAGTTAATCTGCCTGCCAGGCAAAATCAGCATCAGTTTTGATATTTGGGCGGCAAAAAGGTTGCCCCTAGATTCCGGCCGCCGTTCCCTGAACGAAAATATTACCAGAAGGCGTCCCGGATCGCCAAGCATTATTATAACCCGGTTCGATCGGCCTGAACGAGATAATTGAGCGTTGCGGCCGGGCTGTGGTATGATTGTCGGGAAGGGGGCGACAAACGCGCCAAGCCGCGTTTTTCCCCAACAGGGAGCCCGGTCCGGACTCCGAGAATTCAGCGGCATTAAGACCGTCGATCTCCGGCCCTTTCGAGGGGGGATTTGGAGAGCAGGCCAGGCTTGTAGCGGTCCGTCTATTCCGCGATTGAGTCCCATGGCTCCTTGCCGCCATTCCAGGAGAGTCGTCTATGAAAAAGCCGCGGGTCTTTGCGGGCGCGATCTTCGCCATCCTGGTCCTTGCCACCGGCCTGTCCGCCGAGGGCGCGGACGAACAGGCCATGAACGCCTTGATCGAAAGCAAGCTGCCGATTCTATACAATCTGGCCAGCCATCCCATCATCACCATGGCCGTCAAGCAGCGGAATGCGGAAAACATTTCCCTGGACACGATCCGGCTTATCGATCGAAACTGGACTTCCGGCGCCCAGGACGGGTTTATCATGGAGATGGAAAACAATTTTATCAGCCGGTTGTTGCGGAAAAAGGTCCAGGCCAACAGGCTGTTGTACGCCCAAATGTTCGTTTGCGACCGCCAGGGGGCCGTTGTGGGCATGTACCCCCGGACCAGCGACTATTGGCAAGGCGACAATGACCGATTCGTCAGTGCCTTCAACAGCGGACTGGGCCGGCTCTACATCGCTTCGGCCCGGTACGACGAAAGCAGCCAGGCCTTGTCCATCCAGGTTTCCCTACCCATAATAGACGAAGACCAGACCATCGGCGTTCTGGTGGTCGGCATCCGGCAAATCAAATAATCGGCCGATACATCGGGGTACATTCATGAAGTTGCAGTCTTTGACAACCAAGCTGGCCCTGACCGTCGGTGCTTGCAGTCTGGCGATCATCGGCATTCTGGTGGCCAACAGCGCCTTGAACGCGCGCAGAAGCGCCATCGATCATACCCGCGAAAGCGCCGCCGCCTTCTCCCGGGCCTGTCTGGAACATACCCGAGCCGAGGTGGAAGAGGCCCTGACCGCCGCCAGGACCCTGGCCCAGTCCCTGGCCGGGGTAAAAAACCCGAAGTCTCCCTTGGATATAGGCCGCGACCCGGCCGGCGCCATTCTTCAGACCGTGCTCATGCGCAACGACCTGTTCTCGGGCATCGGCGTGGCCTGGGAACCGGACGCCTTTGACCAGATGGACGCCGCGTACAGCAACCTGCTCGGGTACAGCCATACCGGCCGTTTCATCACCTATTGGAGGAAGTCGGGCACCCAGATGATCCCCACCCTCTTTATGGGCGAAGGCACCGACCAAATCGGCCCCTGGTACGATTCCATCCGGAAAAGCCGCCGGGAAACGATTCTCGGGCCCATGCCGGTTCGATTTCTCGGCCAGGACCGGCAGGTGGTACTGCTTCTGGTCCCCATCCTTTATGAAGGCCTGTTCCAGGGCGTCGTGGCCATCGACATCCAACTGGCCTCCCTCCAGCGGATTCTGGATGCCATCGCCAAGACGGCGCCCGACCCGGCCTCGGTGGCCATTATTGCCGAAAGCGGCCTGATTGTTGCCGCGGCCGGCCGGCCCGACCTGGCCGGCCGGCCGGCCAAGGACGTCGCCGGTCTCGCCCAGGTTCTCCAGACCGGCCAAGCGCACCTGGTGGAAACCGCGGGAAATCTTGAACTCACCACGCCCCTCCGATTGGGTGATGCCGGCATGCCCTGGGCGATTCTCTACCGGCTCCCGATCGGCGCCATGACCACCGCCGTGGCTCAGGGCGTCTGGTATCAGATCGGCCTGGGGATTTTCCTGGCCGTCCTGGCCCTGATACTCATCGTCGGCCTCATCCATAAAATGACCCGGAAGTTGACCGTAATCGCCGAACGCGCCGAACGAGTCGCCGTGGGCGACCTGGAATTCGACGAAATTCAGACGGGCGCGGATGAAATCGGCCAGGTGAAAAACAGCTTCATGCGGATCGTGGAATCCCTGCGCGAAATACAGGTCGTGTGCCAGGCGGCGGCGGAGGGCGACTTCAGCGCCTCGGTCGGGGTCCGAAGCGACAAGGACATCCTGGGCCAAGCGGTCAATCGGATGGCTGAAAACCTTCGTGGCGTGGTCAAACAGGCCAATGCCGTGGCCGAGGGCAACTACGACACCCAGATCGAGCCTCGGTCCGACCGTGACGAACTGGGCGCGGCCTTTTTCAACATGACGGACAAACTGCGCCAGAGCGAAAGCCGGTTCCTGGATATCGCCCTGTCCTCCGGAGACTGGGTCTGGGAGATCGACGCCGTCGGCGCCTTCAGTTACTGCTCGGCCCGGATCAAGGAGGTCCTGGGCTACGAGCCCGAGGAAGTGCTGGGCAGAAGCCCCTTCGATCTGATGAATCCCGAGGAAGCGGCCCGCATCCGCCCGCGTTTCGAGGAGATTATTACGCAAAAAGGCCGGATACGCGACCTGGACTACTGGTTCAGCCACAAAAACGGGGCCCAGGTCTGGGTCCTGGTCAATGGCCTGCCCGTTGTCGGCGCCGGAGGCCGTCTGATCGGTTACCGGGGCGTGGCCAAAGACATTACCGAGCAGAAACGGATCGAGGCGGAAATCGAAAACCAGCGCCGGCAGCTCATGTCCATTTTCGACGGCATGGACGAGGTGATCTACATCAGCGATCCGGAAACCTACGAACTCCTGTACACGAATGAAGCCTTCAACCGGACCTGGGGCAGCCACATCGGAGAAAAATGCCATGCCGTGCTCCAGGAACGCGACGAACCTTGTCCCTTTTGCACCAATGACCGCATCTTCGGCGAATACATGGGACGGCCTTACATATGGGAGTTCAAAAACGAAGTGACCGGCAACTGGTACCGGTGCATCGACCGGGCCATCCGCTGGGCTGACGGCCGGATGGTCCGATTCGAACTGGCCATCGAAGTCACCGATCAAAAACAGTTCGAAGAAGCCCTGCAAAGGGAACGCAATCTCTTCGTTTCCGGTCCGGTCGTGGTCTTCAAATGGCGTGTTGAAGAGGGCCGGAACATCGTCGAGTACGTGTCGCCCAACATCTCCAACTTCGGTTACCAGCCCGAAGACTTCACCTCGGGTCGCTTGGCCATCCAAAATATCATCCACCCCGACGACCTCGTTCGCGTCACGACCGAGGCCCGGAAACACTGGGAATCCGACGTCAAAACCTACCAGTTGGACATGCGGCTGCTCCGCCCCGACGGCGGTTCGATCTGGGTATCGGATCACACGACCATCGTCCGGGACGATCAGGGGAAGGCCACCCACCTGGACGGGTACATGTTCGACATTTCCGGGCGCAAGCAGGCCGAGGCCGAGGCGGCGGATCAGGCCGCGGCCTTGACCCGCTCGAACGAAGAACTCCAGCATCTGATCGAGGCCAACCAGCGCCAGAACTGGATCAAGACCGGCCAGGCCGACCTGGGCTCCATGGTGCGCGGTGAGCAGGACCTGACCACCCTGCTGTCCAAGGCCCTGGCCTACCTGGCCAAGTACCTGGACTGCCAGATCGGGGCCGTCTATATGGCCGAAAACCAAAGGCACCTAAATCTGGCGGCCAGTTATGCCTACCGAAAAAGAAAGCATCTGGCCAACCGTTTCGAGTTCGGAGAAGGACTGGTGGGGCAGGCGGCCCTGGAACGGGAGTCCATCCTGCTGACCCGGGTCCCCGAGGATTATATCGTCGTCAGTTCCGGACTGGGCGAGACCCCTCCCCGCAATATCCTGGTTCAGCCCCTGGTTTTTCAGGAAGAGGTCAAAGGCGTGATCGAACTGGGCAGTTTGGAGCCTTTTCAAGACGCAGCCGTCGAGATGATCGAATCCGCGGCCGAGAGCATGGCCATCGCCATCCATTCGACCCAGTCCCGCCAGCAGACGCAGGACCTGCTCGAGCGCGCCCAGCAACTGGCTGAACGGCTCCAGGTCCAGCAGGAGGAACTGCGCCAGGCCAATGAGGAACTCGAGGAGCAGACCCATGCTCTGAAGCTCTCGGAATCGAACCTGCAAACCCAGCAGGAGGAGTTGAAACAGATCAATGAGGAGTTGGAGGCCCAGCAGGAGGAGTTGCGGGCGACCAACGAAGAGCTGGAGGAAAAGACCAAGGAACTCGAAATGCAGCGGGACGATATCAGGCACAAGAACGCCGAGTTGCAGCGGGCCCAGTTGGCCCTCGAGGAGAAGGCCCGGGACCTGGACATCACCAGCAAGTACAAATCCGAATTCCTGGCCAACATGTCCCACGAGCTGCGCACGCCCCTGAACAGCATGCTGGTGCTCTCGCAGCTTCTGGCTTCGAACAAGGACCGAAACCTGAGCCCCAAGCAGATCAAGTCCGCGGAAACGGTCTATAAATCGGGAGTGGAGCTTCTGGACCTCATCAACGAGATTCTGGACCTGTCCAAGGTCGAAGCAGGCAAGATGGAGCTTCATGTTGAATCCGTCGATCTGCGTGGAGTGGCCAACAGCATGGACCTCAAGTTCAAGCCCCTGGCCGAGGAAAAGGACCTGGAGTTTTCCTTCAGCCTGGCCGAGGACCTGCCCCGGGAGATTCGCACAGACCGCCAGCGGCTCGAACAGGTGCTCAAGAATCTGCTTTCCAATTCCGTCAAGTTCACGTCGGAAGGCCGGGTAACGCTGACGATCCGACGTTCGAACGCTGAAGAGGTCCGTAGCCGGCCCAGAGCGGGTCTGGCCTTCGTCGTGACCGATACGGGTGTCGGGATACCGGAAAACAAGCGCAAGCTGATATTCGAGGCCTTTCAACAGGCCGACGGAACGACGAGCCGCCGCTTCGGCGGAACCGGGTTGGGCCTGTCTATTTCCCGGGAATTGGCCAAGCTTTTGGGCGGTGAAATACATCTGACCAGTGTCTTGGGCCAAGGCAGCGAGTTCACCTTGTTTATGCCCGAGTCCTACGAGGTCCCAACGGAAGCCGAGGACCGACGGCAAGAAGCGCCGGCCGGGGCCCGTTCACCCGCAATCGAATCGGCATCCGAAGACCGGGCCCTGCCCGTAGAACCGGAACCGGGATTCTGTTCGGACGACCGCAAGGACATCAGGCCGGGGGATCGTTCGATCCTGGTTATCGAAGACGACTTGGGCTTCGCCGAAGCCCTCAGGGACATGGCTCACGAACGCGGCTTCAAATTTCTCGCCGCCAGCGACGGGGCGGCCGGTCTGCATCTGGCGGACTTTTTCAAGCCATCAGCCGTCATTTTGGACATCGGCCTGCCCGGGACGGACGGCCTGGCCATCATGGAGCGCCTCAAGGAGAATCCGGAAACCCGCCACATCCCCGTGCATTTCATATCCGGCCAGGAACGACCGATCGAAGCCATGCAGCTGGGCGCCGTCGGCTACCTGCAGAAGCCGGTCACCGGCGACAACCTGACCGAGGCCTTCAAGCGCCTCGAGAACATCATTTCCAAGCCGACGAAGAAACTGCTGATCGTCGAAGACGACGCCACGCTGCGGCAAAGCATCAAGGAACTGCTCAGCGGAGCGGACGTACAGGTTACCGGGGTGGGCTCCGGCAAGGAAGCCATCGACCGGCTTCGCGGGGGCGATTTCGACTGCATGGTCCTCGACATCGGGCTGCCGGACATGAGCGGCTTCGACCTGATCGAAACCATCAAGGCCGACCGGGGCCTGCCCGACGTGCCCATCATCGTCTATACCGGCCGGGAGTTGACCCGGGAGGAAGAAAAGACCCTGCTCAAATACACCGAGAGCATCATCCTCAAGTCGGCCCGCTCCCCCGAGCGGCTTCTGGACGAGACGGCGCTGTTCCTGCACCGGGTCAATGCGAACCTGCCGCCGGATAAAAGGCAGATGTTGGCCATGGCCCACGACAAGGAGTCGATCTTAAAAGGCAAGAAGATTCTGGTCGTGGATGACGACATGCGCAACATGTTCGCTCTGACCAGCTTTCTCGAAGAAAAAGGCATGGTCACCTTGGAAGCCAAAGACGGGCGCGAGGCTTTGGACCTGCTCGAGAAGAATCCGGAACTGGACCTGGTCCTAATGGACATCATGATGCCTCAGATGGACGGGTACGAGACCATGGCCGCCATCCGCGAACAGGTCCGCTTCAAAAAACTGCCCATCATCGCCCTGACCGCCAAGGCCATGAAGGGCGATCGGGCCCGATGCATCGAGGCCGGGGCCAGCGACTACCTGTCCAAACCCGTGGACGGCGAGAAGCTGTTGTCCATGATGCGGGTCTGGCTCTACGGCAAGGGCGTTCGGAAGGACTGAGTTCCGGATGAGTTCGCGGGAGACATTCATGAACCGCCCGACAGATTCTGACCAAGCCCCCCGAGCCTCGACCGGCGTTTCGGACGACGCCGCGGAAAACGAGGACATCGAAATCAAGCTGCTGGCCGAGGCCGTGCACCTGAAATACGGGTACGATTTCCGCAACTATTCCCGGGCCTCGCTGAAAAGACGGGTCAAACACCGCATGGGCCTGGAAAACATCGACCGGATATCCGACCTCCTGCACGGAATTCTCTACGACCCCGACCTGTTCGACCGCCTGTTTCTCGACTTGTCCATCAATGTCACCGAGATGTTCCGGGACCCCGACTTTTTCCTGGCCGTCCGTCGGAATGTGGTGCCCGTCCTGAAGACGTACCCCTTCGTCAAGGTCTGGCATGCGGGTTGTTCGACCGGAGAGGAGGTTTACTCCATGGCCATCCTGCTCAAGGAGGAAGGCCTGTACGACAAGGCCCAGATTTACGCGACGGACATGAACGAGGTCGTTATCGGCAAGGCGCAAGATGGCGTGATTCCCATCGATCGCCTTCGCGACTACACGGCGAACTACCAGCGGGCCGGCGGCATCGAGTCCTTCGGCGACTATTACACGGCCCGGTTCGGACTGGCCCGCCTGGACAAATCGCTCATCGAGCGGGTGGTCTTCGCCAGCCACAATCTGGCCACGGACGGCGTCTTCGGCGAAATGCACCTGATCGTCTGCCGAAACGTTCTGATTTATTTCGACAAGGTGCTCCAGGCCCGGGTGCTGCGGCTTTTTTACGACAGCCTGGTCCGCCGGGGCTTTTTATGTCTGGGAACCAAAGAGAGCGTCCGTTTCAGCCCGATCGAGGATGCCTTTGAAGTGGTCGATCCGCTTCGAAAAATCTATCGGAAGAAATAGGAACTCATGGATCGGAACGGATCGGAAAACGTGGGCGGAACGAATCACGGGATCGTGGTCGTCGGCGCGTCGGCCGGAGGTCTGGCCGCGGTATCGGAACTGCTGTCCGCCTTGCCGGCTGATTTTTCCGCGCCCTTGGTCCTGGTTCAACACATCCACGCCTCGTCGTCCGGTTATCTGCCGAACCTCCTGGGCAAACGCTGCCGGATCGAGGTGCTGGAAGTCGAGGACAAGGCGGCCCTCCAGCCCGGGCGGGTCTATGTGGCCCCGGCCAATTACCACGTCCTGGTTGAAAAGGATGCCACCCTTTCCCTATCCGTGGAGGAGCGCGTCAATTTTGCCAGGCCCTCGATCGACGTTCTGTTCGAAACCGCCGCCGACGCGTTTCGGGAAGCCACCATCGGTATCGTCCTGACCGGAGCGAATCACGACGGCAGCCACGGGCTGTGGGCCATCGACCAGGCCGGCGGCCGGGCCCTGGTCCAGGACCCGGATACGGCGGAGGTGGAAACCATGCCCCGGGCCGCCCTCGCGGCGGTGCCTCGGGCCGTGGTCTTGCGGATCGGAGAAATCGCCCCCTACCTGGCCGACCTGTACAGGGGCGATCAATAAGCACCGGCCATGTTGTCGGGGCTCGATATAGCGAGGATGAAATGAGCGAGAATCCTATCAACATTTTGATGGTCGACGACCGGGAAGAGAACCTGCTGGCCCTGGAACAGCTTTTGGAAGGCCCGGAGTACAACCTGATCAAGGCAACCTCGGGGCCCGAAGCCCTGGCCCGCCTCCTGGAGTACGACTTCGCCCTGGTCCTCCTGGACGTCCAGATGCCGGAGATGGACGGATTCGAGGTGGCCGAACTGATGCGCCTCAAGGCACGGACCAAACAGGTGCCGATCATCTTCGTCACGGCGATCAACAAGGACCAGCGCTACGTGTTCAAGGGCTACCAGGCCGGGGCCGTCGACTATCTGTTCAAGCCCATTGATCCGGTGATCCTGGAGAGCAAGGTCCGGATATTCGCCAGCCTTTACCGCCAGCGCAAGCAACTCGAAAAGGAAATCGAGCGCCGTGAGACGGCAGAGTGGGAGTTGCGGCGGGAACAAAACCTCTTTCACCAGGGGCCGGTCGTGGTTTTCAAGTGGCTGGCCATTGAAAACTGGCCGGTCGAATACGTCTCGCCCAATATCTCCCAGTTCGGCTACCGGGCCGAGGAACTGGTCAGCGGCGAGAAGACTTGGCTGGAAATCATCCATTCCGACGATCGGGATCGGGTCATCTCCGAAACCGGAGTTCTAAGCGAGTCGAACCGTAATTTTTTCGAGCAGGACTACCGGATACTGCAGGCCGACGGGCGGGAGAAATGGGTTTACGTCTTTACGCTGGTCGTGCGTTCCGACCTGGGTCAGATCACCCACTACGACGGATACATCCTGGACATCACCGAGCGCAAACGGACGGAAAAGGCTCTGGAGGAAAGCGAGGAACGGTACCGGACGGTCACGGAGTTCGCCTCCGATTTTGTCTACTGGCGGACGGCTGACGGCTGGATGCGGTATGTCTCCCCATCCTGCCTGGATATCACCGGGTACGATCCCGAGGCCTTCTATTCAAACCCCCATCTGATCGACGAACTGGTCCACATCGAGGATCGGGACCTGTGGGGGGCCTGCATTCGGGATGCCGAAACGGGTGTCTGTCATTCGCCCGTTGAGTTCAGAATCATGACCAAGGACCGGGAGGTCCGCTGGGTCAGTCACACCAGTCGGCCCCTGCGGGGGGAGGACGGGCGTCTCCTGGGCATCCGGGCCGGGGACCACGATATCACCCGGCTCAAGACGGTGGAGGAACAACTTCGCCGGCTCAACAGTATAGACGGGCTGACCCAGGTGGCCAATCGCCGGTATTTCGACGATGAGCTGGACAAGGAATGGCGGCGGTCCGTCCGGCGGAGGACATTTATATCGATGATCATGATCGACATCGATTTCTTCAAGGCCTACAACGACACCTACGGTCATCAGCAGGGCGATGAGGCCCTGAGGCGGGTGGCGGCCGAACTGGCCAAAACCGCCAAGCGGCCCCGGGAACTGGTGGCCCGGTACGGCGGGGAGGAGTTCGCGGCCATCCTCCTGGAAACCGATCTGGAAAGCTCGGCCAAACTGGCTGAGAAGATACGGGCCAATGTAGAAGCCCTGCGTATCGAGCACACCGCCTCGCAACCCTTGCCGGTTCTGACCATCAGCCTGGGCGTGGCGGCCATGTTGCCCAAACTCGGCGATGAGTCCGCCTCCCTGATCTCCCGGGCGGACAAGGCCCTTTACCTGGCCAAGGAACGGGGCAGAAACCAGGTGGTCACCCTACCTGGCGCCTGAACCCGGCGGCTCCCGTTCGTCGATCTTGGCCAGCCAGTACTCGGCCTCGCCCCGGCATTCCTGGTATTCCGGCTCGAAACCCGGCTGGGCCGGCCCCTCCAGGATGCGACGCAGAAGCGACCGGGCCTCGGCCAGCCGGTCCGCTTTGAAGTAAGCTTCCGCAAGAAAAAGGTGGTTGACCCAGCGTCGGGGTCCGTAGCGAAGCGCCGTCTCGATGTTGACAATCGCTCGGCGGCCGTCGCCGCCCAACCAGGAGGGAAGAAAAAAATCGAGCCGCCCCAGGACGAGCCAGGCGCCACCCTCCTCGAAGCCCGGGTCCAGCCGGATGACGGTCTCCATGGACTCCCGAACATCCTTGAGCAACGACAGGCCGCCCGGAAATCCCTTGGCGTCTCCCAAAAAGCCCAGGGCCGTACCCCGCCAGAAATACCCGGCCGGATGTTCCGGTTTCAAGGCCACTGCCCGCCCGGCCGCGGCCACGGCTTCCTCGGAAAAAGCCTGCTTACGTTCGCGGGGTCCGTGGTCGGCCAACCAGCAAAGCGAACGGGCCAGCTTCCACCAGGCTCCGAAATCGTCCGGCCGTTGGGCCGCGGCCCGGCGATACAACGCGGCCGCCTCGACCGCCCGGTCGTATATCGCCCGCTGGCCATAAACCGCGTCGGCCCGGGCCAGTGGACCAGTATCTTCGGCCGAGAGCCCGAAGCCCCAGCCGCAGAGCGCGATCGCCAGGCAAAGGCCGAAAACCAGGCCTCGGCGGCCAGTCCATCGACGTCCCGGCCTCCCGGACATCAATAACCCGGTTCGGATTCGGTGATCGCTTCGTCCTCTTCGTCCTCGAAAACCGATTGCTGCTCCGTAACGTCCATGACCACGCCCAGACCGGCCGGAGCGCCTTGATGGATCACGGGCACGACTTGAATCCGCATCCAGTGGGTCCGACCGTTCAGGTCGGTGAAGGAGTTCACCTGGTTCGGGCCGATCTGCCGCCCCGTCCCCTCCGGGATGCCCGTGGAGACACGGGCTTGGTCCTCGTGCTGGACGATGTCGGCCAGGATCACGTTCGGATTTCCCTGGAGCCGGTAGCTGGCCAGGATGCGGGCCTTGTCGTTGAGCGGTTTGACCTGGCCGCTCTGGACCAGGAAAACGCCTTCCTCCAGCCGTTCGAGAAGACGGCGATATTTTTCCTCCGCCTCCTGCAGCGCGGTGACCGCCCGCTTTCTGGCCGCCATGGTCTTGGATATGGCTTCTCTGGCCGCCATCAGTTCGCGGGTCCGGTCATTGGCCCTGGCTTCCAGGTCTTCCTGGGCCTCGCGCAAAGCCTGTTCCAGGTGGCGTCTCAACTTGATCTCGCGCCGGTCCTGAACGACCTGACCCACCAGAAAGGCCGTTTTTTCATCGACCTGGGATTTAAGGATGAAGGTCTGGAGGATATTGGCCACCACCCCGCAAAACAGGATCAGGTCCCGGCGCCGGGGCGGATCAAAGGGTTTGGGCGCGCTGAAGGAAATGTTGATCACCCCGAGGGGTTTTTCGGAGACAATCAGGGGGAGACAGGCCAGGGATTCAGGCCGGGTCCGGTTGGCCGTGGCTTCCACGAGCATGGCTTCCGGCGCCCCGGGATTGATGAACATGGGTTCAGCCGCCGAGAAGACCATGCCGGCGATGCCCTCGCCGGGTTCGAAACTGAGGTCCTTGTTATACGGGCCTCCGATCAAGTTCAGGAAGTCGGCCTGGCCCTTGGCCGACAGCAGATTGAGGCGGCCCTGTCCGGGTTCATACAGCAGCAGGGAACAGCTCTCCACGTTTTCCAGGTCTCGAATCAGGACTTCCAAAATGGCGTCGGCCCCGCTGATCAGATTGGTGGCCGTAACGGGAATGGAGGTCAGGCTGGAGATGGCGGCCAGCATCTTGATCGAGTTGTGCAGGCGAACGCCCATGAAGGCCAGCTTCTCGAGCAGGGATTTGTATTGGATTTCCTGGCGTTCCGCTTCGTCGTTGTCCGTCACGTCAGGCCTCCTTTGGCCAACATCTGACGCCACGTCTCGAACATGGCGGGCAGTTTCTTTTGCGCGGATTGCCGGGTCTCGTCCAGGTGACGGGTCTTCAGACCGGCCGCGCGCAGGAGTTGGTCTTCCTTTAGCGGGGGCGCCTCATGCACCAGTCCCAATCCCAGGCTTTTGACCAGGATGTCACCTAGGGAGACCAGGCAGGTCGAGCGGAGATAGGGATCCGTCGTTTGGGGGGCATGGTGATAACGTATGGTCGCGGAATGAATCTCGGGCAGGCTCCATCGCTTGGCCAGCCAGTAGCCGATAATCGAGTGCTTCAATCCGGTTTCCGCCTCGGCCTTGTAGTAAGGCGACCCTTTTCGGACCAGGTCCAGTATCCGGGTCAGTTCATCGGCCAGATGCGTTGCCAGGACCAGCTTGCCCAGGTCGTGGAGCAGGCCGGCGACCATGACTTCGCCGGGGATCGGATACCCGGAAGCCTCGGCCAGTTCACGCGAGGCCCAGGAAACCGCCAGGGAATGCAGCCAGAGGCCCTCTCCGTCAAACCCAAGCGGTACTTGGCTGAGGTCGAACAACTGGGCCAGTCCAGCCCCCAGGGCCAGGAATTCGAGTTCCTGATAACCGATAACCACGACGGCACGGGAAATGGTGGTGATCTTCTGAGGCATGCCGTAATATGCGGAGTTGGCCAGGCTGAGCACCTTGGAGGCCAGGGCCATGTCGCCCTCGATGATTCGTTCGAGCTTGAGCGCGTCTGTTCTGTCATCGCTCAAGGCGTCGATGAGCTGCCAGACCACCTGGGGCATTGCCGCCAAGAGTTCGATCTGAAATATCCTTCTGCGGAGTTGGGCCGCTCGATCCTGATCCTGCTCGGGGTTTATCACGGGAGCCTCCTAATCCATGGCGTCGAAGGGGAACGCCATGCGGACCGTTCCGCCGGGTCCGGGACCGCCCTCGATCCAGATCCGACCATCCATTAATG
>JAHJTB010000203.1 GCA_018830135.1 Pseudomonadota bacterium | reverse complement strand
AGGTGATCTACTTCACCGCCCGGCCGGCCGAAGTGGCCATGTGGGAAAGGCGGATGAGCCGCTTCCAGGATTTGACCCTGGCCGTCCTGGACCTCGATGCCCGCCGCCGGGCCGATCAGGCCCGGGCCAGCCCCCTGCCCGTAACCCCGGGCCTCCCGAAACCCGGCCCGCCTCCTCCGGACGGCATGGATCACGGCCAATACGGCCGCCTGCTCGATGTGCCGGGGCTGGACTTGTCGCTCGAAACCATCGGCGGCGTACACCTCTGGTACCTGGTCGACGACCCGGACCTGCTGTACCGCCTTTTGGCGCTGGGGCTCGAACATTGGGGACCGCTGGAAAACCTGATGGCCCTCGGCGGCCGGGGACTGCTGGACGGGGATCGGGCGGCCCTGGACCGGGCCGCCGCCCTGGCCCGCGTGCTGGAAGGAACCGTGGCCGATCTGCGAGTCGGCCGGGGCCGGCCCGTGGACCGTCAGGCCCTCATCGACGGCGGCGTCACCGACACGTTTATCGACCGGGTCCGGGAACTGGCCGCCGAACTCGACGGACGGGCCGAAATGCTGATCGACGCCCTCGAGCAGGGCCGGGTCAAACGGTTCACCCAGAACGCCCGGGAAAAGCTTCGTCGGTTTTTCGAGGAAAACGGGTACCTGGACCCTCGTCCGGCCATGAGCCCCGAAGACGTCCGCCTCCGGGCCCTGGCCCGGGCCGCCCCGGAAGTCAGGTCCGGGGCCATTTCACCGCAAGACGTCCCGGCCCTACTGGCCCGGATCGGCCTGGAGTAAACCCGGATACCGCCCTTGGCTGGTACCGAGAGCGCGGGAAAAGGGGTCAGGAGCCTTTTCCCGAAGTATCCATAGATGACTTTTAAATGAACGGTATCCGGGTTAAACCGGCTTGGCCGCGGGGCTAAAAGGGCGGTTGACCAGGACCAGCCCCAGGCTGACCAGGGTCAGGGCCACGATCAGGTTGTTGCTCAGGCCTTCCCCCAAAATCAAAGCCCCGCTGATGAACACTCCACAGACCGGCGTGAAAAAGGTGAAGCTGTGCAGCAGGCTGGCCGGGTACCGGTGCAGCAGGGCGAACCAGGCCAGGTAGCTGAGGAAGGCCACGATCAGAGACTGGTAGAGCATGGACACCAGGGTCGGGCCCGACCAGCCCAGGACCCAATGGGGTTCCATCAAGGCGCTCAGGACAAAGAGCACGGGTACGGAAAAAAAGGTCTGGTAAAACAGGGTCTGGAGCGGCACGATCCGGTCGATCAGATACTTCTTGATGTACACCGTCGAAGCGCCCCATAAAAAGCCCGCGCCCATGGCCATGACGTCTCCGGGGAGGGCTTCCAGGGAAAAATGGCCCCAGTCCCGGACGAAAAGGGAAAGCACCCCGCTGAAGGCCAGGGCCAGCCCGAAGACCTTGCGCGTCCCCAGGTGGTCGTCGGTCAGCAGGAAATGGGCGCCAACGGCCACGACAAAAGGGGCGACCTGGATCAGAACGTAGGTGTGGGAGGCCAGGGTGTAGTTGAGCCCGACGAAGATGAGGGCGAACTGGAAGCCGAAGGCCGCGCCGATGACCGCACCGTGCAGAGCCACCGTCCAGGAGGGAAAGATGCGAATGTTCCGGACGCGCATCCAGGCGTAAAGGCAGGCCGAGGCGACCAGCGAACGCACCGCGGCCATGAACATGGGGGACAGGTCCCTGGCCGCGATCTTGACCGCGGCCAGATTGGCCCCCCAGATGATGGCCAAAAACAACAAGGCGGCTATCGGCCGCCATGGAAGTCGATTCTGCTGCATATCTCCGGCTCGATTCGCCCGGGCCTCAAAACGGCCCGGCGGCGCTTGCGTCATTCCCTATATCCCAAAAACCGCAAGAACCCAAGCGGAAATTCATCTCCTGCCTTGGATGAAAAATATATAGGACATCCATATCTTTACATGTGATCGGATTAGCAGCACGATACCATCAAAACTTATTGATGGGCGTCTAGGCTTTAACTTTCTAATTTTCCAGCCAATACCGCCGGCGGAACGGAACCGAATCCGGGGCCGAACCGAAAAGCGGCGATGATAAGCCCGAATCGGACGCCTGCCTAGCCGGCTTCCGGCGGGGTTCGCCGGCCGATCTTCGAGGGCCGGCGGGCGGAAATCCGCCATTCGAAACAATCGTCGCCCAGGTCCATCCGCTTGAGCACGTCAAGGCGCAGCCGGGGATTGTGGGCGGCCAGAAGTCCTTCCCAGAGCCGGGTCCAGGCCTCGAAGGCCGCGGGATGAGGGTCCGGATTGTCATGCATCATGCGCCAGTCCAACTGCCGGACCACAATGCCGTTCCCATCCGTTTCGATCACGACCTCCTCCCCCTGGCCCCTGGCCAAACGCGCCATGAGTTCGCCGAACCCGGCCGCATCGTCGGCCGCAATCCCCAGGGTGCGGGCGGTTCTTTCGTAATAATGCAGCCCGATGAGCGTGCCCGCCGTTCCTGAAAGATAACGGCCGTCCTGAGGACCGAACAGATCGATGGCCACCAGGGTCATGCTCCGCCACCAGTCCATGCCGAAATTGCGCAAGGCCTTCTGAATCCGTTCTTCGGGCCAGTCCCGCGTGGAAAGCCCGGGCGCCGCCTCGGGGTCGAATACGGGGCCTTCCTCCCCGCGAGCGTACCTCACCCGCTCCTCGGGCTCCAGTTCGCGGTCGTATTCGTAAAAATACCCTTCCAGGCCCGCCTGGCCGTCCATGGTCATTTTTGTGCAAACGAAACCGACCCGGGGATTTCCCAGGCTGATGCCGTTTTGACCGTGCCAGCCCCGGAGCATGGCCCGGTTTACCGCCGTGGGTATGCCGGCGATGGCCGCATCGTCCCAGGCATACCGGGGCGGAGGATATCGAATCCAGGCCTTGCGGTCGGATTCATACGTGTATTCCACCTTGACTTCACCGATCCGGTTGGCCAGATAGTGAAACTGGGCCGACGCTACCGGGGCGGGCAGGTCATCGATTCCCAGCTTTTTCAGCCCCGGCAGGAACTGCTCTTCATGCTTCCGGCGGAATAAATGATAGGTGAAATCCGAGGCGTCCTGAACCCCTCTGCGGGTTACAATCGTAAGCACTATTCCGGTAAAAAATCCGTGGTAGACATCCGCCACGGCCCGGTATTCGGCGGTCTTGTCGTCAGTAGGTTTCAATTTTTCAAACATGTTCGCTCCCTTTCCCTTCCTGGCTTGGCAGAATATACCCGGCCCCATCAAACAAGGCTGTTTGTATTATGGTTATTTAAAAGGATTCTTGGACCCAGGGGGTCGAAAACGCTGTTTCGCCGGCCCGGATACCGCCCAGCCGGCGCTTGCCCAGATGCCGGGCCATAACCATCATGGCTTCCATCCGGCCGACCACCCGGTAAAACAGGCCGCCATACCCCTGAACCGTGTCCAGCCAGCGGGCCTGGTTGACCGGCAGGCGGTTCAGAATGTCGGACAATTCCGCCGGAATCGCCCCCCGCTTGCCCAACCGGATACCCCGGCCGGTCCAGTCCACCAGGGACAAATATTCGTCCCGGCTAAAAGGCAGCACGCCCCGGCGGCCCCCCTGGTCTTCGCCGCCGAGCGGGCAGACCCAGGTTTCACCCGCCCCGGAAGCCCGGGCCTGGATTCGATCGTAAATGCCCGTATATTTGCTCTGCTCCGGGGTCTCGGCCACACCGGCCCGGATGGGGTTCAGGTCCACATAGGCCATGCAGGCCAGGAGCGCGGAATCGTCGAGCAACACCTGGCATTTGAACCGCCCCTCCCAGAACCGCCCCTTGCCGCCGTCTTCCCGGTTGGCCATTCTGGCCACGTATTCGTTCAAGCACCGCATGAACCAACTCACGCTACCCAGGCGGGATCGGATTTCAGCCAGCCGGTCGGACTGGCCGGCCAACGCCTCGATGGCAGACCGGTCCGGGGTCTTGGGCCGGCCCTCCTGGTCCCGCTCCATGGGGAACAGCGTCAGCCAGCGCCCGGCCGTCTCCTCGGCCGACCAGCCATCGACCAGGTCCGGACGGGTGCGAAGGACCACGTGCAGATGGTTGGACATGACCGCGTACGTGACGACCTCGATGCCGAAGACGGCCGCAATGTCCTTCAATCGGCCCTGAATCCAGGCCTTTCGATGCTCGTAGGACCGGCCGATGCGCGTATCGAGGCCGCAAAGAAAGGCGCGACGTACGCATCGGGCTACACAGT
>JAHJTB010000202.1 GCA_018830135.1 Pseudomonadota bacterium | reverse complement strand
GCTTCTGACCCCTTTTCCCGAAGCATCCATCACGACTTTTAAATGAACGGTATCGGATTTAAAGGCGCGCACTGTTTCAGGCGTGGACCCGGACCGGCCCCATTATTGCTTTGTTGCGCCCTCGGACTTCACCATGTCGAAGACCAGTTTTTCGGCACACTCCAGACTGATCAGGCTGGTGTTCAGGCACAGGTGGTAAAGGTTGGGGTTGTCCTGCTCGCCCCGGCCGAGCCGGTTCAGAAAGACCTCCCGCTTCTTTTCCTCCCGCCCCACGAGCTGTTCGGACTGCTTGCGGTTGATGTGATACTGGTCCATGAGAAAGCGGACCCGGTCCTCGTATTCTCCCACGAGCAGAATCTTGAAGATGCCGGGCTTGTTGGGAAGAATGAACTGGCTGCCCCGGCCGAGAATGATCGCGTCGCCGTCTTCGGCCACGTCGAGGATGACCTTCTTGATGAAGGTGACGTATTTTTTTTCGTCAAAATCAACGGCCGAATCGGCCAGGTGGCGCTCGATGAAATCGCCGCTGACCATCTTGGACAGATACTTCATCAGCCGTCCGCCGGTCTCCCGCTCCACCGCAACGACCCAGTCCAGGGACACATTGGCCTCCTTGGCCACCCGGGTCATCAGGTTCCGGTCCAATAGCTGATATCCCAGGCGGGCGGCCAGACGTTCACCCAGGGTCTTCCCTCCAGCGCCAAACTGTCGCGAAATGCTGATGACGGCCATGACATCCCTCCCCGGAGCTGGCGATGCTCCGATCCGGTCGCGGTCCTGATGTAAAGCCCGTCGAGGCGGGTTTTGTCCTTCCCTGACTTATATCATATACGGGAAACTCCGGGCCGGCAAGCTTTGACCGCTTTGACAGGGGGTGACAGGGGTTAGGGAAGGTATGGATTACAAACGACGTCCGCCGATCGGCCTCACTTATTCCCCCGGAAGGTCATGGTCCAGCGGGTGCCGCTTTCCCGGTCCAGTTCGATGGCGCCCTGGAGCTGGCCTTCGATCAGACCGGCGACCATGCTCAAACCCAGCGTGCCGCTCTCGCGCCAGTTGAAGTCCTCGGGCAGCCCCACCCCGTTGTCCTGAACCATCAGCCTGATTCGGCCATCCGATTCCAGGCCGGCGGCAATCGTGATCTCTCCGTCCGAACGGCCCGAAAATGCGTATTTCAACGAGTTGGATATCAACTCGTTGAGTATCAGCCCGCAAGGAACGGCAAAGGCAAGATGGATGGTCAGGTCTTTCGGGACCTGGATGTTGACGCGGGGCGCGAGGCCCGAGCCCAGGAACGCTCCGCTCAGATGATTGACCAGACCATTGAGATAGTCCGCCACGTTGATTTCGGCCAAAGATTCGGAACGGTAAATGAACTCGTGGACCAGGGCCATGGCCCGGACCCGGTTCTGGCTGACCTGGATGGCTTGAAGCACCCGGTCATCGGTTTCGTTCCTGGACTGAAGGCTCAGCAGGCTGATTACGACCTGAAGATTGTTCTTGACCCGATGGTGGATTTCCTGGAGTAAAAGTTCCTTTTCCGACAGGGTGGCCCGGAGTTTCTCTTCGGCATGTTTCCGCTCGCTGATGTCTCGGGTCACGCCGATAACCGTGGTCCTGCCGTCGTCGGGATGACGAATCACATTGACCGTCGTCTCGGTCCATATCCGTTTGCCGTCCTTCCCGATGGGCTCGAGTTCGAAAGTGGCCGAAACCGACGGATGATCGCCCGAACCCGATCCGGCCTCCAGGTCCCCGCCGATGGCTTTTCGGGTGAGGTCGAGAGACTGCGCGTCCAGGACGTCGCGCAGGGTCATGGCGGTCAACTCTTCGATCGAATAACCCAGAAGGTCCCGGGCCGAAGGGCTGGCATAAGTGAAACGGTAGGTGTTCGGGTCCACGGTCCAGATGGTGTCCGAAACGCTGTCCGCCAGAAAGCGGTATTTCAATTCGCTTTCCCGAAGGGCGGCTTCGGTCTT
Organism: Pseudomonadota bacterium; assembly: GCA_018830135.1. Classification (GTDB taxonomy): domain Bacteria; phylum Desulfobacterota; class Desulfarculia; order Adiutricales; family JAGVGV01; genus JAHJTB01. Next base: position 245 of record JAHJTB010000202.1, on the reverse strand, counting down.
CAGGCGTTCCTCGATCTCCTGGCGGTTGGTCAGATTCATGTCTCGCAGGGCGAGCCCTTGTTGTTCCACCGTGTGGAAAGCGGTGGAAAACCGCATCGAAAGCAGGACGGCCTGGGAAAAGATGAACAGGAAAAGGCCGAGAGGCCCCAGATATCCGGTCTGAATCACCTGGCGGGAGTAAAGGATGTCATTGACCGCGGTCGCAAACAGGATCAGGAACCCGATCAGCAGCGCATAGGCTCCTT
>JAHJTB010000201.1 GCA_018830135.1 Pseudomonadota bacterium | reverse complement strand
ATCCCTGAAATCACCTCCGCAAGAGGGTAGGTCTTCACCACAAGCGATTCTGAAAATCCAGACCTTATATTTCAGCCACTTGCGGCGAATACCCGCCTCAAAATACCTGCGTTCGGGCGCGAATAGCGAAAGTCGGGTTAGCTCCCCTGATGGCTTCAGGTCTGAAAAGCGACCAGGGATTCGTGGACCAGGTCGTTTTCGCGGAAGCGTTCCGGCCGGAGGGGGTGGAGGTCCAGGCTTCGGGCCTGGCCGAAGGCGACGAGTTCGGCCATGAGTCGGCCCACGGCCGGGCTGTGCTGGAAGCCGTGGCCGGAAAACCCGCAGGCCAGGTACAAGCCTTTCAGTTCCGGGGCCTGGCCCAGGATGGCATGGTGGTCCGGGGTCAGGTCGTACAGGCCGGCCCAGCCCCGGGCGATGCGGGCCTGTTCCAGAATCGGCACGCGGGCCATGGACATGGCCGCGGCCCACTCCCGGCCGGCGAAGTCCACGGCTTCCGAAAACCCGCTTTCTTCGTCCCTCGGCCCGGAGAGCAGCAGGCCGGGGCCTTCCCGGCGCATGTACCAGCCCGAGCCCAGGTCCACGGTCAGGGGAAAGACCGGCGGCAGGAGGTCGAAGGGGGCGGTGAAAAAGACCTGTCTCCGATAGGGCCGGACCGGAAGTTCGATCCCGAGTTTTTCGACCGGCAGGGCGGCCCAGGCCCCGGCGGCCAGGACCACCGACGGCGTTTCGATCCGATGGCCGGTGTCGGTCACCACGCCGGCCACGGCCCGTCCCAAGGTCAGGATTTCGGCAACGGCGGTGTGTTCGACCAGGCGGGCGCCCCCTCGGCGGGCCCCCCGGGCGAACCCCTGCAGCACCTCGTGGGGGCTCAGGTACCCGTCGTCGGCCGTGTACGACCCGCCGATCAGGTCGGAGACTTCGAGCCAGGGCCACCGTTGTTTCAGGCCGTCCGGGTCCAGCAGTTCCACGTCGAGTTCCAGCCCGGCCATGAGCCGGGCGTTGTTTTCCAGAACCCGCCACTGGACCTGGGTCCGGGCCAGGAACAGGTACCCGATCCGCCGAAAACCGGGATCGAGTCCGAAATCCGCCTCGAAGCGCTCGAAGACCTCCCGGCTCATCAGGGACAACCGTATGTTGATCTCGGTGCTGAACTGGGTCCGCAGCCCGCCCACGGTCTTGGCCGTGGCCCCCTGGCCCAGGTCGCCGCGTTCCAGGAGCAGGACCCCGCCTTGTCCCAGGCGGGCCAGGTGGCAGGCGATGCTGACTCCGGTCACGCCGCCGCCGATGATGACGACGTCGGCCCGGTCCGGCAGGGCGGGATTCAAGGGCGCTTCCTTCAAGCCGCCTTGCAAAGGGGCGTCAATAGCGCATGATCGGTTCGATGACCGGGTCGCCGACCACGTCGAGGACCCGGCCGTAGACCTGGTCGAAGGGATCGTCCGAGGACCGGAAGTAATGCACGCCGGCCCGGATGTCCTCCCGGCTCAGGCCGCCGGCCATCTGCAGCAGTTCCATGTGGACCAGGGCTTCGTTGGCGGCCATGGGGTTGAAACGGTCCGGGACCACTTCCACGTCGAAGTAGCCTTTCAAGGTGGCCACATCCCAGACCGACCGGGGTTCCCGGCAGGCGTCGAAGGTCATTTTGAGGCGGCTTCGGTGGTGTTTCTTGATCTGGCCGACCCGCTTGTCCAGGTCGTGGAAAATTCGGCCGTGGGCCGGCAGGACCAGGGCCACGTCTTCGATGGCCTCGAGCCGGTCCAGGGTCCTGAGATAGACCAGCAGGTCGTCGGGGTGGGGCGTGATGGGATAAAGCAGCACGTCGCCGCAGATCAGGATGCGGGGGCTTCCGGGACGCCCCACGAGCAGGCCCAGGCTGCCGGGCGAGTGCCCCGGAATGTGGATCACCTCGATTCCGTCGTAACAGGCATCGCCGATGAACAGGGGACCGTCCTCGTAGACCACCTGGTTGATTTCCAGGGACAGCCCCAGGGAACCGGGGTCGAAGTGCCGGCCCAGGTCCTTGGGGCCGCCGTCCGGCGGCCGGGGCATGCCCACGGCCTCGGCCCGGTGGCGGCGGGACGCGATCATGCTCAGAAAACCCCAGGGATTGCATATCATGGGCGTGTCCAGGAGGTGGGCCATGACCCGGGCCCCGCTGGCCTCGACCACGGAACGGCCCATGGAATAGTGATCCATATGGCCGTGGGTGATGGCCAGCAGGTCGATGTCCTCCAGGCGCCGGCCGGCCAGGGCCAGACCGTCGGCCCGCTGGCGTTCGCTCAGGTCCGACGGCAGGGCCGCGATCTCCGGGGGCATGGCCTGGATGCGCATGGCGTAGAACATGGCCTTGGCCAAATCCGTGGGAATGCCGGTGTCCACCAGGATCAGGGCCTCGTCTTCGATCAGGTAGAGGTGGGCCGCTCCGGGACCAATTCCGTCCGGGCAGAAGGTGGTGATCTGGGTGACGCGCGCTCCGCCATGCGGGAGTTCGAAACGCCTCACGCGGCCGCCGCCCGGGTACGAATTGGGTTTGAGTTGAGTACAGGGAATCGACATGAAATACATCCTCCGATGGTTCCGGCCGGCCTCCCCCGTGGGGGCCGGCCGGGGTCTTCATTTATAGACCGGGAGGCTCCGGGTGTCAAATCCGGGACCGGAGGTCTTCGGTTGCCGTCCGGCCGGGGAAGTGGTATGCTTTTTATGTCCCGACCCGTCCTTATTCATACCCGAGGGGGGAGTATTGAACCTGTACGGCGGGCACATTACCCACGGCTTGTCACCGGGTTTAGCCCGCCGGATTCAGTGAATGGATTTCTTTCCAGCATGTCGAAGACCCCCCGAGGGGTGCCGAGGGGGGCTTCAATTCCGCGGCCACGGAGGCAGCGGCGCCAAAGAGAGGATAACCCAATGACCAGCGAAGCCGTTTATCGCCGCATGTTCGACGTCATGACCCGGCGGGGCGGCCGGTACACGGGCGTGGACGTGCCCGAGTTCTACGCCGTGGCCCGGGAACTGTTCACTCCGGAAGAAGCGGTTGCCAACAACGCCATGCCCAAGGGGCTTTTTACCGCCGCCCAGCTGGCCCGGGAACTGGGCCGGAGCGAGGATGACACCTCGGCCCTGCTGGAAACCATGGCCGGCAAGGCCCTCTGCTTTTCCGTCCGGATCGACGGCCGCCGGCTTTACGCCGCCGCCCGCTTCGTGCCGGGAATCTTCGAGTTCCAGTTCATGCGCGGGACAACGACCGACAAGGACAAGCTCCTCGCCCGGCTCATCCACGAATACAAACAGGCCGTGGACGCCCGGACCGGACCGGTCGAAATCAAATACCCGGCCCACCGGGTCATCACCGTGGACCGGAAGGTCGAGGCCGGGACCCGGATTCATACCTACCAGCAGGTCGATGAATACATTGATAAAAACGACCTGATCGCCGTGGCGTCCTGCT
>JAHJTB010000200.1 GCA_018830135.1 Pseudomonadota bacterium | reverse complement strand
TTCGGCAAGCTGCTCATGGACCTGAATGAAAACGACGTGCTCTACTGCACCCTGCCCCTGTTCCATACGACCGCCTTTTGCGTCGGCTGGCCCACGGCCGCGGCCAACGGGGCGGCCCTGGCCATCCGGCGCAAATTTTCCGCGACCAGGTTCTGGAGCGACGCGGAGCATTTCAAGGCCACGGCCTTCGTCTATATCGGCGAACTGTGCCGCTACCTGCTCAACCAGCCGCCCCGGCCCGAGGACCGGGACAACCCCATGAAAAAGATCGTGGGCAACGGACTGCGGCCGGACATCTGGCTCGAGTTCAAGAAAAGATTCGGCATCCGGCAGATTACCGAACTGTACGGGGCGACCGAGTTCGGTTTCGCCTTCACCAACTTCTTCAACATCGACCACACCGTGGGCATGTGCCTGACGCCGTTCGCCATCGTCCGCTACGACCTGGACGCCGATCGCTTCATCCTGGATGAAAATGGACTCATGCAGCGGGTTCAGCGCGGCGAGGCCGGGATGCTCCTGGCCGAAATTTCCGAAAAAACGCCCTTTGTGGGCTACACCGACCGGACAGCCACCGAGAAAAAGATTTTAAAGGACGTCTTCGAACCGGGGGACGTCTGGCTGAACACCGGCGACTTCGTCCGCGACCAGGGCTTCAAGCATATCCAGTTCGCCGACCGCCTGGGCGACACCTTCCGCTGGAAAGGCGAAAACGTGTCCACGACCCAGGTCGAGGAGGTCATCAGCGCCATGCCCCAGGTCTCCCAGGCCGCGGTCTACGGCGTCCGGATTCCGGGCACGGACGGTCGGGCCGGCATGGCCTCCGTCATCCCGTCCCTCGGACTCGACCAGGTCGACCTCGAGGCCCTGACCTCGGCACTGCACGAGGCCCTGCCCGCGTACGCGGTCCCCAAATTCATCCGCTTCAAAACCGAATTCGACGTCACGCCGACCTTCAAGGTCAAGAAATCGATTTTGCGCAACGAGGGATTCGACCTCGAAAAGACCGCGGACCCGATCTACGCCCTCCTGCCGGACCGGGAGACCTACGTGCCCCTGACCCCCGAGCTTTTCGCGGAAATCGAAGGGGGCAAGTTCCGGTTCTGAGGGTACGGGAAAGATGTCGGGTTACGCTTTGCTAACCCGACCTGCAACGATTCACCCGAAACGGGGCCGGTCCGGCCCCGTTTTCATTTACGCCGGCCGGAAGCCCCGACAGGGCGGCCCTGTAACCCCACGCACCGAAAAGCGGGGTACCCCGCCTCCTCCTTCCCCTTTTTACAACCGGCCGCGGATAGGCTATAATCGGGCCGGAAAAAATCCATGACAAAGGATGGGCCATGCCGACTCGCAACGGACACTTCCTGGACAAGTTCTTCCACCCCGAGCATCTGGCCATTGTGGGCGCTTCCGGCAACCCGGCCAGCTTCAACTACATCATGCTGAACAACCTCGTGGTCCGGGGCTTCAAGGGCCGCGTCTATCCGGTCAATCCCCGGGGAGGCGCCATGCAGGGCCTCCCGGTGTACCCGGACGTGAAAAGCATCGACGGCCCGGTGGACCTGGCCGTCATATCCGTTCCCTACCTCAGAACCCTGGACGTGGTCAAAGACTGCGTGGCCAAGGGCGTCAAGCTGGTGGCCATCACAGCCGGCGGTTTCTCCGAAGCCGGACCGGAGGGCCGGGCGCTTCAAAAGGCCCTGGCCGACCTGGTCCGGGAAAACGACATTCGGGCCGTCGGTCCCAATGCCCTGAGCCCTTACAATACCGCCGTCAACCTGGCCATCAGCTTCAATCCGGTCCCCCAAATGAAGCAGGGCGAGCTGTCGCTCATATTCCAATCCGGCCTGTACGAAGTCCGCCTGACCCGGCTGATTTCCGACGCCAACCTCCATCTGGCCAAGCTGATCGATCTGGGCAACAAGATGGACGTCAACGAGGTCGATGCCTTCTCCTACCTGGCCGACGATCCCGCGACCCGGGTCATCGGCATTCATCTGGAAAGCATCGAAGGCGACGGTCGGGAATTCCTCAGACTCATCCGGAAGGCCTCGGCCGAAAAGCACGTCGTCGTGCTCAAGTCCGGCCGGACCTCGGCCGGGGCCCGAGCCGCCGCCTCCCACACCGGGGTCATCGTTCAAGGCAGCGACCTGGTCTTTGACGGAGCCCTCAGACAGGCCGGGGCCATCCGCGCGGCGAACATCGAGGAGTTTTTCGAGATCGCCCAGGCCCTCGAACGCTTCGGTCCCCTCCGCCTGAACGGGGACCGCATCGCCATCTCCACCTTTCCCGGCGGGGAGGCGGTCGTCACCACGGACCTGTGCTACCTGAACGGTCTGTCCATGGCCGCGCCCGGCGAAGCGACCCGAAAAAAAATTGCCGCGATCTCCCCGCCCTGGGAAGTTCCGGCCAATCCCTACGACCTGGGCCTTTGCAGCCAGTTCCACGATTTCAGGACCATGATCCGGACCTACGCCGAGGCCATGGCCGTCGATCCCGGCGTGGACGGCCTGGCCATGGAAGTGATCGAACTGATCTTGTACCCGGAACTCTGCATGGACCTCGCGCCCCTGATCGAGGCCCGCAAACCCCTGGCCTTCTGGGTGCCCGGGCT
>JAHJTB010000019.1 GCA_018830135.1 Pseudomonadota bacterium | reverse complement strand
CGAGGCCACGCCGATCTCGCCTTCGTCCTGTCCCGGTTCGGGCAGAAACTCGGGCGTCCCCAGAAAGCGATGCAGATTGCCGGCCGTGATCTTGAACGGTCCTTTCTGGTTTTCGGCCAGGCGCCGGGCCACCTTGCGGCAGACAGCGGCCAGTTTCCGCTCCAGGTTGCGCAGCCCGGCTTCCTGAGTGTATTCGGCGATCATTTTAAGGATCGTCTTGTCGGAAATAATCAGGTCCTTGGCCGTCAGACCGTTTTCTTCCAACTGGCGCGGCATCAGGTACTGACGGGCGATCTTGAGTTTGTCCTCCTCGGTGTACCCGGGAAGGCGGATGATTTCCATGCGGTCCTCGAGGGCCCGCGGAATGGGATCGAGCAGATTGGCCGTGGTGATGAACATGACCCGGCTGAGATCGAAGGGCAGATTGAGATAGTGGTCGGAAAAGGCGTGGTTCTGTTCCGGGTCCAGGGCCTCGAGCAGGGCCGCGGCCGGGTCGCCCCGGTAGTCGGTGCCGACCTTGTCGATCTCGTCCATCATGAAGACGGGGTTGTTGGTCCCGGCGCTCTTGAGGCCCTGAATGATGCGGCCGGGCAGCGAGCCGATGTAGGTCCGCCGGTGCCCCCGGATTTCAGCCTCGTCCCGGACCCCGCCCAGGGATATCCGCGTGAACTTCCGCCCCATGGCCCTGGCGATGGACTGGCCGAGGGAGGTCTTGCCCACGCCCGGCGGGCCGATGAAACAAAGGATCGGCCCCTTCCGCTTCTTGCTCAGCTTTCGTACGGCCAGATATTCAAGAATACGCTCCTTGACCTTTTCCAGATCGTAATGATCTTCGTCCAGGACCCGCTTGGCCGCCTTGATGTCCAGACGGTCCCGGGTGCTGGTCGACCAGGGCAGTTCGACCAGCCAGTCCAGATAGGTCCGGATCATGGTCGCTTCCGCCGCGTCCGGGTGCATCTGTTCGAGACGCGAGAGCTGCTTGTACGCCTCTTTTTCCGACTCGCGGGGCATTCGGGCCCGGGCGACCTTTTCCCGATACTGGGCCATTTCCTCGGACCGGTCGTCCTGATCGCCCAACTCCCGCCGGATGGCCCGCATCTGCTCGCGCAGAAAATACTCCCGCTGGGACCGATCCATCTCCTCCCGGGCTTCGGACTGGATTTTGGCCTGCATGGTCGAAACCTGGAGTTCCTTGTCCAGAAGGTCGTTGACCAGGGCCAGCCGTTCGAGCGGTTCCAGGGCCTCGAGGACCTGTTGAGCCTCGTCGATCTTGAGCCTCAGATTCGATGCCACCAGATCGGCCAGGCGGCCGGGGTCATCGATGCTTTCGAGGATGGACACCACGTCCTGGGACAAAATGCCCTTGACCGAAAGAATCTTCTGGCTCTGTTCGCGAACGTTGCGCATCAGGGCCTCGACCTCGAGGCTCTTTTCCGGATTGTCGTATTCCGGCAGCACCTCGATCTGGACCTGGTAATTGGGATCGCGCTGGGAAAAGTCCTTGATTTTGGCCTTGCTCAGACCCTGGATCAGCACCTTGAGGCGTCCGTCGGGCAGCCGGACCACGCGCATGAGCATGGCCACCGTGCCCACGTCGTAAATATCTTCCGGAGTCGGTTCATCGAGGGTCTGGTCTTTCTGGGTGGAAACCAGCAGCAGCCGGTTGCTGGCCAGGGCGGCTTCGACTGCGGCCAGGGACTGTTCCCGGCCCACGAAAAGGGGCAGGATCATGTATGAAAAAATGACGATGTCCCTGACGACCAGAAGCGGCAGTTCTTCGGGAATAATTATCTCGGCGGGCTCGGCCGAGCTGCCGTCCGTGCCATATCGGTTTCTTATCATTGAGTTCCGGTTTCCTCCTCCCCTTCATCTAACTTAAAAAACGACGCGAGTCAAGCAAAGGGCCAAGAGCCGGGCCTGTCGGAAATGGAAGAATCCATCGTTTGCACCCTGCCCGCTTGGTCGAACCGAGGGCGTGCGTAAGGCCTGGCGGCTTATTTCTTGCCTTTCGCCGGTACTTATGATATAACATTCTAAAATTATTTTTAATTCGAGAGGATGCCATGGGCCTCTCCGAACAGAAACATATCGATCCGGGAGCCGCGTTTCCGCGGCGCCAGGCTGGTGCGTCCAGCCTGGGGCTCCAACTGGCCCTGATCGCCATCCTGGTTCTGGTGACACTCTCTTTCGTCTCCCTGGGAATGCTCCGCTCCGGCCAGGCGCCTCCAGCCCCTCCCGAGCCGGTCCAGACGGGCATGTCCATGCCGATCGCTCTCCCGCCGGCCCAGATGGATACTGAAGCCCCGGGTCCCTCGGACGAGCCGGTCGCCCCGCCCCAACCGGCCGAATCGATGACGCCATCCAAACCGGCCGTGGCCGAACAGCCGGTCCGGCCGATGGAAATGGCCGGAGATAAGAAAGGCGTCCCGAAACCGCCCGCGCCCGAACCGGTTCGGATGGCCCGGACCGAACCGGCCCCGCCTGCCGGCGCCCCTGAAAAAGCCGCGCCCCAGCCGGACCAGACAGCCCAAATCAAACCGGCCCCCACCCCGCCTCCGGAGGAGAAAAAAAACCTCCTGGCCAAACCTCGCTGGCAGACAGCGGACTCACAGTGGTCCAAGCCGCTCGATGCCCAGCAGCTCGAAAGCCTGAAGGCCCCGGACGCCCGCTGGAAACAGATCGACATCGGCCAGGCGGACCGTTCGAAAGAGGTCACGGCCGCTACGCCGGCGGTCAAGGAAGAAACTCCGGCGGCCGGGACCGGGACCGCGGCCAGGGCACCAGCCAAGGCGTCGCCATATAAGCCCGCATCTTCCGGCCAGGTCAAAGTATCTTCCTACTCGGCCCGCAAGCGTCCGAGTCTGGCGATTTACAATGAGAGCGGCAAGCCGGGCCAGGCGGAAACTTACGCCTATGTGCTCAAACAGATGGGGTATGACGTGAAAACCACGGCCAACCGGGTGCCCCAGCCCGGCCCCACCGAGATACGATACCGGAAGGACCTGAAAACGGCGGCCGAGAATTTGGCCAGCCATATTCCGGGTTCGCAAGCGCTCTCCGCCCTGACCTACGATTCCCCGTACGACATCATCATTCTGGTTCGCTGAAAACCAGTTTTTGCTGGTTTCCAAGCTCTGGCTTGGGAACGAGCAGTTAAATTAGTGGTTGGGTCAAAAGTCCCGCGAGCAGTCATTCCCGCGAACGCAGGATTCCATCTTCCAACCTCCGGCAAACAAGATGGCCCCCCGCTTTCCCACGGGTGACAGACCTTATGAATCGGCGTGGTCAGCCAAACATCTTCAACAATCACAATCAGGTTGTAATGCTGGTTCCTAAGCTCCGGCTTGGGAACCCGATCCTGGAAGCTCCAGCTTCCCTTCTTTTGAGTCACGGCAGGGTTTCTTGCCACGGGAGCAGCATTTGGATCGAGGCGTCGAAGTCTCAGCCTCAAGTCCAACGGGCGTTCCAAGGCTGGAGTTTGGGAACCCGCAATATCGGAAAAGCGGCGTGAAGCAATAACCTGTTTGGTTCCGGCTAGGCCGGGTTAGGGGAGAACCGACAGGCGATCACGCAATCCTCCGGAGGCGGATAAATCCTCCGGAGGCGGACAAGTCTCGTACTGCCTGGGCTCTGAAATCAGGCAGACAATGCGTTGGCACCCCGCACGGGCCGGTTTCGGTGCGGTCGCCCGGCGGCCAAGGCCGGGCGACCGGCGATCAGCCCTTGAAGGTGCTGGCCCCGAAATCGCCGAACGGTTCGTCCCGCTCCCGGACCGCCTCCTTGAAGCCCACCTCGGCCGCCCGCTGCTGAAAGGCATATCCTTCCCGGGTATGGCGGGTGATCCCGTCCAGGATGGTGCCCAGAATCTGAGTCGGCTGGAGGCCCGCGGCCAGCACGGTCTGGTTGATCAGCAGTTTCATCATGATAAGCTGGTTGATCGGGACCCGGGCGATGCGTTCGATCAGGATTTCGAACCGCTCGTCGAGCTGGTCCGGTCGAGCGCATTCCGTGGCCAGCCCCCACTCGACCGCCTCCCGGCCGTTGAGGCAGTCGCCGGTGAACAGCAGCCGTTTGGCCTTCTCGATGCCGATTCGGAAGGCCCAGACCGAGGTGGTGGGAGAGCCCCAGACCCGGGCCGGCGGATACCCGATCTTGGCGTCCTCGGCGATGACCAGCAGATCGCTGCACAAGGCCATGTCCGTGCCCCCGGCCACGCAGAAGCCGTGGACCTTGCAGACGACCGGCTTGTTGGCCTGAAACAGGCTCATGAACCCGCGAACGTTGCGGGACATCATCTGGTAATCGATCATCGGGTCCCAGACCCGGCCCGGATCGTGATTGCCGGCCTGGACCTGGGCGTCCAGGGGCGATCCGGGCCGGCTCAGGCCGAACCCGGCTCCCTTTTTTCCCTCGAGGGGGTCGAGCATCTGCTCGGCGCTGTCCACCAGGTCGTACCCGCCGCAAAACCCTTTGCCCCGGCCGGACAGGGCGATGACGTGCACGGCCGGGTCCAGGTCGGCCCGCTCGACGCACGCGGCCAGTTCGACCGGCATGTCCATGGTGATGCCGTTGCCCCGATGCGGGCGGTTCAAGGCGATCCGGGCGATACGGCCCGTGACCTCGTAGGTCATGGTCTGGAGCGTATCCATGGCGCGCCTATTCGTAGATGATCTCTTCGGACAGTTCTTCCTCGGTCAGGGGCACGTCGGCCGCAATGTCTCGCCCCTCGACGCCCTTGGACAAGACCTCCTTGAAGTACTCGTGCTGGATGATCGTGTTCTGAATCTCGGTTGTGCCGGTCCAGATGGTGCACAGCCGGGAGCCCCGCAACTCCCGCTCGATGGGCAGGGCGTTGGTGTACCCGATGCCGCCGAGAATCTGCATGCAGTCGTTGAGAACCTCCCACTGGGTCTGGGTCGAGAACTTTTTGACCTCGGAGACCAGCCGGCGGCGATAACCGGCCGGGCCCAGTTCCTTTTCGACGATTTCGGCCACGGTATGAGCAAAGGCCGTCACGGCGTCCAGCTTGGTAATACAGTCGGCGATCTTGAAGTTGACGCCCTGATAGTTGCGGATGGTCTGGCCGAAGGCCTTGCGACGGTTGGCGTACCGCGCGACCAGGGCCAGGGAGGCCCAGGCGCTGACGGCCCCGGAGGCCAGGCGCTCGGGGATCATCATCTGCCAGAAAATCTTGGTGGCCTGGTGTTCCTCGCCGACCAGGTTTTCGGCCGGCACGCGCACGTCCTTGAACAGCAACCGCCCCGTGCCATTGCCCCGGGCGCCCATCAGGCCGTAGACGTGTTTGACCGAAACCCCCTCGCCGCGATCCACAAGGAGCAGGCTCATGGATTCATGGGGCGCCGCGTCCGGCGCGGTCTTGGCGTACACGGCGAAATAGTCCGCCCCTTCGGCCCCGACCACGAACCGTTTCTGGCCGTTGAGGATGTAATAATCGCCGTCCCGGCGGGCCGTGCTGGTCGCGCCGAAAAAGTCGCTCCCGCCTCGGGGTTCGGTCAGGGCCTCGGCGCAGAACCTGGTCCCAGCCAGGGTAGGTTTGAGATACTTCTCCTTCTGCTCGTCCGTCCCGTAGACCTTGATCGTCTCGCCCACGATGGACACCAGGCTGTACTGGCAGCTAAAGCAGATGCCCAGGGGCCCGATCTCCTCCAGGGCGATCAGTTCCTCGTTCCAGGTCAGGCCCCGCCCCCCCCATTGACGCGGGAAGCGCAGCCCCAGCAGGTTCCGGCGGCCGGCCTCCTGGAGGAATTCCGTGGGAAAGGTGATCCGGTCGGCGTCCATGTCCAGAATCATCTGTCGGGGCACGCTCTTGACCAGGTCGCGCACCTCGTCCCTCAGCTTCTTCTGCTCCTCGGACATCAATACTTCAAACATATCTTTCTCCTTTCACCTGGGTATCCCGATATAAAGTGGCCGGAGGCATCATAAGCCGCCTCAAGTCCTTCCGCATCCCCTGAAAAGGGGAGCCGCCGGCTTCGACTACCGTCTGCCCGTATGCCTTCAGCATACCCCAATCGGCCCGGTCGGGTAAAGCCGGTAATCACCTGGCCAAGGTTTGAAGCTCCCCTCGGGAGGCCATGAGAGGCCGGCCCTGGAACGCCGCCAACCGAGAATGGATAAATCACCTTTCATGTCCGTCTTGACATTAAGCCCGCCAGCGGATATATTTTGCCCAAATATCTCGCTTGTGGGGGGGGTTCCATGCGCCTTATCACCAGGTCTGATTTCGACGGTCTGGCCTGCGCCGTGCTCTTGGAAGAAATCGGTCTTATCGACGACTACAAGTTCGTTCACCCCAAGGACGTCCAGGACGGGCTGGTCACGGTGACGGACAACGATATCCTGGCCAACGTGCCATACGTGGACGGCGCCGGATACTGGTTCGATCATCATTCCAGCGAGGAAGAGCGCCTGGAAATTACAAAGAATTTCGAATTCAAGGGGGCGGTCAAAGCGGCCCCGAGCTGCGCACGGGTCATTTACGACTATTTCGGCGGCGCGGAAAAATTCAAGATGTTCGACCAAAGCGGCCTGATGAAAGCCGTGGACAAGGCCGATGCGGCCCGGTTCACCGCGGCGGAAATCATGCAGCCGGAAGGCTGGGTCCTGCTGTCCTTCGTCATGGACCCCCGCACCGGCCTGGGCCGGTACCACGACTACCGGATCAGCAACCTGGACCTGATGCGGGACATGATCAAGTACTGCCGGACCATGAAGGTCGAGGACATCATCAAGGTCTCGGACGTGGAAGAACGGGTCAAGCGGTATTTCGATCAGGAACCGGCCTACGAGATGATGCTCCGGGGCAACAGCCACGCCGACGGCAACGTCATCATCATCGACCTGCGGCCCGTGGACGAGATTCTGTCCGGCAACCGTTTTATCGAATACGCCATCTATCCGGAACAGAACGTGTCCGTGCGCATCATCTGGGGCAAGGCCCATCAGAACGTGGTCATCACCGTCGGCCACAGCATCCTCAACCGCACCTGTCAGTCCGACGTGGGTTCCTTGATGCTCAAGTACGGCGGCGGCGGCCACAAGCAGGTGGGCACCTGCCAGATACCGACCCCGGAGATCAACCGGGCTTACGGCGAAATCGTCGAGGCCCTCAAAAACAACGGCTGATCCCCCCGCCCGCTTCCAGGGCGCGTCCCGCCGAGGCTTCGGGGCGCGTCCATTTTTTTCCCTTTTCACCCAAATTCCTCTTTTGTCATTAATACCAGCCTGATATAATAAAGCCCGAAAGCGGGAACCATGTTTTTCAACCGGACCGTCCAATTCGTCAGGACCGACCTCTGGCGCATCCGCTCCCGGGACCTCGGAAAGCGCCGGTCCGTCTACATCCGCGCCCTGCGCATCCTGGTCCTGACCATTCGCGGCCTGGCCCAGGACCGGATTCAGCTCCAGGCCTCGGCCCTGACCTACTATTCGGCCCTCTCCGTGGTCCCGGCCCTGGCCATGGTCTTCGGCATCGCCAAAGGCTTCGGCTTTGAAACGCGCCTCAGACAGGAGTTGATGGAAAAAATCGAAGGCCAGCAGGAAGTCGTCCTGCGCATCGTGGACTTTTCCAACCGGATACTGGAAAATGTTCGCGGCGGGCTCATGGCCGTCATCGGCCTGGTCTTCCTCTTCTATACCATCATCAAGGTCCTTTCCCACATCGAAAGCGCCTTCAACAACATCTGGGGCGTGAAAACGCCCCGGACCATGGTCCGCAAGATCACCGACTACATCTCGATGACCATCATCGCGCCCTTCATGTTTCTGGCCGCCAGCACCTTCACCGTCATCCTCACCGGCCGGCTCGAAGGGGTGATCCAGAGCGTTGACCTCCTGGGGGCCCTCAACCCCTTCATCCTCTTTATTTTCAAACTCCTGCCTTACTGGGTCCTCTGGCTCCTGTTCACCTTCCTCTACATGTTCATGCCCAACACCCGGGTCCGTTTCGGTTCGGCGGCCCTGGCCGGGGTCATCGCCGGCACCGTGTACCAGGTCTTCCAGTGGGGCTACATCAAGTTCCAGATCGGGGTGGCCAGCTACAACGCCATTTACGGCAGTTTCGCCGCCCTGCCCCTCTTCTTCATCTGGCTCCAGCTTTCCTGGCTCATCGTGCTTTTCGGGGCCGAGATATCCTTTGCCCACCAGAACGTGAACACCTTCGAGTATGAACCGGACTGCCTGACGGTCTCCAGCGCCTTCAAGCGGCTCCTGTCCGTGCGCATCGTCCATCTGCTGATCCGCCGCTTCATGGACGGCCGACTCGACCTGACCGAAGACCGCATCTCCCAGGAACTGGAAATTCCCATCACCCTGGTCCGCCAGCTTGTTTTCGAACTGGTCTCCGCCGGCCTGGTCTCCGAAGTCACCCTGCGAAACTCGCCCGAAGCCGTGTACCAGCCGGCCCGGGACACGGACCGGTTGACCATCAAGTCGGTCATCGAGGCCCTGGAACAGAATGGCACTAGCGACGTGCCCGTGGCCCAGTCCCCGGAACTCCTGACCATCGCCGAAAGCATGCAGGCCTTCGGCGACCTGATCGAACACGACCCGGCCAATAAGCGGCTCAAGGATATCTGAACTCGCGCCATATTTTTGGAAGAATAATGGAGATTTGTGTAAAATCAAGAATCAGAAAGTTATTTAGTTTTTATTTCATCTATTATATCAAAGTATTTTTTACATATTTTTGTATAAAAAACCGAGTCAACATTTTGTATATATGATAGATGACCTTTTAATACGTAAACATCTTCCTCCTTTAGGTTGCCTTTTTTGTATAATGAAAGGAGAAGCCTCACTATATCTTTATAATGTCTATGCAAGGTTATATGTCCATCATAGCAAATTCTAAGGCCAGTTACTATCGCTGTCCCTCCTGAACTACTCACAAATCTTGTTTTAGCTTCATTTAGTAGAAGGCTTGGCGTTGACCATGAATTAATCAGTACAGAAAGGAATGAAAAGATTTTTTCACATCCACCTTTTCTATCAGTTGAAAAAATCATATCGTCAGCATATCTAGTATAAACAACGTTACCATATTTTCTAAATTTAGGCATTTCGTCGGTAACTCTTATATCAAATTTATACATAACAATATTTGATATTATTGGTGAAGAGGGATAACCAATAGGAAGCTTGTCATTTTTATAGAAACAGACCCTTCTAATTAGTTCTTGATCAGCTTTCGTATATTTAAAAATAGCGTTATTATTTTTACGAAAAGCTATGATCGATTTATTCAAATCGGAAAATTTAATAGAAGGGAAAAAGTCTTTAAAATCAAGCTTTAAAAAATAGCCTCCATTGGAATGCTTTAAAGCATTTTCTTTAATTGAACCTTCTTTTCTATAAGCCATGGAAGCACTGTGAATGGTTATTTTAGAGAATATTGTTCTCATGAGCCAATATTGAATTACTTTTATCTTTCTTGCCGGTTGGTATACAATTCTTTCGCCACCTGATTTTTTGTTTATTTTTATACGTTTAACAAATGATCTAGACTGCTCAATAGTATCACTTAATGAATCAACAGGGATATTAAGTTCTTCTGACATCTTGTTAATCATTGCAACCTAGTATCATTATTTTTTAAATATAAAATTTTAAATGCTGAAATTATATCATATATATCTATTGATTCATATTCAAAATATAGCCTATTTGTATTACTTTTATAGAGACTTGTTTGCAGACGCCTTATTTGATCTGTTGATACCAAAAGACCCAGGTGTTGTTGAATTCTTTCCTTTTTACAATGACCAAATAATACTTTAATAATATCACGCAATTCAGTTGTATATATTGGCCCAGACATATTGATTAGATCATGCATAAATCTTAAGCTGTCTTTATTAAAAAATTCATTTGGACTAAATTCAGTCATGCGAGTTCTTCGCTTTTTTTCCTTTACTGATAAAATTTTAGAAAGATTATTGTAAATTTGGCCTATACCATCTCCCTTCAGCAATCCATCGGGATCCATAGAATAGTGCAATAGCATATTTCTTCCAGATGTTTCTTCAATAGCTTTCAATGGGCCTAAATTTACAAATGACTCGGCATAAGTATATGCCGAGTCATTAATAATAATTAATTTTTTCCTTAAATCTTCCGAGGAGGCAAAGGCCCCTAGCTCACAAAATGCTCCACTACTCTCTAAAACAATTATTACATAGTCTGCAAATTTTGAGAGATCATTCTCTATATCTAATATATTTCCGACGTGGCCTTCTTCCTTAAGAATATTTAATATTTTTTCTGCTAAAAAAATTTTTATATTTGAAAATTTTTTAGACACAAAATCGATTAATGCTTCACGTCTCTTTGATGGAATTCCTGCATCAATATTCCCACCGCATAAAAATATAAAGCCAATATCATCAGCAGGACGCCATACATTTTGCTTGTCTATGGACTGACGAAACCGGTATAGTACTTTAAATACGGCGCTTCTATCAGATAGAATATATTTATTGTAATATCGCACAGGCCTACGTTAAGCGTCGCTGGCCTACCGCCAACGGTAGGCGGGTAAGGCCGGCTACCGTTGGCGGTAGGCCAGCCAGAAACCTAAAAAAGCCAGGCGGAAATGGGACTCCCATTCCGATAGGCCTTAGCAAAGCCTGATGGCCCGCATAGACCCATAATGCTAGGCAAATGCTTTATTAAAAATATCCCATTATTTTCTACCAAGTCAATATATTTTTTTGATAGTTTTTTATCTATTTGCATTTGTCATTTAATATATTGTAGTTACAGAGGGTATATATTCCCACATAATATAACTATTTCTCTATACCATAGGCCTCATCTACTGTTCACCGAAACGTCTCGACTTCCAGGCTTTCCCCGTCCGTGGTCACGGTGACGGCGCCGTCCCGATCGGTTCTGAATATCCGGGCGCCAAAGGCCCGGACCAGGGCCTGGGCGTCGGGCGAGGGGAAACCGAACCGGTTGAACGGGCCGGCCGAAAAGACCACGATCTCGGGGCGGACGGCTTCGAGCAGAGCCGGGGTCATGGCGGCGGCCGAGCCGTGGTGGGGGGCCAGGAGCACGTCGGCCCGCAGTCGGCCCGGCTGCCTGGCCAGCAGGTCGGCCACGCCTTCGGCTTCCAGGTCGCCGGGAAATAGAACGGACCGGCGGCCCATTTCCACCTTCAGGACCAGGGACAGGTCGTTCTGCCCGGCCATGATCTCCCGCCGGGTGTAGTGCCGGATAAAGTTAGGGGCCGGGGCCAGGGCCAGGACGCGGGCCGGTCCAAAGGCGCGGGGTCGGTAGAGTTCGGCCAGGGCCGGATGCCGGATGCCCATGGCGGCCGCGATCTCCAGAAGGGCCTGGTGGTCCGCGTTCCGGCTGGGGGCATGGTTGGTCCAGAGTTCGGCGGGCTTGAAGGTCCGGGCCAGAAAGGGCAGGCCGCCGACGTGGTCGGCCTGGGGGTGGGACAGGGCCAGGACGTCCAGACGGGTCACGCCCTGGTCGAGCAGAAAGGGGGCGATGATCGCTTCGCCGGTATCGAAGCTGGACTGGGCGAACCCGCCCCCGTCGATGACCATTCGTCCCCGTTCGGGCAGGGACAGGAAGGCGGCGCTGCCCTGGCCCACGTCCAGAAAGGTGACCCTGAGCCTGGGTTTGGTGTTCTCGACGACATGGCTTGCCCCCAGGAACAGGCCGTAAACGCAGAGCAGGGCCCCGACGGCCAGAACCTTTTTTTTACATGGCCGGACCACGACCGCGGCGGTGAGGGCAAGATAATAGGCGGTCATGAATGGTAGCCCCGGCCTGGGGATGACGAGTTCCACACCCGGCCAGGCGCCGATCGGTTCGATGGAGGCCAGCAAAATCCAGATGAATCGTTCGAGGATGAAAAGCACCGGCCCGGCCAGCCCGGGCAGGGCCAGGGCGACCAGTCCGGCGGGGACTACGGCCAGGCTGACCAAGGGGGTGAATACCAGGTTGGCCGGCAGGGAGAGAGCCGGGAAGCGCTGGAAATGGTACGCGGCGATGGGCCCGGTGGCCAGCAGGGCCGATGCGGAAATGATGACCAGCCCCCAGGCCCGGATCAGGGGGCCCGCCCGAGGAGGCGCCTCGTCTTGCGACGTCGGGCCGGCAAAGGGCGATGCGGGAAAACGGGGGGCCAGCAGGATGATCCCGCCGGCCGCGGCAAAAGAGAGTTGGAAAGAGGCCGTGAAGACCGACCCGGGCAGGAAGGCCAGGACTGCCAGGGCCGCCGCGGCCAGGGCGGTCAGGGGGTCTCTGCCGCGGCCCGCGGACAAGGCCAGCATGAAGACCACGACCATGACGGCGGCCCGGGTGGTCGAGGGACGGCCGCCGGCCAGGGACGCGTAGAACAGGACCGGAACCAGGGCCAGGAGCCGGGCCGTCCGGTGGAGGTCCCAGCGCAGGGCCCAGTCCGGCCCTAGCAGAAGCAGTTTCAGGATCAGCCAGTACGCGGCCAGGGCGACCAGACCGACGTGCAGCCCGGAAATGGCCAGCAGATGGGCCAGGCCCAGCCGGCGAAAGCCCTCCCGGATTTCGGGTTCGATGTCGTCCTGGTCGCCCAGGGTCAGGGCCTTCACCAGGCCCCTGGCCGGCTGGTTCAGGTTTCGCTCCAGAAAACCCGCGGCCCGCCCTCTGAGTCGGCCAAGCCAGTACCGGGGGGAAAAGCCTTCTTCAGTCGCCCTGTAAACGGCCAGAAGCCTCGGACTTTCAAGAAAGGCGCTGACCCGAACGCCTTGTCCGGCCCAATGGCGTTCGAAATCAAAGCCGCCCGGATTGCCGAAACCGACGATTCGCCTTAATTTGGCCGGGAAGCGAACCCGGTCGCCGATCCCGGCCGGAGGCCGGTCCGCGGCCATGCTCAGGTAAATCCGTCCCTGGGCCGGACGCGGCCGCCCTCCGACCTCGAGGACTTCTTCGGCGGACACGACCAGCCGGGCCCGGCCCTCGCTCATGCGGGGCGGCTCGACCACCCGCCCGCCGAAGACCAGATCGGGCCGTTCCCGTAAATGGAACACGTGTTCGGGCTCCATGGGAGCCTGATACAGGGTCATGGTCGTGGCCGCCCCGATCAGGCCGAGGAGCAGGCCGGCCGGGACCAGGGGCAGCCCCCGGCCCCCTCGGGAAGCCAAAACCAGCAGGAGGGCGGTCAGGACCAATGCGGGCCGGAGCCACGGGCCGGCCGGAGCAAGGTCTGGGCCGACCGCCAGCCCGGCGATAAAAAAAGGCGTCAGGAAAAGTAAGGGGCGGCTGAAAAAGCCACGGACCGGACTCGGGGACATGACCTGACCCGTCCATCACGCTCCAGCCCGATCAGGCCCTGGAATGAGGCTGAAAACAGACGGTCGAAGGTTAAACCCGGATGTTGGGGTTGGGTCCCGCCGCGGCGCCGAACCGCAAAATCCGTGTTATAAGTGGCCCATCATCAATCGTCCTCGGTTCGAATCTTGAGGACGGCCCGGGTGCCTCGCGTGCTCAGAGGGCGTTCGATTTCACGGCGCTGATCGTTGAGGGCCTCTTCAAGCCGCCGTTGGTACTCGAGTTCCATCTGAATCATTTGTTCCTGAAGTTTCAATAGTTTGTGGCGCATCTCCATGATGACGCCCACTCCGGCCAGGTTCACGCCCAGGTCGGTTTTCAGGCGCTCGACCATGGCGATGACTTCCACGTCCCCCGGCCTCAGGTAGTAGCGTCCGCCGAGGCGTTCCAGGGTCACGAACCCTTCCCGCTCGTAAACGCGTATGGTCCGGGTCTGTACGCCCAGCCGTCTGGCGACCTGGGTAATGGTCAGTATCGGTTGCGGCATGATCTCCCCTTAGGCGGCCTCGTGGTCCGGCACCATGGTCCTCAGCTTCTCGAACGCCTCTTTGGCCTCGGGACTCAACTCCCTGGGGATTAGAACCCGGGTCGTCACGTACAGGTCCCCCGCCGGTTTGTTGCCGGAAGCCGGGATGCCCTGGCCTTTGAGACGCAGCTTCTGGCCGCTTTGGGTGCCAGGCGCGATCTTGAGCGCGGCCCGTCCGGACAAGGTATCCACTTCGACCTTGCCCCCCAGAACCGCGTCCAACAATCCGACAGGCACATCCCGGTACAGATCATGCCCCTGACGGTTGAAAATCGGGTCTGGCCTAACCTGGATTTCCAAAAACAGATCGCCGGGCGGACCGCCTTCGAGGCCCGGCTGTCCCTTGCCGGCCAGGCGGACCCGGGAGCCGTCGTCCACCCCGGCCGGGATGCGGGCCTTGATCTTTTCCCTGACCACGGTCTGCCCCTGGCCGCCGCAGGCGGCGCAAGGCCGAACCGGCCCCTGTCGTCCCGACCCCCCGCAGGTCTGGCAGGTGGTCATGAACTGTTTCTGCCCCTGGGTTTTGACCGTCCGGCCCGTACCCTGGCAGGCGGAGCAGGGTTTGCTGGCGGAGAGGTCCACGCCCTGACCGCCGCAAACATTGCAGGCCGAAGGCCGTTCCAGTTCGAAAATCGTCTCGGTCCCGAAAACGGCCTCCCGGAAACCGATGGTCAGTTGATAGGCCAGGTCGCCGCCGCGACGCGGCCCGGCCTGGAAGCCCTGGAAACCGCCTCCACCGCCCCGGCCGAAAAAGGCGGTGTAGTCCTGCCCGCCCGCGCCCTGGGCCCGGGCGCCGAACAGGTCGCCGAACAGGTCCTCGAAGTTGAAGCCGTGGTCGAAATCCGGCCGTTCGTATCCCGTGCCGCCAAAGGCCTGGTCGTAAAAGGCCTGCTTGCCCAGCCGGTCGTATTCCTCACGCTTTTCCTTGTGGCCCAGGATGTCGTAGGCTTCGGAAATCTGCTTGAACTTCTCCTCCGCTTCCTGGTCGCCGGGATGCACGTCCGGATGGTACTTGCGGGCCAGCTTGCGGTACGCCTTTTTGATCTCGTCCTCGGAGGCGTCCTTTGACACCCCGAGAAGCTCATATGGATCGAAATTCATCATATCTCACTGCCGGACCGTTTCGTTTTTCTTTTTGGAATAGTAAGTATGACTCGGGGTTGTGTCAAGTGCGCGGATGTTCATTGACTGGCGCCAAGCCCGGATTGGCGGAAAAAAGGCCTGAAAACTGTCTGGTTGCATTCCCTTCCGCGTTGTAGTAGATTCAATGGCGTCGGCGAAGGGAGACATCCCCCGAGCGACCAGCCGGTTGCGCTTATCGCAAAAAAAATCATCCCGAACGGAAGGGCACCTTCATGCCTTCTCAAGCCATGCCGGAAAAGGTCGGCCGTTACAGCCTGATCCGGGAGATCGGCCGGGGCGGCATGGGTATCGTCTACCTGGCCCAGGACCCGTTCATCGACCGGCTGGTGGCCATCAAGACATCTCTGATGCCGCCGCCCACCGATCCTGAGGAATTCGAAGCCTTCAAGCGACTTTTCTTCAACGAGGCCCGGGCGGCGGGCAAGCTGACTCACCCCAACCTGGTTCCGGTATACGATGCCACGATTGAAAACGGCTGGTTCTACCTGGTCATGGAATATGTGGACGGGGAAACCTTGCGCGAATACGGACTTGAATCCGGCCTGTTGCCCATCGAAAACATCGTCAAGATCATGTTCCAGTGCGCCAAGACACTGGACTACGCCCATCAGAACGGGGTCATCCACCGGGATGTCAAACCGACCAACATCATGATCAACCAGAGGGGCGAGGTCAAGATATCGGATTTCGGGATCGCCGCCGTCGAGGACATGGCCGGGGACAAGTTCGCCTCCTCCCTGACCGGCTCCGTGTTCTATGCCTCGCCGGAACAGTTGCGCAATGAATCCCTCACGCCGCAGACAGACATCTTCTCCCTGGGCGTGGTCATGTACGAACTCCTGGCCGGGGTCAAGCCGTTCACGGCCGACACCGACGTGGGCACCTTCTTCAAGATCACCAGCGAGGACCCGATGCCCGTCCGGTCCCATCGGCCGGAAACCCCCGAAGCCCTGGCCCGGATCGTGACCAAGGCCCTGGAAAAGGACCTGGGAAACCGGTACCAGTCCTGTCTGCAGATGGCCAGCGAGTTGAGCGCCACCTTCGATCTCCTCCGCTTCGTGGAGGAGGAGATCAATTTCGAGGAAAAGCTCAACGCCCTCAAGAAGATTCAGTTCTTCAAGGAATTCAGCGGCAGCGAACTGGCCGAAGTCCTCAGAAAAGTCCAGTTCGTCAAATACGAAACCGCCGCGACCATCATCACCGAAGGCGAGATCGAAGAGTCCTTTTTCATCATTGTTTCCGGTGAAGTCCTGGTCCGCAAGCGCGGGCAGAGTCTGGCCGAACTCCAGGCCGGCGACTGCTTCGGGGAAATGGCCTACCTCGGCCGGACCAAGCGGACCGCCAGCATTATCGCCCTGGGGCCGACCATTCTGATGAAGATCAACGCCTCGGTCATCGACCAGACTTCGTTAGGCACCCAGCTTCGCTTCTACAAGGTTTTCACCCGGACCCTGATCCAGCGTCTGACCCACACCAGCGAACAGTTGTCTAAATTTTTCTGATAACCGGGCCGGCCGGTTCCAACGCCGGTCATCCGATTATGTACATCTCCTCGGCCGCGCGAACGAGGCCGTCGCGGAAATCGGGGTGGGCCAGGTCGATGATGGCCAGGGCCCGATCACGGGTGGATTTTCCTTTGAGGTTGACCTTGCCGTGCTCCGTGACCAGCCAATGGGCGTCCATGCGCGGCGTGGTTACGGCGGCGCCGGCCTCGAGACGGGGCACGATCCGGGAAACGGCGCCTTTTTTGGCCGTGGAACGAAAGGCCAGGATCGACATGCCGCCTTTGGAGTCGAACGCTCCCCGTACAAAGTCCAGTTGCCCGCCGGTGCCGCTGAACTGATGGCCGTCCATGAATTCCGCGTTGCACTGGCCGAGCAGATCGACCTCGAGCACCGAGTTGATGGAGATCATGTGGTCGTTTTTGGCAATGATTGCGGGATGGTTGGTAAAGGAGACGGGGTAGCTCTCCACGGACGGATTGTCGTTGATGAAGTCGTACATGGGCTTGTCGCCCAAAGCCACGGTAAAGACATGCTTCCTGGGCAAGAGGGTCTTGCGGGCCCCGGTCACGATGCCTTTCTTGATCAGGTCGATCATACCGGGGCCCAGGACCTCGGTATGGATGCCCAGGTCCTTGCGGTCGCCCAGAAAGGCGGTCACGGCGTTGGGCAGAACCCCGATTCCAAGTTGAAGGGTGTCGCCGTCGCCGATCATGTCCGCGATGGATCGGCCAATGACCTGGTCTTCCGGCCCGGGTTCGCCCGGCGGCACCTCGACGAGCGGGACATGGTTTTCAACGATCGCGTCCACTTCGGATATGTGGATCATGGAGTCGCCGAAGACGCGGGGCATGTTTTCATTGACTTCGAGGATGACCTTTTTCGCCGCGCGGGCCGCGGTGGTGATGTAGTCGTTGGCCAGTCCGAAGCTGAAAAATCCGGCCTTGTCCATGGGGGAGACCGTGGCCAGAACGACATCGACCTCCATGAACTCGGATATCAGCCGGGGGACCTGATGAAAGTGGCTGGGCAGATAATAGTTGAGTCCGACGCTGACCAGGTTCCGTTCGCCGCCGCTGACAAACTGGGTCAGGACCTCGACCTGGTCGCAGAGATCCGGGGCCAGGATCGTGGTCATGGCCGTTTTTAGGGGCAGAGAGCTGAAAACATTCAGTTTTTTCAAGTCGCCCGCCCGCAGGCGACGGGCCGTGGCTTCCAGCAGGGCAGGCGGTTCCGAGCATGCCATGGAATATAACAGAAGGTCGTTTTCCGAGATGATTTCAACGGCCTGGTCCGGGGTGACCCGTTTTTCATTGTACGCGGTGGAATACATCGGCGCCTCCTTTTTCGGTTTGTCGAATATCGATTTTAGCACATGACTTCGGCTCCTGGCCAGCCGGCGGCCAGACTCCTGGCCGGACTGGAGCCGACCGTCCAGGTAATCCCAAGGTATCGTGGACGAATTATTGGCGGGAGACGCGGGGATGTTCATCCGCATCGGCCTGTCGGG
>JAHJTB010000199.1 GCA_018830135.1 Pseudomonadota bacterium | reverse complement strand
TTCACCCTGGGGCCGGGTTGGTGGAAAATTCCAATGGCTTTCCGGGCGTTAACATGGACCGGCCCCGATTCCCGACGACGGGATGCGGTGCCCGGGCGGTTCCGTCGGTCAGGTCACCACGTAGCGCCGATTGATGCTGATCAGGCGATCGGCCAGGGTGTAGAGCAGTTTTTTGACCAGTTTCAATTGGATTTCGACGGGCAGGGAGTCGATGCGGAAGGGCTCGAGCCGCAGGCAGAAGCATTCCTTGCGGGCGATTACATGGGCCGTTCTCGGGGAGCGGGCCAGGGAACTGATCTCCCCGAAGCTGTCACCGGCGTTGATCTGGGCCAGGACCTTCCGGTTTTTGACCACGTTGACCTGGCCCCGGACCAGGATGTAAAGGTACTGGTCATCGCCCCCTTCGGAGATGATCGTCTGGCCCAGGCCGAACTTGACCCACTGGCTGCAGTTGAGGAGCCGTTCGGCCTCGTCGTCGGAGAAGTCCCGAAAGAATTCGATCTGCCGGATTGCCTTCTTGATGTCGTCCATGGGGCCAATTTACATGGATTGATCCGATTGGACAAGTCTAAACAGGGGTCGGCCGGGTCAATAAAAGAGTCGGGTGATCCCGAAGAGGACAAGGACCACGGCCAGGACCGTGGCGGCCGGGCCGAGCAGGTGTCGATAGGATTTCAACAGACTGGCCTGATAATAGTCCTTGCTGACCAGGAGGCAGAGGTGGACCGGTGAGAGCATCATGCCCATGTAGCCGAAGGCATAGGCCAGGGAGGCGTGGCTGAGGAAGTCGAAGCCGGTTTTCCCGGCGATCAAGGGGACGACCAGGGGAAAGGATGCCCCGACGAAGCCCACGGCGATGCCGGTGATGAAGCCGGTCAGCATGGGCATGAGCATGATGACGAGGAGGGGCGGAATGCCGTAACGGGCCATTTCCGCCTGCAGGGCCGACACGGCCTGGCTTTCGACCAGCAGGGCCTTGAAGGCCATGATGCCGATGATGAGCAGGATCATGGGCGGGACCGAACGGTTGAAGGCGGCCCGAAAGATTTGCCGGGGCGGAATGCGGTTGATCCGGACCACCCAGACCAGGCAGAGTCCCAGACCGAGAAATACCGAAGTCAAAGGGGGCAGGTTGGCGCCGGGGACCAGGTTGATCAGGCCGACCAGGGGGATGGCCAGCACAATGGCCAGGATGGGACGGACCTCGCGCAGGAAGTCGCCCCAGTGTCCGGCCGGGACCGGATTTTCCGGGTGGCCTGTTTTTGGGAGGGAGAGGGGCCTGATCAGGAAAAAGATTCCGGAGGCCAGGGAAACCAGGGTCAAGGGGAACTGGACGAGCATGAAGCGCCAGGCTTCCAGCCCCAGCAGGCTCACGGCCAGGACCACGCCGGGGTACATGGGCCACCAGTACTCCCACAAATGCCTGAACCAGTAATTGATGGCCGTTTTCATTTCCGGCTTGAGATTGGCGTCTTTTCCGGCGGTTTCGACCATGGGCGCCGAGAACAGTGCGCCGCCCGGCATGGGCAGCAGGCCGATCAGGGCGGGCATGACCACGGTGGTCAGTTTGACGCTGTGGACCACGCTGGAAAAGGAGGAAACGATCCGGTCGAGTTGTCCGGCGTCGCCCATGAGCCTGGACAGGACCAGGATGACGGCCACGATAACCACCAGGGACAGGGATTGGGGTTCGATGATTCCGTAGACGATGCCCAGCAGGACCTTTTCCGGGGGAAGTTCCATCATGAAACCCAGGGCCGCGGCGCCTAGCAGGAGGCAGGCCCCCAGGTGGAGTTTGACGCGATTGAGCAGCAGGATGAGGGCGAAGGCCAGACCGAGCTTGACTCCGGCCGGCAAGAGGGTCATGATGAACATGGTTTCCCTAGATGCGCCTTGACGAAAGAAAAGTCAAGGTCTGGGGTGGAAACCACGGGGCGGGCGTTGACATGGGCTGAAAAACTTGTAGAATGGAACGATTAAACCTTTCGGGGTCTTCTTATGGAGAAGCGAGACGAAGAACTGATCGAGCAGCTTGTCGGGGAAAATGAAGAGCTGGCCACGCTGGTCAAGGAGCATGCCGGATTCGAGCAGCAGCTCGAATCGTTCAACAGGCGGCATTATCTGACCACGGATGAGGCCTTGGAAAAGAAAAGGCTGCAGAAACTGAAGCTGGCCGGCCGGGATCGGATCGAAACCATCCTGGCCGAATACCGAAAAACCCAGGAATGAAATGAAACTCAACGGCGCCCGTATCCTGCTCGAGTGCCTCAAACGGGAAGGAGTCGAAGTCGTTTTCGGCTATCCCGGGGCCGCGATCACGGATATCCACGACGAGATGGCCAAGGCCAAGATC
>JAHJTB010000198.1 GCA_018830135.1 Pseudomonadota bacterium | reverse complement strand
GGAGACGTTCGAAGGGCGTGTCCTTGGGAATCTCCCGGAAACTCAGGTCGTTGACCGCCCAGGGGTCGAAAGGCTCCTGGTCGTCCCGGAAAACGCCGCCGGAACTGACCAGAGCGATCCGGGCCTGCTTCATCGGCTTCTCAAAGGGCGTCCAGGGGCTGTCCTGGTATTCGGACCAGCGGTAGGGCGGGAAGCCCTGGCTCTGGTACATCTGATTGAGACAGCGGACGTATTCGATGTCGGACATGGCATACCTCCTTTCGGTTCGTCGCCGGGCGACTTGTGCCGCCCGGTGACAGTCATGCTTAAAGGCCCAGCTCCCGGGCCACGAGTTCCCGGTGGAAGTCGGCGTCGCCGAAGAACATTTCCGCTTCCCGTGCCCGTTTGTAATACAGGCCCATGTCGTGTTCTTTCATGAATCCCAGCCCGCCCAGGACCTGGTGTCCGATGGCCACGGCCTGGCGGTAGGAGTCGCTGACCCAGGCCTTGCACATCGAGGCCTCTTTTTCAAAAGGCAGGCCCGCGGCGATGCGCCATGAGGCCTGATAGGTCATGTAGGTCAGGGTGTCCTTGAAAGTGAGCATGTTGGCCAGATGATGCTGGATGGCCTGGAACGAACCGATGAGCCGGCCGAACTGGACCCGTTCCTTGGTCCAGGGGATGGTCAGGTCCATGGCCTTCTGGGCCCCGCCCATCATCTCGGCGCATTTGGCCACGGCGGCCATCAATTGGACTTTCCGCAAAACGGCCCAGCCCTGGTTCAGTTCGCCCAGGAGAGCGGACTTGGGCGCCTTGACGCCGTCGTAGACGACTTCGAACTGCTTGTCTCCGGCCATGGTCGTCAGGGCCGTCAGGGTCAGGCCCGGACTCCCGGCCTCGACCAGAAACAGGCTGACGTCAGTCTCGCCCGGGCCGGTGCGGGCCGCGGTGATGATCGTGTCGGCCACGTGGGCGTCGGGCACGAACAGCTTGGCGCCGGTCAGGACGTATTCCTCGCCCTGGAGGGCGGCTGACAGACGGATCGCCTCGGGGGTGAACAGGCCGTCCATTTCGGTCCAGGCCAGGGTCAGGATGCGTTCGCCCATGGCCAGGCCGGGCAGGATGGCCTGCTTCTGGTCCGCGTCGCCCGCTTCCATGACGGTCAGGCCGCCCAGGACCACGCTGGAAAAGAAGGGCCCGGGCAGGGCGAAATAGCCCATCTCGGAAAGCAGGACCATCAGGTCCAGGAAGTTGCCTCCGAAGCCGTCGTATTCCTCGGGAATCAGCAGGCTCATCCAGCCCAGTTCGGCCATGCCCTGCCAGATTTTGTCGGTGTAGCCCCGTTCATCATCGACCATGGCCCGGACGAACTCGGCCGGACATTCCTTGGCCAGGAACTTGTGGGCCGCGTCCTTGATCATGGTCTGTTCTTCGGTGATACCGTAATTCATGATCCACGCTCCTTCGTCTAGTTGGCCGGAAGACCAAGGCCCCGCAGGGCGATGATGTTGCGCTGGACTTCATTGGTTCCGGCGTAGATGGTCTCGACGATGCTCCAGCGGTTCATCCATTCGACCCGGCCGGCCAGGGGGGCATGCTTGGAGCCGGTCTTGATCTGGGCGAACAGACCCAGGACCTCCATGCAGCCCTTGGTCAGGCGCTGGGCGGTCTCGGTGGCGAACATCTTCTGCATCGAGGCCTGGTAGTTGGGAATCTGGCCCGTGTCCAGGATGTAGGCCAGGTTGTAGAAGAGCAGCTTGCAGACTTCCATTTCCGTGGCGATCTGGGCCAGCTTCTGGCGGACCAGGGGCCGTTTGGAGAGCGGCTGCCCGCCGACCACGGTCTCCTTGGCGTACTGGACCATGTCCTCGAACAGGCGGCGGTACCCGCCGGTGGGGAACATGCGTTCGAAGTCCAGGGCGGCCATGAGGTAATAGAAGCCCTTGTTCTTTTCGCCGACCAGGTTTTTTTTGGGCACGATGACGTTGTCGTAGTAGACCTCGTTGGTCTGCCAGTCGGCCAGGGTGATCATGGGCCGGACCTCGATGCCCGGACTCTTGAAGTCCACGATCATCATGGAAACGCCCTTGTGCTTCTTGGCATCCGGGTCGGTGCGGCAGGCCAGCCAGTGGTAGTCGGCCACGTGGGAATGCGTGTTGAAGGTCTTCTGGCCGTTGAGCACGAAATGGTCGCCCTCGTCCACGGCCCGCAGGTTGAGGCTGGACAGGTCGCTTCCGGCCTGGGGCTCGGTGTATCCCAGGGCGAATTCGACCTCGCCCCGGGCGATGGGCAGAAGCCATTCCTTTTTCATCTCCTCGGAGCCGACGTGCATGATCGTCGGGCCGGCCATGTGGGCGGCGACGAAGCTGGCCGGCAGGCCGTGATAGGCAATGGTGTCGCGGATGGCGAAGGTCAGTTTGGCCGAAGCCCCCAGACCGCCGTATTCGGCTGGCCAGTTGGGGACCAGCCAGCCGTGGGACGCGAGCTTCTTGATGATCTCGCGACCCAGCTTGCCTCCGTAACAAGCACCGATGACCCGGGTCTCCGCGAGCATCTCCTCGGTCGATTCGGCCTTGATAAAGGCCTCCACATCGTCGAGGACCTTTTGTTCTTCGGGCTTGAATTCAAAATCCATGAAAGCCTCCTGTCGTTGATCGAATAAAGATTGAAACACCCCGGGGCGGCCCCCGGAATGCCTTCCCGGTGGAGGGAAGAAGATTTCCGGACCGATTATAAAAACAACCCCGCGGCGGACCGCGGCATCATCGTTTGGACGCCATGTTCAAGGCGCATTGGTACTCCAAGGCGCACGAATAGTCAAATACCTGGTTGAGCATCCAGCGCAGGTACAGGTTGACCGCCTTCTTGCTGGCCTGAATGGCCATCTTGTGGCCGGCGCAAAGCTCCCGGGCCATCTTCATGACCGCCTCGTCCAACTCGTCGTGCGGCACGACGTGGTTGACCAGGCCGATGCGCAAAGCTTCCTCCGCGTCGATGACCCGGCCGGTCATCAGCAGTTCCTTGGCCCGGTTGACTCCCACCAGCAGGGGCCAGATGACCGCGCCCCCGTCGCCGGCGGCCAGACCGACCTTGACGTGGGTGTCTCCCAGCCGGGCCCGGTCCGAGGCGATGACGATGTCCGGAAACAGGGCCAGGGTCACCCCCAGGCCGGTGGCCGGACCGTTGACCCCCGAAATGATCGGCTTGTCGATTTCAAGGATGTTGATCAGAATCTCCCGGGCCTCGGTGAAAATCCGGTCCAGGCCGACCTGATCCGAGGGAAAGGGCTCCTTGAGGTCGGCCCCGGCGCAAAAGCCCCGGCCGGCCCCGGTGATGGTCACGACGTCCGCCTCCTGATCGAAGCGGATGTCGTAAAAGATGTTGGCCAGTTCGGTATGCATCTCCGGAATGATGGCGTTGAGCCGGTCCGGCCGGTTGAGGGTCAGCCTCAGAATCCGGTCGACCCGGTCGACCCGAATGTACTGATACTTGCCGTAATCCATGACAATCGTCTCCTTTCTATGCCTTCACGGCCCGATACACCAGTTCATAAAAACCGTCCAGCATCCCGACCAGGTCGTCGTCGCGTCCCAGCATGGCCCAGGGCGAACAGATATGGTCCATGGTCCCGAAGATCATGGCCCGGAAAAGATGGACCTTCAGGTCCGCCCTGAAGACCCCCCGCACCTGGCCTTCCTCGTATATCCGGACCAGCTTGGCGTCGTGATCCCGCATGAACTCGTGCTGGCGCGATTCGTAAAAACGGGGGTTCGGGATCAGGTCCTTGAAGTAGACCCGGGTCCAGGGCCGGTTGTTTTGGGCCCAGGACAGAAAATGCCACAATACGTGCCGCAGTTTCCAGGCCGGATGCTCGGGACGCAGGGTCTGGTCGAACTTGGCGCTGAAATCCTCCATGCGCTTTTCGAATATCGAAAAGAGCAGGTCCTCCTTGTTGGCGAAATACTCGTAAATGGTTCCGTCGGCCACGTTGGCCAGCCGGGCGATCTCGGAAATGGTGGCATCGGAAAAAAGCTTGGAGGAGAAAAGGGACTCGGCGGCCAGAAAGATGCGCTGCTTTTTTTCCTCGACATCCCCGATAACCACGGAGGCCGGAGACTCCTCCTGCCTGACGGAGGCGACCATCGCGCCGGCCAGTTCGTCGAAATCGTCGATCACGTCGAAAGGGCGGTCGAATAGAAACCGGGAAAGATACAGATAGTGGATGGTGCCCATGACGAAATAACGGAAGCCGGTCGGATCGGCCGGCGGCCGGAACACGCCGGCCGCCTGGCCCTCTTCCAGGATGGTCGCGGGGATGCGGCCCACGGCCCGCATGATTTCGTACGACTCGGAATGGTAATAGTTCGGATAGGGCAGGATATCCAGGATCAGGACGCGAGCCATGTCCGGATTCCGCTGACTCCACCACAAATACTGCCAGATGAACTTGCGGAGCTTTTCCTCGGGATTCCGGATACCCTGAAGCTGTTCCTCATGGCCGGCGAAAAAATCCGGCATGCAGTGGGGCAGGATCGAGAGGAGCACCTCTTCCTTGTTCTTGAAATGATTGTATATCGTCGCCTCGCCCAGGCCCGCTTCCCGGGCCAGGTCCGAGATGGTCGACGACCGGAAGCCTTTGCGGGCGAACAGGGCGACCGAAGCTTCGACGACCCGGGTTTTTGTGTCTTTCAAAAGGTGCACTATAATGCCATTCAGTCATCGGGACGTCCGCTTCAAACTACGGGGCGTCCCGGGGGAGTCGAGGGGCGGCCTCGATCATGATCCCCTAAATACGCCAAATTAATTAATTATACAACACAATTCCGACAACGTCCCGATGCGTCCGGCGGGAACCCGGTCCGGCTCAAGTAGAACTGAAACCGGACCCGATCCGATCCCGCTGGTTGTCCCCATATCGGGTATAAATCTGTTCAGACCGGCCGCCGCCGGGTTCGCGCCCCGGAAAACGGGCGGACCGGAGCGTTACTTGGGGAAATTGGCCTGCCTTTTTTCCAGAAAAGCGGCGATGCCTTCGTCGGTTTCGCCCGTATAGACCACTCCCTGCATGAGTTCCGGCTCGCAGATGAACATGTTGCCGAAACCCTCCATGGAGGCCCCCAGGGCGATCTTCTTGGTCAGCCGGATGCAGGTCGGGCTTTTCGAGGCGATCTTGGCGATGAAGTCCCGGGTGGCTTCCTCGATCTGGTCCTCCGGGACGACCCGGTTGGCCAGGTTGAGACGAAAGGCATCCTCGCTGCTGATCGGATCGCAGAGCATGATGATTTCCATGGCCCGGGAGGCCCCGACCATGCGGACCAGCCTCGGGGTGCAGCCCCAGGTGTAGTAGGTGCCGATCTGGCTTTCCGGGACGATGTAGTAGGCCTTTTCGGTCATGATCCTGAAATCGCAGGCCATGGCCACCGCCATGCCCGCCCCGCAGATCACGCCGCGACCGGAAAAGACCGTGACCTGTTCCAGACTCTCCAGGCTGCGCATCAGTTCGTGCCCGGCCAGCTGCTGGTAACGGGCGTCCTCGGGCGTGAAGGCCTGCTCCCGGATGGCCCCCAGGTCCGCCCCGGCCGAAAAGTGGTCCCCGGTATGGGTCAGGACCACGAAGCGGGCCTCCCGGTTGCCGCGCAGGCCGTGCCAGGCCGAGATCAGGTCCTCGATCATCTGATTGTTGAACAGGTTCAGCCTGGGCCGGTTCAGATAAACGGTTACGATTTCCCCTGTCTGCTCCACCTTGATGGTCTCGAATTCGCTCATGTCTGCTCCCCCTGGTTCTTGGGTCTGGTTTTGGCCGGACCCCTTCGGCCGAGCCGGCTGGAGGGTCCGACATCCTGCTGGCCCGTCATCCGCCTCGGAGAGGCGTGGTGACGGAAAAGATCAATGAAAACAAATTACTATAATATCAGATGGATGGAAGGCTAACATGGGCTCCTGGGGATGTCAATAAAAATATTCAATAATTGCACAATCCTGAACGCGTATACATATTTTGCTTGACAAGCACTGTTCTGGAGGCATAGACTCGCCGCAAAACCTCAACGAGACAGGCAACCAAAGACACCCAACCATTGTGGAGGAGGAGCGTTCATGAAAAAACACTCTTGTGTATGTCAAGGGCTGGCCGTCGTTTTTGTCCTGGTTTTTCTGGTATTCCCGGTTGCGGCCGAGGACCAGAAGCCGGTCAAAATGGTGCATACCGTGCCATTGAGCGGCGTTCTGGGCTCGGTCCCGGAAACCGGGCTCGGACTTTCGGACGCGGCGGACTACATCAACGAAACCGGGGGCATCGGAGGCCGCAAGTTCGTGGCCATCGTCGAGGACGGCCGGTACGACGTGCCGACCACGCTGGGCATCTTCAACCGTTTCGCCACCTCGGAGCCCAAGGACGAATTCCTGTACTACTCACAGTTCTGCACGCCCTGTCTCAAGGCCCTGTCGGAAAAGGTCAACCAGGAGGAGAAGCTTCCGGTGCTGGCCGGGTCCATGTCGGCCCTGATTTTCGACGATCAGGTCCGGGAAAAGGCCCCGTACTTTTTCGCCACCGGCCCGGGTTACGGTGAACAGTGGGGCATGGTTCTCAAGTACATCAAGGACAATCACAAGAAAAAGACCCCGCCGCGGGTGGCCTTCCACTATTTCGACAACTCCACCGGCCGCGATCCCATGGAGGACCTGAAGAAGTACGCCAAGAAGTTCGGCGTGGAGATCGTGCTCATGGAGCCGTTTTCCGCCACGGCCCAGACCTTCGCCCCCAGCTTCCTGAAGTTCAGGAAGGAAAATGTCGAATACGTCCTTTTCTGGAACTGGTCCCTGAAGATCGGCGTCCGCTATTTCAAGGAGGCCAAAAAATACATCCCCAACATCCCGACCTTCGGCGTCCACTGGACGGCGGCCAACCTGTTCTTCTATCTGGCCGGCGAGGAATACGACAACCACTACGTGGTCAGCGGCTATCCGGTCGAAACCGAGACGGACAACGAGTTCGTCAAGATCGTCACCGGGATGGCCAAGAAAAAGAATCGGGACGTCAAGGCCTGGGCCTTTTATATGCAGAGCTGGGCCATGGGGCAGCTCGCGGCCGAGTCCGCCCGCCAG
>JAHJTB010000197.1 GCA_018830135.1 Pseudomonadota bacterium | reverse complement strand
TCGATCCATTTCAAGTCCGAGGGTCTGCATCGATGGGACAACACCGGGGGGAGCGACCTGAAGATTCTTTGGGCCATGACGCCCTTGCCGGTGTCCTCTTTGGAGCGCTGGATTCCCTGAGAGGGCGCCTTGGGCCAGGGGGGCGGGAGGAGGCAGTGGACCTGGGTCTGGAAAATCGAACGGTCCTGGTGACCGGCGCGGGCCAGGGTATCGGTCGGGCCATCGCCCTGGCCTTTGCCCGTGAAAAAGCACGGGTGGCGGTCAATGACGTCTCGGCCGAGCGGGCCGAGGCGGTGGCGGGCGAGATCGTCGGGACCGGGGCGGAGGCCCTGGCCTGTCCGGCGGACATCACGCGGTACGAGGCGGTCCAGGACATGGTCCGGGTCGTGCTCGAACGATTCCCGACCATCGACGTCCTGGTCAACAACGCCGGCGTCGGCGACCAGGGCAAGCTCTTCCTGGACCAGAGGCCGTCGGACTGGGAACGGGTCCTGGGCATCGGCCTCATGGGCGCGATCCATTGCAACCATGCCGTGGCCGAATACATGGTCGCCCAGGGGCGGGGCAAGATCATCTCCATCGCCTCGGACGCCGGCCGGGTGGGGGAGCCCCGCATGACCGTATATTCCGCGTCCAAGGCCGGAATCATCGGACACAGCAAGGCCCTGGCCAAGGAACTCGGTCCGCGGGGCATCACGGTCAACGTGGTTTCGCCCGGGGCCACGGAAACGGAGACCACGCTGGCCCGCCGCAAGGATCGGGAGCGGGCCATGGGCGAGGAAAAGGCCCGGGACCTGCTGCAGAAGATGCTCAAGGCCTATCCCCTTCGTCGTTTCGCCCTGCCCGAGGAGATCGCGGACATGGTGGTCCTGGTCGCCTCCCGGGCGGCCGACTACATGACCGGGCAGGTCATCAGCGTCAGCGGCGGGTACTGCACGGCCTGAACCCGGCCGTGACGCGGGAAGGACGATCGCGGTGATCGATTACGACGACATTCTGGATCGGGTCGTTCCCCTCGAGCCTTACGAGGGTTCCAGCAAGATACGGGACCTGGGGGAAGCGGTGGCCGAACATATCCGGCCGGGTATGACCATCCATTTCGGCCAGGCCGGCGTGCGCTGGGCCACGGCCGCCATTTACGAAATCGCCCGTCGCTTCTGGGGCCGGGACCCGGGCTTCACCCTGGTGGGCCTGGGCATGAACCATCCGGCGGCCGTGTTTCTTCAAGGCCGGCTGGCCCGAAAACTGATCGTGACCTACTGCGGGGACTCGTACCCGACTCCCGGTCCCAACGCTGCGTTTCAGCGGGCTTATCGAGACAAGACCTGCGAGTTCGAGTTCTGGTCCATTCTCACCCTGCCCCTCCGGCTCAAGGCGGCGGCCATGGGCCTGAGCTTTCTTCCGACCCGCTCCTTGTCCGGAAGCAGCATGGCCGAAGACAACGCCGGGGACTTTGTCGAGACCGACGATCCCTTCCGGCCCGGGGAAAAGGTCGGCCTGGTCCGGGCCCTGGCCCCGGACGTGACGCTTCTGCACGGCGCGGTGGCCGACCCATACGGCAACACCATTTTTCTGCCGCCCAACCTGGAAAACACTTACGGGGCCATGGCCAGCCGTCTGGGGGCCATCGTGACCGTGGAAAAAATCGTGTCCACCGACTTTATCCGCCGGCACTCGGACCGGGTCAAGCTCCCCGGCCAGTATGTGCTCAGCCTGTCCGAGGTCCCCTTCGGCGGGCACCCCAGCAAGCATCCCGAGCAGGGTCTCGAGGGGTTCGAGGGGTACGGCGAGGATTACGACTTCATCGCCGCGGCCAAGGAGGCGGCCAAGCGCGAGGAGGCCCTTCAGGCCTGGATCGAGGAATGGGTCCTGGGCCACGACTCCCATGAAACCTACGTGCGCAAGCTGGGCCGGGACCGCCTTCTGGGCCTGAAAGGAAAAATTCAGGACGGTTCGTGGGCGGTCGAGTTCCAGGAAGTCCGGTCCCGGCTTTCGGAAAGCGAGGCTTACACCCCGGCCGAAGTGGCCATCGTGGTCGCGGCCCGGAAGATCATGGAGCGGATCGAGGCCTCGGACTATTGCAACGTGCTGTGCGGCGCGGGCATGGCCAACCTGGCCGGCTGGACCGCGTACTACCAGCTCCGTGAGCGGGGCCGGGACCTGGACCTGATGGCCGAGGCCGGGATGTTCGGATACGCCCCCCGGCCCGGGGACCCGACCACCTTCAACTCGCGCAATTTCCCCTCGTGCAAGATGCTCACCGACGTGCACCACGTCATGGGCCTGTTCATGGGCGGGGCCCGGAACCGCTGTATCGGCTCATTGGGCGCCGGCCAGATCGATTGTTTCGGGAACATCAACAGCACGGCTGTACCGGAACGGGGCCTGTTCATGGTCGGGTCGGGCGGGGCCAACGACATCGCCTCGGCGGCCCGGGAGATCGTGGTCACGGCCGTCCAGCGGCCGGGCAGCTTCGTCTCGAGGGTCTCGTACATCACCAGTCCGGGCCGCAACGTCCGGACCCTGGTCTCGACCCTGGGCGTTTTTGAAAAACCGCCGGGCGCCGAAGAACTCATTTTGACCGGCCTGCTGCCCAACCCCAAGGCCCGGAATCTGGACGAAGCGGTCCGGGCGGTCCGGGAGCATTGCGGGTGGGACCTGAAGGTGGCCCCGGACCCGGCCCGGATCGAGCCGCCCCGGCCGGAAGAACTCCGGCTCCTGCGACTCTTCGATCCCCACCGGCATTTTCTGGGTCCCCTCGACCCGGAATGACCCGCGCCGGTCCCATATCGAACCATACCAAGGAGGTCCGACAGTCATGAAAGCCATCGACGTTCACGTCCACTTGTCCACGGCCGAAGGCAAACGAAGTTCCGGGTCCTACGGCGAGGCCCTGGAAACCTATTTCAAGTTCAAACGGGAAGTCCTGACCGAAGAGGAAATGGCCCGGGTCTATCGGGACCTGGACATCATGGGTGTGATCCTGCCCCTGGACGACGAGACGGTCTCCGGGGTCAGGCCCATACCCCATGAATACGTCGCCGACCTGGTCAAACGCTTCCCGGACACATTTATCGGCTTTGCCGGAGTCGATCCCTGGAAGGGCAAGGCGGCCATCGACGAACTGGAGCGGGCCGTCAAGGAACTCGGACTCAAAGGGGCCAAGTTCCAGCAGGGCGCCCAGCACTTCTTTCCCAACGACCGGCGTTTCTATCCCCTTTGGGAAAAATGCGTGGAACTCGACATCCCGGTCCTGTTCCACTGCGGCACCACGGGCCTGGGGGCGGGCATGCCCGGCGGCCTGGGCGTCAAGCTCAAGTACATGGACCCCCTGCCCGTGGACGACGTGGCGGCCGACTTTCCCGAACTGACCATCATCGCCGCTCATCCGGCCTGGCCCTGGACGGACATGGCCATCGCCATCGCCATTCACAAGGCCAACGTCTTCGTGGACCTGTCCGGCTGGTCGCCCAAGTATTTCCCGGAGCAGCTCAAGTGGGACATCGGCCGGCGTCTTCAGAACAAGGCCCTGTTCGGGACCGACTACCCCTTCATCAAGCCGGACCGCTGGCTCAAGGACTTCGAAACCATTGACCTCAAGCCCGAAATCAGGCAAAAGATACTGATCGACAATGCCAGGCGGGCACTGAAACTTTAGAGCCTTCGGTCGCCCGAGCGACCCGCGTCCCGGCCCGGCGGACCGGGTCCCGGAGCATTTCGACCTCAGGCGAACGCGGGTCTTAAAGAAACGACGAAACGAATCGAGGAGAACGCCATGGACGTGAAAGAGGCCGTCGCCCTGCGGCGCAGCATACGCGCCTTCAAACCGGAGCCGGTTTCCCGGGAGATTCTGACCGGGATCGTGGAACGGGCCCTGTGGGCCCCAAGCTGGGGCAACACCCAACCCTGGAAGCTGCTGGTCGTCGGGGGCTGGACCCTGAAAACGATCGCCCGGGAGTCCGCGGCCCTGTTCGAACAAGGGGAGCCGACCCGGGCGGATTTCGTCATGCCCGAACAGTTCAGCGACGACCAGAATGTCCGCTACCGGGAACTGGGCAAGGACCTGCTCACCTCCGTGGGAATCCAGCGCGGGGACACGGCCGGGCGCAACGCGTACTACCTGGACATGATGCGCTTTTTCGACGCGTCCTGGGTGGTCTATCTGAGCCTGGAGAAGAACTGCGCGCCCTACGCCCTGATGGACGGGGGCATCCTCCTTCAGACCATTGCCCTGCTGGCCGCCGAGGCCGGATTGGGCTCGTGTTTTCTGGCCCGTTCCGTGGCCTACCCCGACGTGGTCAAACGCCATGCCGGGATCGAGGACGATCGAGGCCTGGCCATGGGCCTGGCCGTGGGTATTCCGGACCCGGACCATCCCATCAACCGCTTCGAGCGGAAACGGGGGGCGCCGGAAGACATGATTCAATGGATCAGCGATTGAATCAAGGTAAGATATGGATGAGTCCTTGATCAGCTAAACGCATCGCCGAATTCACTTCGAGGTCGATTGGTAGAAGATTCGCGAACCGGCCGAGGCCATTGGGGATCCCAATCCCCTGTACGTGGATCCCGAGGCGGCCGAGGCGGCCGGTTAACCGGACGTGATCGCCCCGCCGACCTTCGGCACGGTGGCCGGCAACCGGGGCGGCCCGGGCTTCATGGAGCAGGAGGGCTTGAAACACAAAATTTGCTGTGATTGCTCCATAATTCCGGTTTATGTCAAAATACGGTTTGCAGGATGTTTTGGCCTGAGCCGGTATAAATAATCGTTGATGGATGCGAACAGGATGGATTATGATGCCGACACATAAGAAAAAATAAACCATGGACGGCGAGGAGAATCTGAAAACCGGGCGATCGCCTCAGCGGTCTTGCCGATGCCGAGCCGTTCAAAACCAACGCCCACAAGAAAAAGAGGAGAAAGGAGTCGACAATGGCTGTGGAAAAATTTCCCGTCGAGGCCGGACACATCATGCTGTTCGCCCGCGCCATAGCAGACAAGAACCCGATCTATTACGATGAAGAGCATGCCAAAACCACGGAACCGGGCGGCATTATCGCCCCGCCCACCTTCATCCAGTGCGGCGCCCAGTTCGACCCGCAATGGTTTCTGAGGCCGGTCATCGGCGAACCCTGGTTCGGTTCAGGCAAAAACCCGACCGGCTTTTCCGGGGAAGAACTCGGCGGGGTCATGTCGGGTCTTCACGCCGAGCAGCATTTTGAGTACCATCGGCATCTCAAGCCCGGAGACGTTTTGACCGGCGAAACCAAGCCCGGAAAAACCTGGGAAAAAGAAGGCCGCCGGGCCGGTAAGCTGAAGTTTGCGGAAAACATCACCGAATACCGGGACCAGAACGGCGAACTGGTGATCACGGCCCGCGGCGTGAGCGTGATTACCGAAAAACCGGCTTCGGATTAGTCGGGACAGGAGGTAATATCATGGCGCTCAAAGCGAGTGAAATCAAAGCCGGGGACACCTACCGGGAACGCCTGGTCGACGACCTGACCCGGACCCAGATTGTCCAATACGCCGGCGCTTCCGGCGACTACAACCCGGTTCATACCGATGAAGTCTTCGCCACCAAGGTGGCCGGATACCCAACGGTGTTCTCGCACGGCATGCTGACCATGGGCATGACCGGCCGCGCTCTGACCAACTACGTGGGCGACGGCCGCCTGACCAAATACGGCGTCCGTTTCACCCGCCAGGTGTGGCCCGGAGACACGCTGGATGCCACGGTCACGGTCAAAGCCGTAAATGGCGACCTCGTGGAACTGGAACTGGAAACCAAGAACCAGAACGGCGACGTGGTCATCGCCGGTACGGCCGAAGCCCGCATCGACACCTAATTACAGGCTGCACGAAGGAAGGCCGGTCGTCTGCGAAGTCGAGGCCGAGAACCGGGCCGGCGGGGCCAGGCTCGAGGGCCGGTTCGAAGCCGTCCTGCCCGCGCGGGACTGAGCGCCGGTCTCCAGACCCGGATGGAGGGGGGTATGACCTACGAAACCATCTTGTATGAAAAGCGGGACGGTCTGGCCGTCATCACCCTCCACCGTCCGGAACGGATGAACGCCTTGAGCTTCCAGCTCAAGGAGGAGACGGCCGCGGCCTTTGACGAGGCCGGCCGGGACGACGAGGTCCTGGTGGTCGTTCTGACCGGCGGCCCCAAGGTCTTCAGCGCCGGGGCGGACATCAAGGAGCGGTCCACGGTCCAGATGAGCCAGGCCCGCTTCTACTTCGCCCAGAAACAGAGCGCCGACTTCTACACGCGCATCGAGCATTTCGAAAAGCCGGTCATCGGGGCGATCAGCGGCGTGGCGGTGGGCGGCGGCTGCGAACTGGCCCTGGTCTGCGACGTCCGCATCGCCTCGGAGACCGCGCGTTTCGGACTGCCCGAGGTCAAGCTGGGCATGATCCCGGCCGCCGGCGGGACCCAGCGCCTGCCTCGGCTCATTGGCGAAGCCCGGGCCAAGGAACTGATCTTTACCGGGGAATTCATCGACGCCGGCGAGGCCTGGCGGATCGGTCTGGTCAACCGGGTCGTGCCGGTCGAGTCCCTCATGGACGAAGCCGAAGCCCTGGCCCGGAAGCTGATGGCCAATCCGCCCCTGTCCATCCGCTTCGCCAAACGGGCCGTCACCGTCGGCCTGCAACTCGACCTGGCTTCAGCCCTCGATTACGAGGCCCACTGCGCCTCGCTTCTTTACGCCTCCGAAGACCGTCAGGAGGGCATGCGGGCCTTCCGGGAAAAACGAAAGCCGGTCTTCAAGGGCCGTTGAGCCGTCGGACCATGGACGGCCGGGCGGAAATCGATCAAGCGGAGACGATCATCGGGCGGGACATGCTCGCCGGCCTGGGCCGGCCCGGCGGGTACGCGGACCAGTTGGCGAAATCACACTTTTTGCGGGAAAAGCTGCTCGTCGAGGCCATCGGGCGTCTGGGCCCGAGTCCCGGGAGCCGGGGTCTGGACGCGGGCTGCGGCATCGGTCTGCCCGCGCTGCTGCTGGCCCGGGCCGTCGGGCCGTCGGGCCGGGTGGTCGGGCTGGATGCCTCAGAGGAACTGCTCGATTGCGCCCGGCGGCTGGCGGACCGTTCCGGCCTGGCCGAACGCCTGGATTTCCGCCAGGGGGACATCAACCATCCGCCCTTCGAACCGGCTTCCTTCGACTGGCTGATCAGTATCGACTGCGCGGGCTATGCCCCCTCCGAGTCTCCAGCCTTCTTGATCGAGAATCTGACCCGCCTCGTCCGGCCCGGAGGCTGGTTGGCTGTCATGGCCTGGACATCGCAACAGCTTCTGCCCGGCCATCCGGAGCTGGAAGCCCGGTTGAACGCCACCCGGGCCGGTCTGGCCCCTTTTCGGCCCTTTGACCCGCCCTCGCGTCACTTTCTCAACGGCCTGGGCTGGTTCCGCCAGGCCGGCCTCGACGACGCCCGCGCCAAGACCCTGATCGGTGAAGCAAGTTCGCCCTTGAGCCCGGACCTTCGGGAGGCTCTGCTATCGCTCTTCGACATGCGCTGGGGCCGGGCCGGGTCCGAGCTGCCCGAAGACATCCGGCGGGAGTATGAAAAACTGGTCCGGCCGGATTCGCCGGGCTTCATCCTGGACCGGACCGATTATTACGCCTTTTTCACCTACACGCTTTTTCAGGGCCGGGTGCCCGCCCGGTGATCTTCAAGCCACCGGCCGGGTACGCCGTTTTTCCGCTCGTTCCCAAGCCCCGGCTTGGGAACGGCCATTTCGCCTTGTAGCTCTGCTTCAACACCTTATTCAGGACGGAACGACCATGGTTAAAACCAACGCCATGAACGAAAAAAAGGGAAGCTGGAGCTTCCAGGATCAGGTCCCCAAGCTGGAGCTTGGGAACCAGCATTAAAACCGAAGATCGTAACGATCGGACTGGCCCAATCGTTGGTGCGCTTTTCCTTTTGCCGTACCTAAAAAAGCACCGTCGTTGCGAGGAGCCGTCAGGCGACGAAGCAATCGGGTGAACCCAAGACCTGACGCATTAGAACCAGCTGTAAACCTGGGTACCGGTATAAAAACAGGACGGGCGCTCCGTGCGGCAGGCCGCAGGGGGCGCCCGATTTTTCCCATTCAAACAGCCGTCAGATCTTGTCGATGCGAACGGCGCAGGCCTTGTATTCGGCCGTGCAACTGACCGGGTCGAAGGCCTGGTTGGTCAGCCAGTTGGCGTTGCCTTCCCGGAAGTGGAAGGCCATCCAGACCACGCCCGGCGGAACCTGTTCCGTGACCTTGGTCCGGACCCGAATCCTGCCCCGTCGCGAACTGACGTGAACGTATTCGCCGTCCTCGACCCCCAGGCGGCCGGCATCGGCCGGTGAAAGGTCCACGGTCTCCTCGCCCAGCAGATCGTTGAGGCCGGCGCTTCTCCCGGTCTGGGTCCGGGTGTGGTAGTGGTAGAGCCGACGCCCGGTACTCAGGACAAAGGGGTATTCCTCGTCCGGCGTTTCGGCCGGCGGGGTCCAGTCCACGGCCTTGAACTGGCCCAGGCCGCAGGTGAAACAGCCGTCCTTGTGCAGAAAGGACGTGCCGGGATGGTCCAGGTTCGGAGCCGGCCACTGGAGCCCGTCCCCTTCGATCCGCTCGTACTTGATGCCGGCCATCGAGGGCGCGAGTCTGGATATCTCCTCGTCCCAGATTTCCCGGGCGCTGTCCGATGTCCATTCCTGTCCGAGCCGCCGGGCGATCTCCTTGAATATCCACCAGTTCGGGCGGGCGTCTCCCGGCAGGGGAGACGCGGTCCGGACCCGGTTGACCCGGCGTTCCGAATTGGTGAACGTCCCGTCGTTTTCGCTCCAGGCCGCGGCCGGGAGGACCACGTCGGCGAAGGGGGTCGTCTCGTTGAGGAAGATGTCCTGGACGACCACGAACTCGGCCGCGTCCATGCATTTCTCCACATGGGCGATGTCGGGTTCGGTGTTGACCAGGTTCTCGCCGAAGACGTAGAAAAAGCGGACCTTGCCGTCCAGCAGGCCGTCCATCATCTGGGGAATCATCAGGCCGACCTGGTCCGGCAGTTTTTCCACGCCCCAGAACTTTTCGAATTTTTCCCGGCTGGCCGGATCGACGACCTTCTGGTAACCGGGAAAAACGTTGGGCAGGGCGGCCATGTCGCAGGCCCCCTGGACGTTGTTCTGCCCCCGCAGGGGATTGACCCCGCCGCACTCGAAGCCCACGTTGCCCAGGAGCATCTGCAGGTTGGCGCAGGACATGACGTTGTTGACGCCGCAGGTGTGTTCCGTGATGCCCAGGGTGTAGATGAGCATGGCCGGATGGATCGAGGCGAGCCGGCGGGCCGTGTCCCGGATCACGTCGGCCGGGATGCCGGATATCTCGGCGGCCCGTTCCGGCGGGTATTCCATGACCTTGGCCTTGAGTTCCTCGAAACCCACGGTGCAGGTGTTCACGTATTCCTTGGCGTACAGTTCCTCGGTGACAAGCACGTGCATCAGGCCGTTGAGCAGGG
Source organism: Pseudomonadota bacterium (assembly GCA_018830135.1). Classification (GTDB taxonomy): domain Bacteria; phylum Desulfobacterota; class Desulfarculia; order Adiutricales; family JAGVGV01; genus JAHJTB01. The sequence goes on along the minus strand of JAHJTB010000197.1, from coordinate 2,887 downwards.
CGATGTCGCTGCCCACGTTCAGGCGCAGGTGCGCGTCGGCGAATTCGACCAGACCCGTGCGTCTCGGATCGACCACCACCAGTTTGGCCCCGTTCCGGACGGCCTGCTTGATGAAGGTCGCCGCCACGGGGTGGGCCTCGGTGGTATTCGAACCGATGACCAGAAACATCTTGGCCTTGCCAAAATCCACGAAGGAATTGGTCATGGCCCCGGAACCGAAAGATGTCGCCAGACCGGCGACGGTGGGAGCGTGTCAGGTCCGGGCGCAGTGATCGATATTGTTGGTACCGATCACCGCGCGAAACAGTTTCTGCATCTGGTAGGAGTCTTCGTTGATGCTCCGGGCGCAGCTCACCCCGGCCACGCTGTCCGGGCCGTATGTATCCACCGTCTCCCGGATTTTGGACGCGACCAGGTCCAGGGCCTCGTCCCAGCCGGCCTCGCGCAGCTCGCCGTTTTCCCGGATCAGCGGCGTGGTCAGCCGTTCCTCGGAATAGATGAAGTCGTACCCGAAGCGGCCCTTGACGCAGAGCCGTCCCTGGTTGGGCTGGGCCCCTTCCACGCCGGTAACCCGCACGATCCGGTCGTCCTTGACGTGAAGCCACTGCTGGCAGCCCACGCCGCAGTACGGGCAGGTGGTCCGGACCATCCGGGTCTCGTGGCCGACGCTCATCTGAAAGGCCTTTTTCTCGAACAGCGCGCCCGTGGGGCAGGCCTGGAGGCACTCCCCGCAATGCACGCAGCGATCGTAATCGACCACGGGATAGGCGGTCTCCGGCGGCGGCGCGTCCAGGGTCCAGTCATCGGGCAGCGGAATGGCCAGGTTGACCTGAACGTCGTTGCAGGCCTGGATGCAGCGGCCGCACCGGATGCAGCGGCTGTAGTCCCGAACGAACATGGGGTGCCGGTCGTCGACCGGGAACAGGCCGTTTCCGGATTCCAGCAGCGCGGTATCGACCCCGTACTTGACCACCAGATTCTGAAGCTCGCAACGGCCCCAGGCCGGACAGACCGCCTGATGCCACGGACGGGCCATGGCCTCCATCTGGTACGCGGTCCAGTCCTGGGGGGCCGCATTGAGGACAAAGCAGTTGTGCTGCCCGGAATTGACCAGCCGGGTCAAGGCCTCCCGCCGGGCCTGCACGGCGTTCCGGGATTCGGTCAGGACGACCATGCCCGGTTCGAGGGGCGTGGAACAGGACCGGACCAGGCCCCCGGTGTTGCGTTCCTCGACCACGCAGACGCCGCAGGAGCCCAGGGACTTGTCGCAGGCGTCATAGTGGCAGAGGGTCGGGATGTGGATGTCCAGGGAACGGGCGGCTTGCAGGATGGTGATTTCACCGTCCGCGTCAACCGGCCGTCCGTTGATTGAAGCGCATGACTTATCCATCTCTTCATTCACCTCGTCTTCACGTGCGCTGGTTTCACTTTTTTCGTCCCTGTTATTGATATATCATATTTGATATATTTACAAAAGCTATTTCTCTTCACAACCGCCAAGTTGTAGGAATAGTTTTATCTCTGTTTTTTCTTATAGTTATAGGACTTTTATCTCCTAGGCCCGACTGGCCGCCCGGAAAACCTGCGTCGGCCTCGCCTGCTTTAATATGTCATTTAAGTCATATTTTATGCCGCGCAACTCCAGGCTCCCGGGTAACCGGCCCGACCGCTTAGGCCTTGTCGACCTTCACGGCGCGGGAGCCCGAGGAGCGTTCGCCCGGATATCTGCAATGCCTGGGGATTTGAAGATTGTATTCCCGGGCCGCCCGGAGGATGCTGTTTCCCGTTTCGGCAATCATTCCACTACCATCGATCGAGGCGGGTTTCCGTTCCATGTGCGTCCTCTATCCGCCAGGCGGTTTAATCCGAACCAAGCCAATTATATCAATCTTGACATATTTGGCAACACAAAACCCACTTCCGGCCGTAACAGACTTATTTCCCTACTCTTTCTTATTTAACAATGTAATTGAAGCGTGAGGTTTTTCGAACAAACCACCCCCGGATCGGACCCGCCGACCGAAAGCTCCGACACCCGGTTTCCAGCGCCGCTTTGAACGCTATTTTGAATCGAAAACGATTTTGAGATGGCGGCCATCGTCAGAGAGGCCGTATTTCAGATAGACCGGGTAGCCCAGTTCGCTGGGGTTGTTGACCTGGAGTTCGAAGCAGCCCCGCCTTCGGGCCTCATCCAGGGCGGCCCGGAGCAGGCTGCCGCCGATTCCCTTGCCCCGTCCCTTTTCCCCGACGATGAACTCCTCGATGCAGGTGTAAATCCCCCCGCAACGAATGGCCGTGGGATAGGAGAGCGTGATCAGGCCCAGGGCCTCCCCGTCTTCCTCGGCCAGGAGTATGGTCCCGAGGTCCGGCTGGCTGACGATCAGCCGGAAGGTGCTCCCCCCCTTGGTCCAGTCCGCGTGCTCGATTCCGCTCGAGGGAAACTGAGTTAACAGTTCAATGACCCGGCCTTCGTCTTCCACCCTGGCCTTATGTACGTTCATGTTCGTTCCTTTCCGGCGAGAAAACGCGCCCGCCGACCCGCCGGGGTCCTTGGGGCAACCGCTTTTTTCGCCGCTTGCTGTTTTTGAAACCCGAATGGTACTGGATCGCCCCCTTGGTTGACAACCGTTTTCAACCTTCGCGACATCGAGAGCATGGCCCATTCCAGGGTGCATCCACCGTTGTCTTGACAGAACGGACGGTTATGGATAGGCTGTTAAAAAAAACATCGGAGGGATGGTATGGCCAGAGGGGCGGGCGGCAGCGAAGGGGGCCTGGGCCGTTTTTTCATCGGCCTGGCCATGATGATCGGCGGAGGCTATCTGTTCTTCGACTCGATTCGGGTCACGACCGGCTTTCACTGGGGCTTCGGGCTCTACCAGTGGGG
>JAHJTB010000196.1 GCA_018830135.1 Pseudomonadota bacterium | reverse complement strand
TGGCCAGAATCTCCGTTTCGTAAGCCATGAGCTTGCGGGCCAGGCGGAGCGCCTTGTAGGTATTGCCGCTCAGAATGTTTTCGCTGATGTCGTCGAGCAGTTTCAGGCTGCTGGGCACGGCGTTCATGAAGTCCCGGACCAGGTTCCAATACGTGCCGTGGTAGGAGGTCAGATTGTCCGGGTCCACGTATATCAACTGGATGACGTAATAGATGCGGCGGGCCGGGGAGTTGGCCTCGGCTTCCCGCATGATGTCTTTTTCCCGAAGGATGGGTACGGTATTTTCGACCAGGAATCGCGTGGTCGCGTTTCCGTTGCGGATGATCGCCCCGGCGATGATCAGTCTTTCGTTGGGCTTCAGGGTGATTTTCAAAGGCATGGCGTCCGTCCGGTCTGCATGCAACGCAATACGCGGTCATCAAGGCCGGCGCGGGGAGGCCTTCTCCCCGCGCTGGCCCTTCCGGGTTGCCGTTTAGCTGAACAGCCTGAGGACGCCCTGGTAGGCATCCGAGGAGATGCTCAGGGAACTGAGCGCCAGGTCCTGCTGGGTTTGCAGCATCAACAGCTTGGCGCTTTCGGAGTTGGTATCCGCGGCGGTCAGCAGAGAGGCGCCGTCATTGAGGATGCTGATCATTTCGTCCGCGAAATCCATCCGGATTTCAATGCTGCTCAAGTTCAGAGACAGCGTCTGGGACATGGTCCGCAGGGTCGTCTTGGCCGCGGTCAGAGAGTCCAGGGAGGCCTGGATGCCCGCGGAGTCCGGCGTTCCCGCGCCGTCCGACCAGGTTGCGGCCGGATCGCTCAGGCCCAGACTGGCGTAATCGGCCGCCTGTCCGGTCAGGTCGATGGTGCTGGTGCCTTCGGCGTTCAAATACACGGTCAGGCTGTCCCCTTGCAGCAGGTTCGTCCCCTTGTAAAACGAGTCGTTGACCACCTGGTCGATCTGGTTGAGGACTTCCAGATACTGGGCCTCGAGGGAGTCGATCGCGGTTTCATCGGTGGCGACCTGGGCCGAATTGGCCAGGGAAATCGCCGTGTCGATCATGTCCAGGATCGACTCGACACCCGTGTTGGACGCGGTGAGGAGCTGAATGCCCTCGTTCATCTCGTCCTTCCGCCCCTGGAGGTCCGAGGCCCGATTCAGGTGGTCCTCCGAGGCAAAGTAGTTGATGGGGTCGTCCAGGGCGCTGTTGACTTCCTTGCCCGTGGCCAGGCGCTCGTTGGTGGTTTGCATGAGCTTGTCGATTTGCTGAAGGCTGTAAAGGCTGTTGGACATGCCGGTGGTGAGAATAACGTCGTAACCCATGATCGTACTCCTTTTCTAGGGTGGTTGCGGCCGGCTTTCTGCCGGCTTCATGGTCGACGCGCGGGGCGCTACCATAGCGGCGCTCGTCAATGCTCTTATCGGCTGGCGTCCTGGAGGACTTGAATGAAAAATACGGGCGGGTGAAAAAAACATGGAGGGCAGGGGCCTGGCTGGCTCGTTTCAGGGGAGGGTCATGCGGTGGGGACGCCGGGAAAATCCGGTATTTATCCGCGGATTAACGCGGATTAGCGCTGATTCGTGGAAGTCTGATTCAAGGATGTTCCCCGCTGGTTCCCAAGCTCCTGCTTGGGAACCAGCGGGGAGCAGGAGCTTGGATACGAGCTGGAAAAGATGTCAGGCCGGGGCCTTGCCGGTAATCTCGGCAATCAGGGTCGCGATCTGGTCGGCCCGGTCTGTCCGGTCCAAGGTCCGGAAACCCTCCTCCGAACGCCGCAGGATGGCCAGCCCGTCTTCCTTGTACCCCCCGGCGCAGAGCAGATGGCCCAGGTCCATACCCAGGTTGCCGGTGGCGGTCAGGATGGCCGTCTCCTCGTCTTCGTACCGCAGCGGGCTCCGACCGCGCGGCGCGGCGGCCATGAAGACCAGGGACGGGCGGTACGGGGAAGGCGGGTCGGGTTGGCCCGGCCGGCCCAGCCGCCGGATCGGGCAGAAGAGCAGGGACGGGTCGTCGGCCGGACGGGATTTGCCCAATGCCTGGCGGTAGCGGAGCAGCCAGGACTCGAACACGCCGGCTCCCATGTCCGGGCTTCCGCGGCGGTCGGACAGGTCGGTCCCGCGGGTCAGGACGAACTGTTCGTCATCGAAAAGAATGCCGGCCCGCATCAGTCCGCCTCCTTTTTCGCCTTGGCCGAAACGGCCAGGGCGTCCACGGTCCGGACGGCGTCGGCCCGGTCCAGGGGCTGGACCTCGGATTTGGCCGCGACCATGGCGATGAGGTGGCGCTCGTCCTCCCGGCGCCTGGTTTTGGCCCAGTCGATGAGCCGCTGGATTTTCTCCTTGAGTTCGCACCGGTCGGCCAACTGGAGGGTGGCCAGTATTCCGCTGGGAATAGCCACGATCAGGGCGGCCACGGCCATGGTGTTGGCGTCGAATCGTTCGGCCGGCCGGCCTGATTCTCCGGCCCGAAGGGTCTGGGCCGGCCGGCCGAACAGGCTTTCCAGCAGGGCGGACAGTTCGCGGGCGTTCTCTTCGGCCCGGGGGCCGGCGACGTGGAATTCGAGGTCATTGACGGGCATGTCCATGTCCTCCCGGCCGGGCGGGTCCGGCGGTCATATTGGGGGCAGGGGCCGGCTCGGGCCGGCGAATCGTTGGAGTCTGGACGTCAATATAGAAAAAATCGAGACGGGTGTAAACAGGTTCCGAAGTGCCATGGGGATTCCTGTGCGAGTATCCGTCCTTCGGGAAGACCGAAAGTTATTGGGTTTAGAAACGGGTCCCGCTGATGGGGCCGCCCTCTTTGGGTATCACTTCTGCCTGCCCGCCTTCGGCGGGGTGGAGCATATGGCGCTTTTAGGATGAGCGGAATACCCGGGGCCGGCCGGAAGAATTTTCATTCAGGCCGAATCCGGAGTGGTAAAATACGGGAGACGTGAGTGTTGTTTGGACGCGTTATTACAATGTCCCTTTCAGAGAGGTAAACGAACGTGCCGGACATCGACCCGCTGAAAACCGAACCCGGACAGGACCTGGAGATCGACCTGTTCCGCCCCGAGTACGGACCCGGGGTGGCCGCCCTGTTCCGGACCGTGTACGGAGAAGACTATCCCCAAAAGGTCTATTACCAGCCCGAAGCCCTGGCCGCGGAGAACGCGGCCGGCCGGATCGTCTCGATCGTGGCCCGCACGCCCCGGGGCGAGGTGGTCGGGCATTCGGCCATTTTTCAGACCGCCCCGAACCCCGCGCTGTACGAAGTCGGCTCGGGCCTGGTCCTGCCCGCCTACCGGAACACCTCCGGGGTCTTCGCCCGCATGATCGCCCATGGATTCGACGTGGTCCCGAAACACTTTGGCGCCGGCGCCATTTGGGGCGACGCGGTCCTCAATCACCCTTTCAGCCAAAGGGCGGCCCGGTCCATGAAGGCCTTTCCCATGGCCCTGCAGATCGACCTCATGCCCGCGTCGGCCTACGCCAAGGAGCGTAGCGCGGGCGGCCGGGTCGGTTCTCTGGTGACCATCAACATCTTCAGGCCCGCGCCCCAGACCGTGTTCGTGCCGGCGGCCTATCGGGAGGCCCTGGAGTTTTTATACAACGATCTGGAAGACGAACGGGAACTGCTCGCGTCCACGGAAATCCTGCCCCAAGGGACCGCCAGCATCATCCAAACCCAGTATTTCGCCTTCGCCCGGGTGGCCCGGTTTTCCGTGGCCGAGATCGGCGACGATTTCTTCGCCCGGTTTGAACAGGAGGAGCAATCGGCTCGGGATCAGGGGTCCATTGTCTTCCAGGCCTGGCTGAATTCGTCCCGCCCCTGCCTGGGGCGGGCCGTGGACTGGCTTGCGGATCGGGGCTATTTCCTGTCCGGGGCGCTTCCATACTGGTTCGGTCCGGACGCCTTTGTCATGCAGAAGATGTCCCACCGGCCCCATTGGGAAGGCATCGTCATAGAATGGCCCAGGGGCGAGGAGATACTGAAACGGGTCCGGCGGGACTGGGAAGACCGGGCGGGCGGGAGCGGACCCGAGAGATGAAAAGGCTGAACGGAATTCGAACCCTTCCGGCTTGCCGGAAACGGCGGCGTGTGGTTTATTGACCGTATTTCCGGAACCGGAGGTTCGAATGTCGCCTACCGCGGGCGGCCGGGTCTTTTACGGCTGGTATGTCACGGCTGTAGCGCTCCTGGCCAACTTCATGTCCATCGGCACCAGCTTCTATATTTTCAATGCCTTCATGGAACCGCTCTGCCAGGCCCGGAACTGGACCCGGACCGACATCAGCCTGGCCCTGATGGCCGGCTTTATCGCCGCATACCTGACCCAGCCGGTTTTCGGGACCCTGGTCATGCGCCTGGGGCCCCGCATTCTGATGACCCTCGGGGCCCTGGCCGCCGGGTTTTCCTTTTTTCTTCTGGGCCGGGTCGAGACCCTGTGGCAGTTCTACCTGGTCTTCGTTCTGCTCAACGTGGCCAATTCCTCGTACGGCGGCGTGGTGGCCAACACGGCGGTCAACAACTGGTTCGTCAGGAGGCGGGGCCGGGCCATGGGGCTGGCCGCGGTGGGCATTTCCCTGTCCGGGGCCATCATGCCCTTTCTGGCCATGCTCATGATCCTGCGAATGAGCATGGCCGCGGCCTTCTTGTGGATCGGCGTGCTGATGGCGGTCCTGGGGCCCCTGGCCTGGCTGGTGGTTCGGGACTGGCCGGAAGGAATGGGCCTCTCTCCGGACGGGGACGCGGCCGGGGCAGCGGGGAACGAGACCCACGGCGAAGCAATGTCCGACCCGGTTCCCGGCAGCCCCTGGACCCTGGGCCGCCTGATGAAGACCGGGGCCTTTTGGAAGACCGGCCTGTTTTTCGGCCTGTGTCTGGCCGGGCCCACCGGAGTCATGTCGCAGCTCAAGCCGCGTTTCGCCGACGTGGGGTTCGACGACGTGACGGCCATGGCCCTGATGTCGGTCACGGCCCTGATGGGGGCCGTGGGCAAGTACGCCTGGGGCGCCTTCTGCGACTGGTTCGAGCCCCGCCGGGTGGTCATGGTCATGGCCGGAGTCAACGCCCTCGGCCTGTCCTTTGCCCTGTTCGGCGGCTCGCCGGCCGCCCTGGTCCTGTTTATCCTGGTCTTCGGCTTTGCCATGGGCGGGATCATGGCCACCTGTCCGGTTCTGGTGGCCGACCTGTTCGGCCGGGAGTCCTTTGCCTCGGTCTTCCGCTACCTGCCCATCTTCATGCTCATCGAACTGGCCGGTCTGCCCATCGCCGGAATGAGCTTCGACCTGCTCGGTTCGTATGACACGGCCTACGCGGCCTTCATCGTCTTCAATCTGGCCGCGGCCGGACTGATGGCTACGGTCCGGAGGCCCGGCCCGGCCGCCGACGCCTGATGCGGTCGGTTAACCAACCATAGGCCCCCCGAACCCTTGTTCCCCTGAAAAGGCCCTGCTTGCTTTACGGACCGGGTTGTGATTGATTGGCGGTCGTGCGGCAGCGGAGGTTCACATGACGCCCAGCAGGGACGACCGGATATTCTACGGCTGGTATATCGCCGGCTTTGGGCTCTTTGCCAATTTCATGGCCATCGGCACGAGCTACTACATCATGAACGCCTTCATGGAGCCGTTGTGCCAGGCCCGGGGCTGGACCCGGACCGATTTGAACGTGGCCCTGATCCTGGGCATGCTCTCCGGCTTCATCAGCCAGCTTCTTTACGGGACCATCGTCATGCGCACCGGTCCTCGGATTCTGATGGTCATCGGCTCCCTGGCCGGCGGCCTGTCCTGCATCCTCCTGGGCCGAACCGATGCGCTCTGGCAGTTCTACCTGCTCTACATCCTGCTCCACGCGGGCAGCATGGCCTACGGCGGCATCGTGACCAATACCGCGGTCAACAACTGGTTCATCAAAAAGCGGGGCCGGGCCATGGGGCTGGCCGCCATCGGCATCTCCTTTTCCGGGGCGGTACTGCCTTTGCTGGCCATGGAACTGGTCATTTACACCGATATCGCCACGGCCTTCCTCATCCTGGGCCTGATCGTCCTGGCCGTGGGGCCCCTGGCCTGGCTGATCGTCAAGGACTGGCCCGAGACGTACGGCCTCGAGCCGGACGGCGAGCCGTCAGGGAAAGGGCCGGCCCCGGAACCGCCGATCCCGGCCTTGGGGCAAGGCTATCATCCCGGCGCGATCTGGACCCTGCCCGAACTCGTCCGGACCGGGGCCTTCTGGAAGGTCGGTATCGCCTTCGCCTTGATGCTGACCGGCGTGGGCGGCGTCATGGCCCAGCTCAAGCCCCGGTTCGCCGATATCGGTTTCAGCGACATGTCGGCCATGCTCATGCTCTCCCTGACGGCCTTTTCCGGGGCCGTGGCCAAGTACATCTGGGGCATGCTCTGCGACCGCTTCGAACCGAAAAAGGTCGTGGCCGTAATCATGTTGATGACCGCTTTGGGCCTGGGCCTGGCCCTGTTCAAGGGGTCCATGGCGGCCCTGCTGGCGTTCTCCCTGATTTTCGGCTTTGCCATGGGCGGGGCCATGTCCGTCTTTCCCATCATCACCGCCGCCCTGTTCGGCCGGGCTTCGTTCGCCGCCGTGTTCCGGTTCCTGTCCCTGTTTCTGATCCTGCAACTGACCGGGTTCATCATCATGGGCCGGAGCTACGACCTCCTGGGCTCGTACGACCCGGCCTTCGGCCTGTTCATCGTCCTGGACCTGGCGGCCGCCTTCATGATCCTGACGGTCAAGCGACCGGAGCCGCGTTAGGTTCAACGAGTCCAGGGCTATTGAATTTCTATCCGTCGGCCGGGCAGGGCCGCGGTTCGGGTCTTGGGTATTGTCACGGTCAGAACCTGCTTTTTGAAAGCGGCCTCGGCCCGTTCTCCGTCCACGCCCGTCGGCAGGGGCAGGGTCCGGACGAAAGACCCGTGAAAACACTCGATCCGGTGATAGTTCTTGCCCTTGTCCTCTTCCTCGATCTTTTTCCGGCCGCTGATGGTCAGGGTCTCGTCGGTCACATTCACCGAGATGTCCTCCCGGTCCACGCCCGGTAGTTCGGCCTTGACCACGAGTTCCTTGTCGGTTTCGCTCACGTCCAGACGGGGCCAGGCCGAGGCGGAAAAATCGGTCCCGAAGTCCACCGGAGCGAACCGGTCGCCGAGCCAGCCGAAATCATGTAAAAAATCCTCGAAAAGCTGGTTGGTCCGACGCTGAAGCTCCAGAAAGGGATCGCCCAGGGCCTCGCTCCGGGACCGGACGGCCACTTCGGTCCGGGTCGGCCGGCCGGAGGCGAGCGTCTTGATCCGTTCCCTGATTTCCCGGACGTCCTGCTTGAGGGAATCGACGCCCTGTTTCATGTCATCGGTCACATTTTCCAGCTTTTCCTTGACCTTGTCCGTAATGGCCATCTCGACACCTCCTGACGCTAGAGTTGTCTCGAACAAATACCTCGTTTAAGTACTTCAGTAAGCATCGACGCGGGTCGTGTCAAGGGGGGACGACGGAATACCGTTTTGACACAATAAACTGATATATTTTGACATATAAGCCGGGTCGGCCTCTATTTTTCGGTCTGCTTCGGATCATGGTCTGCATGACGATTATGCGGCAACGATTCAGCGGCTTGTTGACACTGGCCGACCGGGTCGTGTATCTTGTTTTATTTAGTACGATAAGGGGGCTGGATGGAACCGGGCAGGGTGGTCGAATTCATCGAAGGGCAGCGATTCCTGACCGCCGTGGTCACCCGCGACAAGACCAGCAAACTCCTGGTCCTGAGTCATACGGACCGGGAGATGAGCATATCCATCGGCCGAATCATCCACGACGCCGGCCCGACCCTGAACCCCGGAAAGCCGCGCCACGAACTGGTCCGTTCGTTACAGGACATCTCCCGAAATCGGGACGAACTGGCCGTAACTATCGACGTGATCGAGTTGTGGGAACTGCTCGATGGGGAGGGAGACGAATTCTCCTATGACTACCTGGCCGAATTGATCTGGCCCGCCCCCCATCCGCCGGATCAGTCGGCCGCCGTCATGCGGGCGGTATTCGGGGACGGACTGTATTTCAAACTCCGGCCTGGAATTGCCCAGCGCCACAGCGCGGAAAAGGTCGAACAGATCACCGAGACTCGGGAACGGGATGCGGAACGGCAGCGGGAACTGGACGAGGGCAGCGCCTGGCTGGCCGACGTCTGGGCCGATCGGCCGACCGAAGAGCCGGCCTGCCGCGACCGTCTGGTCCGCATCCTGCGGGACATCGCCATCAACGGCATCGAAGCGCCTGAATACAAGTGGGGCCTCAAACTTCTGGAAAACGCGGGTCTGGGCAGCGACCCCTGGCGGCCCTTCTACTTGCTGGTCAAGCTGGGGGAGATGAGCCAGCACGAGAACCTGGACATTCTCCGGGAACAGGTTTCGGTGAAGTTTCCGGACGCCGTGCGGGACCAGGCTGCTTCGGTTTCCAAGTCCTCGAGCTGGATGGACCAGCCGAGACGGGACCTGACCGGATTGGAAGTCATCACCGCCGACAGCGGCGGGGCTCGGGATTTCGACGACGCGGTCAGCATCGAGACCACGGATCGGGGGCTGCGGCTGGGCGTGCATATCGCGGACGTGGCCGCCGTGGTCCGGCCCGGTTCCGAACTCGATCGCGAGGCCATCGAGCGGGCCACTTCCATTTACGCCCCTGATCAGCGCATCCCCATGCTGCCAGAAATTCTCTCCGAGGAGTGTCTCAGTCTGAAGGCGGATTCCGTACGCCCGGCTTTTTCGCTTTTGGCCGACGTCACGGAATCCGGGGAAGTGCTCAGCTTCGAGTTCACGCCCAGCTTGATCACGGTCAAACGCCAGCTCTCCTACCAGGAAGTGGACATGACCGTGGAGACCGACCCGACGCTGAACCGGCTATTCCAGCTCAGCCGGGCCCTCAAGGCCGTGCGGATCGAACACGGCGCCCTGATTCTGTCCATGCCCAAGTTGAACGTCTTCATCAATCCGGAAGGCGAGATCGGCGTCAACCTGACCTTGTGGGAGAATCCGGGCCGGTCCATGATCAGCGAATTCATGATCCTGACCAATCATCTGGCCGGCGTCATGCTCAAGGAAAGACAGGCCGCGGGTCTGTACCGGGCCCAGAACGAACCCAGCAAGCGAATCGTCACCGGCGATACCGACTGCAACGACCTGTTTCCCTGCCTTTTGCAGCGCCGGCACCTCAACCGCGTCGTCTGGACCACCGAGCCGGCCCCGCACAGCGGGATGGGGCTGTCCGTGTACACCAACCTGACCTCCCCCCTCCGGCGCTACATCGACCTGATCGTTCAGCGTCAGGTCTGTTCCGTGGCCCGGAACGGAAAGCCCGCCTACTCCGAAGAGGAGATGTCCCAACTGCTGACCCTGATCGAGCCCGCCTTGCGCCGGGCCAACCGGGTCCAGATGCGCCGGCGCCGGTACTGGCTCCTGCGTTACTTCGAAGTCCAGAGCCCCAAGCCGTACGAGGCCCTGGTCATCGAAAAACTGCCTCACCGCTGGCGGATTTTCCTGACCGAACTCATGCTGGACGCCGACCTGCCCGCCCAGTCCGGACTCCAAATGGAACCCGGACAGACCATCGCGGTTCGGGTCAAGAAGGTTCGAGCCCGCGAGGACATTTTCCGGCTGGAACTGGTCTGAAATGCTTGCGGGAAACAGGCATGCACCCGTAAAGCTTCCCCCTCCGCCAACGCCGCCAGGGGCCCTCCCGTCCCGGCCTGATTGACATCGCCCGGAATCCGGGGCTATAGTGATCATCGAAACTCGTTCCGGACCATTTGCCAAACAGTGAATCGATTCGTGTGATAAATCCCTGCCGCGACGGCGGCCGGCCGCCCCTTTGGGCCGGCGTGCGCCGTTCGAAGCCGAAGGAGACCTTGTCATGACCGGAAACAGCGATACCAGAGAGGCCTTTCGCACCTGCCCGCTTTGCGAGGCGACCTGCGGGTTGAAGATCACCTTGTCCGGCGACCGGGTGGTTCGTATCGTCGGGGATCGGGAAGACGTTTTTTCCCGGGGGTTCTATTGCCCCAAAGGGGCGGCCCTGGGCGCGCTCCATGACGATCCGGACCGGCTGCGCCGTCCTTTGGTCAGGCGGGGAGCGTCGTTTGTCGAAGTTTCCTGGGCCGACGCCTTTGCCGAAGTGGATCAGGGGCTGGTCCCCATCATGGAGCGGCACGGCCGGGACGCGGTGGCTGTATTCTCAGGCAACCCCTGCGCCCATACCTTGTCCGGCAGCCTGTACATGAGGCCCCTGGTCCGGGCCCTGAAAACACGAAACATATTCACGGCCAGCACCACCGACCAGATGCCGCGGCACGTTTCGGCCGGGCTGATGTACGGAGCGGCCGGGCTGATGCCGGTGCCCGATCTGGATCGGACCCACTACCTGGTCATGATGGGGGCCAACCCCCTGGTTTCCGGCGGCAGTCTGTGCACGGCCCCGGGCTTTTCGACCCGTCTGAAGGCGATCAAGGACCGGGGCGGCAAGGTGGTCGTGCTGGACCCGGCGGAGACCCGCACGGCCCGGGCCGCCAGCGAACATCACCGCATCCGGCCCGGAACCGATCCCTGGCTGCTTTTGGCCATGGCCCGCACCCTTTTCGATGAAGGCCTGGTTTCGTTGGGACGGTTGGCGGATTTCACAGCCGGCCTGGAAGTGATCGAGGAGACCGTCCGGCGGTTTTCGCCGGAACGGGCCGCCGATCGCTGCGGTATTCCTTCCGAAACGATCCGCCGTCTGGCCCGGGAGGCGGCCGCCGCGCCATCGGCGGCCTTTTACGGCCGGATCGGCGTCCATGCCGCGCCGTTCGGGACCCTCAACGCCTGGCTGGCCGACCTGCTCTGCGTTCTGACCGGCAACCTCGACCGACCGGGCGGCCTGATGTTCCCCCGGCCCGGCCATATCGGCAGGCCGAGCGGACCCTCCGGGCGGGCCTGGCAGCCCGGACGCTGGCACAGCCGGGTCAAGGGCCTGCCCGAAGTCATCGGCGAATTTCCGGTGGCCACCATGGCCGACGAGATCGAGACGCCCGGGGGGGGCCAGGTGCGGGCCCTGGTGACCGTGGCCGGCAACCCGGTGGCTTCGGCCCCCAACGCCGCCCGCCTGGACCGGGCCCTTTCCGGCCTGGATTTCACGGTCAGCGTGGACTTCTACCTCAACGAAACCACACGCCACGCCAAAGTCATCCTGCCTCCGCCCGGGCCTCTGGCCGCCAGCCACTATGACGTGGCCTTGTACAACACGGCCGTGCGCAACGTGGCCAACTACTCCCCGCCCGTGTTGCCCCGGAACGACGACCACCCGGACAAATGGGAAATCATGCTCAAACTGGCCCTCATCGCCTCAGGCCAGGGCCCGGACGCGGACCCTCAGGCCCTGGACGACTTCATCATCACCCAGGCCGTCCAGGCCGCCGTCGCCGAACCGGGCGGACCGCTGGCCGGACGAGACCCCGGCGAAATCCTGGACGCCCTGGCCGGACGACGGGGGCCCGAGCGCCAGATCGACCTGATGTTCCGGAACGGTCTGTATGGAGACGGATTCGGCCGGAACCCGGACGGGCTGAGCCTGGACAAGCTGGAGGCCCACCCCCACGGCTTGGACCTCGGACCCATGAAGCCCGTTCTACCGGAACTGCTCCGGACGACATCAGGCCGGATCCAACTGGCGCCCCAGTGGATCATGAACGACCTGCCCCGGCTCGAAGCCGGAGCCCTTCTGGACACCCTGGTCCTGGTGGGCCGCCGGCACATCCGATCCTGCAACTCCTGGATGCACAACATCCAGACCCTGATCCAAGGGCCGGAGCGATGCACGCTGCTCGTTCACCCCGAGGACGCGGCGCGGCTGGGCCTGTCCGCCGGCGGTCGGGCGCGAATATCGTCCCGGGTCGGAGTGGTCGAAGCGCCCGTGGAGATCGGGGAGGAACTCATGCCCGGCGTGGTCAGTCTGCCCCACGGCTGGGGGCATGACGCGCCCGGCCTGAGGATGTCCGTGGCCGGGGACCGGCCGGGCGTCAACAGCAACATCCTGACGGACGAGTCGGTCGATCCGCTGTCGGGCAACGCCGTGCTCAATGGCATCCCGGTCACGGTCGAGGCGGTGGGGTAAGGCGAGGTCTCCTCTTGCAGGTTCCCAAGCGCCAGCTTGGGAACCTGACCCTGAAGCTCCAGCTTCCCTCTTTTCCATCACGGCGTGGTTCTCGCCGTAGCCGTGTCCTACTGCGAAAAACGAGGGACAATCACCTATTTTCCGGTTTTCAAAGGGAAAATCGGAAAATCAGGTTTCCGACTCGATCCAGGGCCGGGAGGCTTCCAGATTGTTCTTGGCGATTTTCGTCCGGGCGAAGCCGCCTTCCGAAGGATGGGGCAGTTCCGGGCGGATCACGCCGGTCATGACCATGTAGTTGTTGTACCCCGCCTGAATCTCGTTGCTGAACCCCATGGCGTCCTGCATGTGGTTGATGTTGAACTTGGTCATCCGGTACCAGAACGGGTCACGGAGGTAGTTGTCCGCCACGCGGCCGGCATAGGCCAGGGTCTCCTCCTCCAACGCTTCCCGGGGAAAGACCCGGTTGACAAAACCGAACTTCATGGCCTCCCGGGCGGGCATGTATCGATGCTCGAAAAGAATCTCCTTGGCCTTGCGGGCGCCGAGGTCCCAGGGGGCGTGGAAGAACTGGATCGTGCCGGGCAGGAACAGGGCGTCCTCGGCGGCGAAGATGACGTCCATGGCCGAAGCGAACATGCAGCCGCCGAAGATGCAGTAGCCCTTGACCATGGCCATGGTCGGCTTGGGCAGATTGCGCCAGCGCAGGGTATTTTCCATGAAGGTGGCCCGCTGATCCCAGAAGCGTTCGTTCCGGGTGTCCAGGGCCCAGCCGACATCGCCTCGTTCCTTGCAGTAATCGACGTCCTCCTGCGTGCCGATGTCGTGTCCCACGGAAAAATGCTCGCCCGCGCCGGACAGGACGATGCAGCCCGCCGCGTCGTCCTCGGCGGCCCGGCGGAAGGCGTCGTCCATCTCCTCCCGCATGAGGTAGCTCTGGGCGTTGAGATAGCGGGGGCGGTTGAGGATGATCCGGGCCACCCGGCCCGGTTCGTAAATAATGTGCCGGTAATCCATCTGGCGCCTCCTTGACGGCATTCGGTCCGGAATTTGATGAGCGACGGCCCGGGGGCCGGGGCATGAAGAAGGCGGCCGGAGGGGACTCCGGCCGCCGGTCGGTCAGACCCTGGCCTGGACGCTGGCGGGCAGCCGGTTGGCCAGGATGTCCGCGGCTTCGGCGACCATGTCCCGGAGGACGTCGGTCGCGGGTTTGATCTCCCGGATCAGGCCGACCACCTGGCCGGAGAAGGGGCCCACGTAGTCGTTCAGGCCGGCCTTGGTGAACATCTCGACCATGCCCGAGGCCAGCATGACCTGGATGGGGAAGGGCAGGGGATCGAGTCCCGAGGCCTCCCAGAGGTCGTGGAACTTGTTGTACGTGGCCCGGGAGGTCTTGCCGGTGTAAAGGTAGGTCCGGCGGGTGTCCTCGTCCGAAGCCTTGACAATGGCCTCCTTCTGAATGTCCAGGGCCCCGCCTTCGGTGGTGGCCAGGAAGCGGGTGCCCACCCAGACGCCGGGACAGCCGCAGGCCAGGGCCGCGGCCAGGCCGCGGCCGTCCCCGATGCCGCCGGCGGCCAGGACGGGGGTCGGGGCGCAGGCGTCGATGGCCTGGGGCCAGAGGGCCAGAGAACCGACCCGGCCCGTGTGACCGCCGCCTTCGTGGCCCTGGGCCACGACCAGGTCGGCGCCCGACTGGGCGATCCGACGGGCGTTTTTGGTGTTGCCGGCAATCCCCAGCACCTTCATCCCGGCCGCGTGGGCGTCCGGAATCATGAAGCCCGGGTTGCCCAGGCCGGAGCAGAACAGAGGCACCCGTTCCTCGATGCAGACCTTGACGGCCGCATGGGGACGGACCGTGGTCGAGTCCAGGCGGACCATGGCGTCGATGTCCGGCAGGTCCATGTCGGACTTTATCTTCATGATCCAGTCGTAATGGGCCGGGGGCAGGGTCTTGAGTATCTCGCTCAGAGGGACCTCGGCCGGCCCTTCGACCTTCTGGTCGCCCAGACTGACGATCTGGCTGGGCAGGAGCAGGTCCACCCCGAAGGGCTTGTCGGTCCGGCGCTTGATCTCCCGGATCGCCTCCCGCATTTCGTCGATGGTGAAGCCGCTGGCCCCCAGAACGCCCAGGCCGCCGGCCTCGGACACGGCCACGACCAGTTCCACCGGCGCCCCGGTCTTTTCACCCACCAGGCTGGGGCCCATGCCCGCGCTCAGGATGGGGTATTCGATGTTCAGAATGTCACACAGTTTGGTTCGCAGAACCGGTTTACCCATCTTAAACCTCCCTAATGTCGCGCAAGCGCGGTTCGATCGGGCCGTGTCAGGGGCGTCGGACCGAAGGCGTCCGGGCCGGAACGGTTATTTCTCTTTCTTGGCCGCCTCCTCCGCTCGCAGGACCTTGCGCAAGGTCTTGCCCACGGCGGACTTGGGCAGTTCGGTTCGGAATTCGACCGCCTTGGGCGACTTGTAGGCGGCCAGCTTTTCCCTGGCGAAAGCGATGATCTCCTCCTGGGTGGCCGTTTCGCCGGGCTTGAGCACCACGTAGGCCTTGACGGTCTCGCCCCGGTACTGGTCCGGAATGCCCACCGTCACCGCTTCCTGTACCTTGGGATGCTGGAAAAGCACCTCGTCGATCTCACGGGGATAGATGTTGTACCCGCCGGCAATGAT
>JAHJTB010000195.1 GCA_018830135.1 Pseudomonadota bacterium | reverse complement strand
CTCGCTCACGGCCGCGGCCAGCGGCGCGGTCCCCACCCGGGCCATCCCGCCCAGCAGGCTAGGATATTGAATGCCCAGGGCCTGGCAGATCGGACTGTTCATCGACCGGTACTAACTGACGAAGGAAAACCCGCCGGACGAACTCAAGGTCTGGCCGGTGATCCAGGTCACGTAATCCGAAGACATGAGCAGCAGGGCGTTGGCCGCGTCGTCCATTTCGCCTATGCGTCTAAGGGCATACAGCTTGGCCATCTTTTCCTCGCCCCCCGGCATCATCTCCAGCATCGCGTTGATGTTCTCCGTCTTGGTCGTTCCCAGGGAGACGCAGTTGACCATGATGTTATAACGGCCCACT
The DNA here is from genome assembly GCA_018830135.1 of Pseudomonadota bacterium. Classification (GTDB taxonomy): domain Bacteria; phylum Desulfobacterota; class Desulfarculia; order Adiutricales; family JAGVGV01; genus JAHJTB01. The sequence goes on along the minus strand of JAHJTB010000195.1, from coordinate 16,154 downwards.
TCCCGTGCCAGGGCCTTGGTAAAGCCGATCACTCCGGCCTTGGCCGCCGAATAGACCGCCAGCCTGAATTCGCCCACCCGTCCGGCGTCCGAGACGGTGTTGACGATCTTGCCGGCCTTCTTTTCGATGAAGTGGGGCAGGATGGCCTTGCATCCGTTGAGCACGGCGATCAGGTTGATGCCGATGTCGAAGTCCCAGTTTTCCCGGGGCTGCTCGATGAACAGCTTCACCTCCTTGGCCGTGCCGGCGTTGTTCAGCCAGATGTCAACCCCACCGAAGGTCTCGATGGCCTTTTGGGCCATGGCCCGAACCGCTTCGGTATCGGTCACGTCCGCCGCGAACGACACCACCTCGCCCTTGGCCTTCAGGTATTGTTCGGCCTGGTCGAGCACGTCTTCTCTCAGGTCGTTGATCATGACCCGGGCCCCGTGCTCCAGGAATTTTTCCGCCGCTTTTTTACCGACACCAGCCCCTGCGCCGGTGATGACGATGTTTTTCCCCGTAAAGTCCATGTGATCTCCTTTTCTTTTCGATAGTCAGTTCACCCGCCGGCCATGTCCCTTCCAAAACGGCTCGCGGACCAGGCGCCGGAGGACCTTACCGATGGGGTTCTTGGGTATCTCCTGGACGAATTCGACCGACTTGGGCTTCTTGTAGCTGGCCAGGCGCGTTTTGCAGTGTTCGATCATCTCCGCTTCCGTGGCCTCGGCCCCGGGTTTGAGCACCACGACGGCCTTCACCGCCTCGCCCCACTCGTCGTCGGGCACGCCGACCACGGCCGCTTCGAACACTGCCGGGTGTTCGTACAGGGTATTCTCAACCTCGTTGGGGTAGATGTTGAAGCCGCCGCTGATGATCATGTCCGACTTGCGATCGATCAGATACAGGTAGCCGGCCTCGTCAAAGGCGCCCATGTCCCGGGTGTAAAGCCAGCCGTTCTTGATCGTGTCCGCGGTCAGTTCGGGGTCCTTCCAGTACCCGGCTATGACGAAATCGCCGTGCAGGATGATTTCTCCCACTTCACCCGTCGGCACGTCCTTGCCCTCTTCATCCACGACCCTAACCTCCGCCTCGAAACAGGGCAGTCCGGCCGAGCCGAGACGTTTTTCCCGGACCGGATCCCCGTTGGTCACATGATCCTCCGGCCCGAGCCAGGAGGCCACGGCCGTCGATTCGGTCTGGCCGTATCCCTGCCTCAGGATCGGGCCGAAAATCTCGAGGGCCTGCCTGATCCGCTCCGGGGCCATGGGCGCGGTGCCGTAAATGATGTAGCGCAGGCTGCTGTAGTCGTATTTCTTGATTTCCGGGAAGGCCAGCATGAAGTTGATCATGACCGGAATGAGCAGGATATCCGTGACCCGCTCCTGCTCGATGGTCTTGAATAAAAGATCCAGATCAAAAACATTCAACAGGACCTGGGTCCCGCCCTTGATGAAGGTGGGCAGAAGCATGCCGCCGGCGGCATGAGTCACCGGGGCCACATAGGCCGTGACCGGCTTATAATCCGGATACATCCCGGTGCCTAAAAGGCTCTGCCGTATCAATGAGAGGAAGTTGCGGTGGGTCAGCATGGCCGCCTTCAAGACGCCCGATGTTCCGGAGGTGTAATTGAGGCTGTACAGATCGTCCAATTCCACGTCGGCTTGCGGCTCGTCGGGCGAGCCTTCAGCCAGGACCTTTTCATAGTCGATCATCGACCCCGGAGTGCTCGAAACCGCGATGTAATGCTCGATCGTCTGGATGTCCGCGCGATGGCGCTCGATCTCTTCGATAAACAACGGATGGACGATCAAGGCGTGGGCCTCGGAGTTGTTCATCTGGTGGACCAGTTCCGGAATGGACAGGCGGGTGTTGAGGGGCACCTTGACCAAGCCGGTCTTGTAGCAGACCGCGTCGCTCTCGACGGCCTGGTGGCAGTTGGGCATCAAGAGGGCCACCCGGTCGCCCTTTTTCAGTCCCCGCTTGGACAGGCCGTGGGCCAGGCGATTGACCCGTTCGTTGAATTGGGCGTAGGTAAAACGCAGGTCGCCGTCCACGATGGCGGTCCGCTCGGGAAAAAGCTTGACCGCTCGGATCAAATGCATTCCCATGTACATGACATTTTTCCTCCTTGATCTCTAATCACTTGACCTCAGCGCCCGCGATGGACGCTCCCCCCACACCGCCGCCTTGCGCTTGATTTCAAGGCGGCGGGGCGTTCATGGATCATACGAAGGCGGACATGCCCAGTATTTCCCGGCCGATGATCAGACGCTGGATTTCATTGGTCCCGTCCGGAATGGTCCCCATGCGGCCTTTTTTGTACAGGTCGGCCACCGGGTATTCCTTGGAGAGGCCGTAGGCGCCATGGACTTCGATGGCCATGGACGTCACCTTGATGGCCGCCTCGGTGGCGTAAAATTTGGCCAATGAACTTTCCTTGATGCAGCGCATGTCCTGATCCAGCATCCATAGGGCCCGGAAAATCAAAAGGCGGGAGGTTTCGATCAGGGCGTACATCTCGGCGATCATGTTCTGAATCAGTTGGAACTGGCCGATCGGTTTGCCCCACTGGGTCCGTTCCCTGGCGTATTTGACCGCGGCCTCGTATGCCAGTTGGGCCGGGATCAGGCCGTACATGCCGACGAAGCAGCGCGCGGCGGAAAAGCCGCTGAGCTGGGCCTTGAGTCCATGACCGGGCGGAACCAGAAGGTTCTCCTTGGGTACCCGGCAGTCCTCGAAGATCATTTCCCCCACTTCCGGAATCCGGCCCTCGGACAGGACCTCGATCTTGCGCGCCTCCCAGGGCGAAACCGCCTTGTCCACAATGAACATGCAGATGCCGTCCCGGCCCCGGCCGGGGTCCGCGTTGGCCAAGACCGTGCAAACATCGGCAAAGGCGGCGTTGCTGATCCACATCTTGCTGCCGTTGATGATGTAATAATCGCCATCCTCGACGGCCCGGGTCTGAATGGAAAAGGTGGCCGAACCCACGTTGGGCTCGGTGATGCCGGCGCAGCCGATCCGGTCCGCGGACAGCAGGCCGGGCAGAAAGGTCTTCTTGTGATATTCATTGCCTCTCAGGGCGACCCCCTGGGCCATGCCCGCGCTGTTAAAGGCCACCCCGAACATTTCCGGCTCGATGACCTCCATCAGCAGTCCCCAGGTCACCCAGTCCAGGCCGGCGCCGCCGTTCGCCTCGGGGATGGTGCTGCCCAAGTAGCCCATGGGAATCAGCTTTTTGAGCAGATACTTGATTTCTTCCACCGGCAGGGTGGACCCGGCCGGATACTTGGCCAAAACAGGCTGAATCTCCTGCTTCATCAGCCTCCTGGCCGCGTCCTGGATCATGCGTTGTTCTTCGTTGATCCCGAAATCCATGCTTCACACTCCTTTGATGAATAAAATGTTATCCCATGTCCTGTTTCCCGGACCCTACGAACGGGAGTTACACAAAGGCCGACAGGCCTAGGATTTCCCGGCCGATGACGAGCCTCTGAATTTCATTGGTCCCGTCCGGAATGGTCCCCATCCGGCCTTTTTTGTAAAGGTCGGCCACCGGGTACTCCTTTGAGAGGCCGTAGGCGCCATGGACTTCGATGGCCATGGACGTCACCTTGATGGCCGCCTCGGTGGCGTAAAATTTGGCCAATGAACTTTCCTTGATGCAGCGCGTGCCCTGATCCAGCATCCAGAGCCCCCTGAAAATCAGCAGCCTGGAGGTTTCGATCAGGGCGTACATCTCGGCAATCATGTTCTGGATCAACTGGAACCGGCCGATCGGTTTGCCCCACTGGGTTCGTTCCCTGGCGTATTTGACCGCGGCCTCGTACGCCAATTGGGCGGTAATCAAAGAGCCCAGGCCGACGAAGCAGCGGGCCGCGGAAAACGCGCTGAGCTGAGCCTTGAGTCCATGGCCTGGCGGAACCAGAAGGTTCTCTTTGGGCACCCGGCAGTCTTCGAAGATCAACTCGCCGACCGACGGAATCGTTGAATCAACCATGACCTCCATGGGACGCGCCACCCAGGGCGAGACCTTTTTGTCCACGATGAGCATGCAGATGCCGTCCCGCCCCCGACCGGGGTCGACCGTGGCCAGCACCGTGCAGAGATCGGCGAACGGCCCGTTGGTGATCCACATCTTGGTGCCGTTGATGATGTAATGATCGCCATCCTCGACGGCCCGGGTCTGAATGGAATACGTGGCCGATCCCACGTTGGGCTCGGTGATGCCGGAACAGCCGATGCGATCCGCGGACAGCAGACCGGGCAGATAGGTCTTTTTTTGCTCTTCGCTGCCGCTCACTGCGATCCCCCGGGCCAGGGCCCCGGTTATCATGGTCACCCCGTACAATACGGGCTCGATGACCTCCATCAGCAAGCCGAAGGTCACCCAGTCCAGGCCGGCGCCGCCATCCGCTTCCGGTATGGTGTTGCCCAGATAGCCCATGGGAATAAGCCTTTTGAGCAGATTCCTGATTTCGTCCACCGGCAGGGTGGACCCGGCCGGATACTTGGCCAAAACAGGCTGAATCTCCTGCTTCATCAACCGTTTGGCCGCGTCCTGAATCATGCGCTGCTCTTCGTTGATCCCGAAATCCATGCTTCACACTTCTTTCCTTGGATGTTTCGTCCCTGGTCCCGGCCCAGCCTTCCGAACCGCTCGACAGGAACTACCGCCCTTTGAATTGGGGCTTGCGCTTTTCGACAAAGGCCATGATGCCTTCCTTATGATCCTCGGAATGAATCAACTCCGTACCGCAACGATCCTCGTGCCCCAAGGCCCCCAGCAGGTCCATGTCCTGGCCCTGGTTGACGCTGCGCTTGATCATCCGCAGGGACAGCGGCGCCCTTTCGGATAGTTCGGCCGCCCATTTCCCGGCCTCGGCCATCAGCTCGTCCGCCGGGACCACCTTGTTGACCAGGCCGATCTGGAAGGCCTGCCTCCCATCGACCCGGTTGCCGAAATAGAGGAACTCCTTGGCCAGGCCCGGCCCGATCAGCCGGGGCAGACGGACCGTGCCCCCGGCCAGAGGCATGACGCCCAGTTTGACTTCACCCAGGCCCATGTTGGCCGCTTCGGAAGCGATCCGGAAATCGCAGCACAGGGCCAGTTCCAGGCCGCCGCCGTTGCAGGGACCGTTGATGGCCGCGATCACAGGCTGGCCCAAGTCTTCGATCTTGCTGAAAACTGAATACCGAGGCCGGAATCGCGGCCGCTGGCCGGTTTCTTCCGCCATCTCCTTGATGTCGGCCCCGGCGCAGAAACCTCGGCCGGCCCCGGTCAGAATGACGCAGCGGACCTCGTTGTCCTGGTCGAGTCTCGTGATGCAGTCATCGAGGTCGGCCATTAGCTGGCGACTGAGGGCGTTGAGCCGGTCGGGCCGGTTGAGGGTGATGGTTGCGACGCCGTCTTCCTGGCTGAGCAAAAGGGTTTCATACTCCATGAGGCTCTCCTTTTTAGCTCGATTTGTTTCCTGATACTGGATCGCGGATAGACCCGAGCCACTTCTTTAACGCCAGGCCAACAGGCCTTCAAAAACCAACCGGCGGATCGCCCGGATGTATTGATTCCCATCTATGTGAGATTGCTGGAATATCCACTGCTGAAACATACCGGCCGACAGCGCGATGAAAACCTTGGCCATGGTTCCGGGGTCGAGGTCATTTCTCAACAGCCCTTCGCGGACTCCCTGGCTGAAGAGGTCGGTTAGAAATAATTCCTGTTTGCATCGAACACGGGTCAGGGCCGGTTCGAAATCCGGGACCGCCCTGAGTTCACTGTTCAATGTTTGATAGCAGATGATCAATTCCGGGTGCTTGAAGCCGAGTTCACTCCCGAAACTCATGGCCCGGTGAATCTTATCGATGGCTGTGCCTGGATGATCCTGGATTCTATGGATCAGTTCATCCAGGTACTGGCGCTCGAATTCGTCGATGAGCCGATGCAGCAGCTCGTTCTTGCTTTGGAAATGGGCGTAGAAGGCGGCCTTGGACAGGCCGAGCTTGTCGGTGATGCGCTTGATGGACAGGCCGCGGTAGCCCTGCCTGGCGAAAATGTCCATGCTGGCTTGAAGGATTTTTTCTTCCATGGATGGGCCTGCCAGAGTCCCGCCGCTCTTATTGCTTAACGTTCGTTAATATTTTAGCGGGGCCCCGCGCCGGTGTCAAGCCTTTTTTCGGCCGGGCCCCCTCCCGGGGTTAATTCATAATTGATTGATATTTAGTAATAATTAATATAGTTACCCGGGCGTCCGGGCCAGGTTTTATCCGAAACTCCGGCCAGAACCCCCGAAATGTACGCGCATTATATCTTATCGTTCGTTAATATGATATGCGGGGGCCCCGGCCCGCGTCCTCTGCCGGAACCGGGCCGATGGAGGCAGGGCCTTGAGACCGAGCGGATTTTTCAGGGAAAGGGCCGGGTCAGGCCAAAAGGCCCTTGAAGAAGGCCTCGCGGAAATTCCGCATGAACAAATCGCCGTCCAGCCGGTTTCGGCTTTCGAGCCATTGTTGAAACATGCCCCGGGAAAAGGCCAGGAACAGATGGCTGAGAACTTCCGGGTCAAGGTGTTTTTTGAACTGCCCCTGGCGGATGCCCAGGCCGAAGAGGTCCTTGAGAAAGGCTTCCTGCTTGATTCGTATCCGGGCCAAGGCCGACTCGAATTCCGGGTCTGCCTTCAGTTCGCTGTTGATGGCATGGAAGGCGATGACCAGGTCCAGGTTCCTCGTCGCGAACTCGCTGACGAAGCTGATGGCCCGGTGCAGCTTGTCCAGGGCACTGCCGGCGTGTCCGGTCACGCATTCGATCAACTGGTCCAGGTACTCACGCTCGAATGCCTGGATGATTTTGTGGATGATCTCGGCTTTACCGGTGTAATGGGCGTAAATGGCCGGTTTGGTCAGTCCCAGCTTGTCGGTGATGTGCTTGATCGAAGTGCCGTGGTAGCCCTGGCGGGCGATCAGTTCCACAGCGGCCTCAATAATTTTCCGGTCTTTTCTGTTACCTGTCGCCATATTCCTTTTCCGAATGGCGCATCTGTCAAACCCGCCAGCGGAATCCGTCTTCTTTTCACCGGGTAAGATCAGTTCATCACAGTCGGCCGCTCTTTGTCAATTCGTTGGCGAGCCAAGCTTCTCTTCGAGCAAACGGCGGCTTTAAGGCTAACATACCTTCGGAGAAATTTCACCTTTCGCGGCTTTCCCGACGGGCGGATGGAATCGAGCAGGTCCCGGATCGTTGAATCCTGACCGGGCGGCCGGGCAAAGAACCGGCCGGATGGGCGTTTGCCGATCCGGCCGGTTGGTTCGAGAAGGGAAAAAACGAGGGATCAGACCTGGGGACGAGGGAGGAGGCCGGCGGCCTTGACGATCTCCGGGACCCGTTCCTCCCACTCGATGGCCATGATGTGCACGCCGGCCACGCCGGGAATCTCCTTCATCTCCTGAATCTGTTCCACGGCCATCTCGATGCCCACCTTGGCCTGGTCTTTCTTGTCCGCCGCCTTGACCCGGTTGATGATGTCGTCGGGCACGTCCATGCCGGGGACGAACTTGCTCATGTACCGGGCCATACCCAGGGACTTCATGGGGGTGATGCCGGCGAGGATGAAGCATTTTTCGTGAAGCCCCATGTCGACGGCCTGTTTCATGTATTCCCGGAACTTGGGCATGTTGTAGATGCACTGGGTCTGGACGAAGTCCACGCCGGCGGCGATCTTCTTGGCCAGACGGTGGACCCGGAAGGCGAAGGGGTCGGCGAAGGGGTTGACCGCGGCGCCGATGAACATGCGCGGTTCGTGTCCTTCCGGCATCTCCTGGCCCGAGAGCAGTTTGCGTTCGTCGCGAAGCTGTCTGACGGTCTGAATGAGCTGGATGGAGTCCAGGTCGAAGACGTTCTTGGCTTCGGGATGGTCGCCGAACTTCTGGTGGTCGCCGGACAGGCAGAGCAGGTTCCGGACCCCGAGGGCATAGGCGCCCATGACATCGGACTGCATGGCGATGCGGTTCCGGTCGCGGCAGACCATCTGCATGTTGGGCTCGAGGCCTTCCTGCCTCAGGATCAGCGAGCCGGCCAGACTGGACATCCGGACCACGCTGGTCTGGTTGTCGGTTACGTTGACGGAATCGACCATGCCCTTGAGATGCTGGGCTTTATGCCGGACCTCATCGGCGTGCGCGCTCCGAGGGGGGCCGCATTCGCCGGTCACCGCGAACTGGCCGGCGGTCAATACTTTTTCGAGATTGCTGCCCGATTTCATAGTTTCAGATCCTCCCTGATGATCTTGCGGGGGCCGCCGTCACGGCTGGTCGACCAGTCCTTGATCGGCTTGACTCCGGTGAGCATGTCCATCCTGCCCTGCTCCATGAGCTTTTCGACGATGAGATGCCAGACGCAGTCCACGTCCTTGCTGATCTCGCACTTGCCGTCGGACGAACCGCCGCAAGGGCCGTTGAGCAGGCTTTTGGAACACCGGGCGATGGGGCAGAGGCCGCCGAAGAGATGAATCTTGCAGTTGCCGCAGGCCTGGCAGAACTCGGCCCAGACCCCGTGTTCGAGGGAGCCGCCCAGGAAGTTGGTGTTCAGGGTCGGATAGACCAGGGACTTGGGGAAACGGGATGAAATATACTGCGGTCCGATCGAGCAGGCCATGGAGAGGATGCCGTCGTAGTCGCCGGCCTTGCCGTCGAGCTGTTCGATGTATTCCGGATCGCACTGGCGTTCCAAGGTGAGTTCGTCCACCTCGAGCGGATTGTTTTCCTTGTCCCGGGCCAGCCGGAGTATCGAGGCCAGAATGCCGACCTCTTTCGTGCCTCCGGCGTTGCAGACCGTGACGCAGCCTTTACAGCCCACCACGAGAATCTTCTTGAAATCCTTGACCATGTCCAGGATTTCCTCGATCGGTTTTCTCTCCGCTACTATCATGGTTCTCCTCTCCGGATTATTGTCAAGCCGCCTTGGCCGCGAACCCCTTGAACGGGGAGGGCCCCAGCTCCTTTATCTTGGCCGTGAATTCCCGGGCTATTTCGGCAAACCGGGGACCCTGGGCGGCGGACATGTTGTACATGGCCACGCGGTCCGGTTCGGTGCCGAGGCTTTCCAGGACTTTCTTTACATAGTTGACCTTTTTTCGCGCCTTCAAGTTGCCGGTCAAAAAGTGGCAGTCGCCCTCTTCGCACCCGGCCACATAAACCCCGTCGGCGCCGTCCTCGAAGGACTTGAGCAGGTGGATGATGTCCACCCGTCCCGTACAGGGCACCTGAATGATCTTCACGCTGGTGGGATAACGCAGTCTCATCGAACCTGCCAGGTCCGCAGCGGAATACGCTCAGTATTGGCAACAAAAGGCAACGATTTTTGGTTCAAACTCGGACATGAGAGCTACCTCGCCTCGATGGGATGTCAAGCCGCAAGCGCTTCGGCCTTGGCCAGTATCTGGGCGTCGGTGAAGTGCTGCAGCGTAATGGCCTTGCCGGGGCATTCGGCCACGCAGGCCCCGCAGCCCTGGCACAAGGCCGGTTCAATGACGGCGTACCCGTCCTGGCCGATATAAGGCACGTTATAGGGACAGGTCCTGACGCAGGTCAGGCAGACCGCGCATTTGTCGGGATCGACCACGGCCACGGCGCCGCCCACGGTGATGGCCTCCATGGCCAGGATCGTCGTGGCCCGGGCCGCGGCGGCCTGGGCCTGGGCGATGGCTTCGTCCAGGGGTTTGGGATAGTGGGCCAGCCCGCACATGAAGAACCCGGCGGTCCCGAAGTCCACGGGCCTCAGCTTGGCATGGGCCTCGAGCAGGAATCCTTCCGGATTGAGCTGCATCTTGTAGGCCTTCTGGATTTCATCGATCTCGTTGGGCACGATGGCCGTGGCCAGGGTGACCAGGTCGGTTTCGATCTCGAGTTCTCTTTGCAGGATGGGGTCCAGGACCCGCACGGCCAGCTTCCCGTCGGTGGAGGCGACCCGGGGTTTTCTGTCGGTTTCGTAGCGGATGAAGATCACGCCCCGGGACCGGGCCTCCTTGAAGATGTCCTCCCGGAAGCCGTAGGTCCGGACGTCGCGATAGAGGACGAATACCCGCATATCCGGGTTTTTCTTCTTCAGTTCCAGCGCGGAATGAACGGTGTGGGTGCAGCAGACCTTGGAACAGTACGGCCGGTCCGGTTCGCGGGAACCCACGCATTGGATGAAGACCGCGGTGCCGGCATTTTCGACGAGCGGGTCGCCGTCCTTCATCCTGGCGTCGAGTTCCAGGGAGGTCAGAACCCGTTCGTCCTGGCCGTAGAGGTACTCGTCCGGCTTGTACTCCCCGCCGCCCGTGGCCGCGATGACGATACCGTGCTTGATGAATTCGGTCTTTTTCGGGTCGTCGAGGCTGTAGAGTTCGGTTTCGAAATTCCCGAGGAACCCGGTTGAATTCCTGACCCCGGTCCTGAAGTGGACATTGACCCTGGGATCGGATTCGACTTCGGCCACCAGTTTGGCGACGAATTCACCTATGGGCTCGCCTTTCCAGGTATGGAGCAGGTTGAGGGCCTGGCCGCCGAGGTGGTCGGACTTTTCCAGGAGATGGACCTCGAAGCCCTGGGCCGAGACGGATTGGGCGGCGACCATGCCGGCCACGCCGCCGCCGATGACCAGGGCGGCCTTGTTGACGGACAGGGCGACCTGGTCGAGGGGGTTGAGCAGGCCGGCCTTGGCCACGGCCATCCGGACCAGGTCCTTGGCCTTGGCCGTGGCGCCCGCCGGATCGTTCTGGTGGACCCAGGTGCATTGGTCGCGGATGTTGGCCATGTCGAAGAGGTACTTGTTCAGGCCGGCTTCGCGGATGGTCTCCTGGAACATGGGCTCGTGGGTCCGGGGCGAACAGGAGGCGACGACAACCCGGTTGAGGTTGTGTTCGACGATGGCATCCTTGATCTTGGCCTGGGTGTCCTGGGAGCAGGTGAAGAGATTGTCTTCGACGTGGGCCACGTTGGGCAGGGTCTTGGCGTAGTCCCGGACCGCGGGCACGTCTGCCACGCCGCCGATATTGATGCCGCAGTTGCAGACGAAGACGCCGATGCGAGGGGGCTCGCCGAAGACGTTGCGTTCGGCCGGCAGTTCCTTGGCCATGGTCAGGCTGAATCGCGAGTCCGACAAGGGCGCGCTGACCGCGGCCGCGGCCGCGCTGGCTTCCATGACCGAAGCCGGGATGTCCTTGGGGTCCCTGAGGGCGCCGCAGACGTAGACGCCGGGGCGGCTGGTGGTCACCGGAGAGAAGGTCGACGTCTCGGGGTAGTTGTAATGGTTCAGTTTGATGTCCAGCCGCTTGAGCAGGGAAATCGCCTGGGCCGAGGGCTGGAAGCCGACCGAGAGGACGACCATGTCGAAGGTCTCGTCGATCTGCTCGCCGTCCTCGGAAGTGTAGCTCAGGCGCAGGGAACCGTCATCCCCCGGATCGACCGTGTGGACCCGGGAGCGGATGAAGCGGACGCCGTGCTCGTTCCGGGCCCGGTCGTAGTATTTTTCGAAGTCCTTGCCGTAGGTTCGCATGTCCATGAAGAAGATGGCCACGTCCAGGTCCTCGTGGGCGTGCTCCTTGGCGATGACCGCCTCCTTGATGGCGTACATGCAGCAGACGGCCGAACAGTAGCCGTGGTCGCAATGATTGATGTCGCGGGAGCCGACGCACTGGAGCCAGGCGATCTTGGCCGGCTCGTTGCGGTCGTACGGCCGCATGAGATGGCCTTTGTACGGCCCGGAGGCGGAGAGTATCCGCTCGAACTCGGCCGAAGTGACCACGTTGGGGTGGCTGGCGTACGGGTAGGTGTTGAATACGGAGGGGTCGAAGACCTCGTTGCCCATGGCCAGAATGACCCCGCCCACGTTGAGTTCGGTCCGGCGGACCTCGTCGGTGTAGTGAACGGCCTTGGCCAGGCACAGTTTTTCGCAGAGGCCGCACCCGACGCAGATGGTGGTGTCGATGGTGTAGGCCAGGGGCACGGCCTGGGGATACTTGATGTATGTGGCCGTACGCTGGTCCAGTCCCCGGTTGAACTCGTTGACCGCGGTCACGGGGCAGTTCTCGCGGCAGACGCCGCACCCGGTGCAGGCCTCGATGTCGATGTACCGGGGCCGGTTGACCAGGGTCACGGTCATGTTGCCCGGCTCGCCCTCGATGGACTCGATGTCGGTCATCGTGATCTTGTTGATGTTCAGGTGCCGGCCGGCGTCAACAAGTTTGGGGGAGACGATGCACATCGAACAGTCATTGGTGGGGAAGGTCTTGTCCAACTGGGGCATGATGCCGCCGATGCTGGGCTGGTTGTCCACCAGGTGGACCAGGATGCCCGCGTTAGCCAGGTCCAGGGAGGCCTGAATGCCGGCGATGCCGGCGCCGACCACCAGGACCGACCCGATATTTTTCATGTCTTCTGCCATTTTCCCTACCCTAGCTCCTGAAAGGTATTAAGCCGCCTAGACCACGGCGAATTTGGGGACGCGGCCTTCGTATCCCGCCAGCCCGATGATCCCGCGCCGTTCCATTTCGGTCAGGATGTTCGATATCTCGGGCTTGGCCGCCCCGATGGATTCGGACAGCTCGGGGACGCTCATGGGTCCGTTTTCGAGGGATATCTGGACGAGCCGGATCCGGTATTCATCCTCGGCGGCCTGCTGGAGGATGCGCTCGAATTCCGCGGGCGGAATCTTCTGGTTGTACACGTTGGCCCGTTCGGTGATTTGACGCTGCATGCCCAGCAGCCAGCGAATCCCGGGGGCGTCCAGGGTCCTCATGCAGGCCTCGATCTGGAGCGCGTTGGCTTGAGGATCGAAGGGCCCCAGGTCCCGAACCTGCTGGACCGCGCCCTTGACCACTTCGGCGAAACGGGGGCCCTCGGCCGAGGAGACCCAGTCGACGATCAGTCGGCCCCGGCCGATCCCGGCCAGATCGAGCAGCATGCCGGTCAGGTTCATCCGATTGAGCGCGTGGTAGTTGCCTTCGAGATAGTGACAATCGCCCAGGTGGCATCCCAGGACCATGACGCCGTCATAACCGTTCCGGAAGCCATCGATGACGAAGGTCGGATCGACCCGTCCCGAGCACATGACCCGGACGGTCCGGTGGTTGGGCGGATATTGGAGCCGGGAGACCCCGGCCAGGTCGGCCCCGGCGTACGCGCACCAGTTGCATAGAAAACCGATGAGTTTCGGTTCGAACACATCACTCATGGTCAGAACTCCTCCGGCCTCCGGCCTGATGCGTCGGAGACCCGCACCACATTTTTGAATAATCCGACCGGCCCGCTCAACCGGCGATGCCCGCCTTGACGGCGGCCGTGATTTGAGCGTCCCGGGAGTGCATGATATCGATGGCCCCCTGGGGACATCCCGCCGCGCAGACCCCGCAGCCCTTGCAGGAGGCGGTGATGGTCCTGGCCCGATAGCCCTTGCCCGTGATCTCCATCAGGTCGATGGCGGCAAAGGGGCAGTTGGTCTGGCACAGTCCGCAGCCGATGCAGCGCTCCTCGTCCACGTACGAAACCATGGCGTCGACCGTGATCCGGTCCTTGGACAGAACGACCACGGCCCGGGACGCGGCGGCCTGGGACTGGGCCACGGCTTCGTCGATGGGCTTGGGATAGTGGGCCAGGCCGGCCAGAAAGACGCCGTCGGTGGCGAAATCCACGGGCCGCAGCTTTTGATGGGCCTCGAGGAACCAGCCGTCGTCGTCCAGCGGCACCTTGAAATGCTGGGCCAGTTCCTGGTCGCGATGGCTGATCACGGCGGAGGCCAGCACCAGATAGTCGGGCTTGAGGCTCACTTCCATGTCCAGGATGTGGTCCTTGACCGTCAACAGCAGGTCCTGGCCGTCCTTTTCGACCCGGGGCTTGGCCTCGAGGTCGTAGCGGATGAAGATGACGCCGAGGCCCCGGGCCTCGCGGTAGAGCAGCTCCCGTTCGCCGTAGGTCCGGATGTCGCGATAGAGGACATAGACCGAGGCATCGGGATTGCGCTTTTTCAGTTCGATGGCGTTGATCATGGTGTGGGTGCAGCAGACCTTGGAGCAGTAGGGCCGCTCGGGTTCGCGCGAACCCACGCACTGGATGAAGGCGAAGGTCCGGGCCTTGGTCAGGCCGGGGTCGTTCTTCATGAGCAGGGCGTCCATGTCCAGAGCGTTCATGACCCGGTCGTCCGAGCCGTAGAGGTATTCGTCCGGCTTGAGTTCGGTGGCGCCGGTGGCGATGAAGGCCACGCCGTGCTGAATCCGGCTGCCGTCGGACAGGTCGGACTTGAAGTTGCCGACAAATCCCTCGACCCCGGTGACCGTCGTTCCCAGGTGAACCGTGATCTTGTCTTCCGCCTCGACCCGGCCGATGAGTTCCTTGATCCAGGTCCCGACGTCCTGGCCGCCCGTGGCGTGGAATATCCGGTTGGCGTTTCCGCCCAGGTGGTCGCTCTTTTCCACGATTTCGGCCTTGAAGCCCTGCTCGGCCAGGGCCAGGGCCGCGTTCATGCCGGCCACGCCGCCGCCGATGACCAGGGCCGCCGCGTTGACTTCCACGGTGGTGTCCTGGAGCGGTTCGAGCAGGGCCGCCTTGGCCACGGCCATGCGGACCTGGTCCTTGGCCTTGATGGTGGCCTGGACCGGGTCGTTCGCGTGGACCCAGGAGTCATGGTTGCGAATGTTGGCCATTTCGAAAAGATACTTGTTCAGGCCGGCGTCCAGGAGGGTTTCCATGAACAGGGGCTCGTGGGTCCGGGGCGAACAGGCGGCCACGATGATGCGGTTGAGCTTGTTCGTTTTGATGGCCTCGACCATCTTGCCCTGGGTGTCCTGGGAGCAGGAAAACAGGTTTTCGTCGGCAAACTCGACAAACGGCAGGCTCCGGGCGTACTCGGTCACGGCCGGCACGTCCACCACCCCGCCGATATTGATCCCGCAGTTGCAGACGAAGACGCCGATCCGGGGCGGTTCCCCTGATACGTCGCGCTCGGGCGGGTATTCCACGGTCTGGGTCTGTGAGAAGCGGGCCGGGGCCAGCTTCGAGGTGGCGGCGCTGGCGGCGGCCGAGGCTTCCATGACCGAAATGGGGATGTCCTTGGGTTCGTTAATGGCCCCGCAAACGTAAATCCCCGGCCGCGAGGAAGCAACCGGGGAGAAGGGGGACGTGGCCGCGAAGCCGTTGTCCGTCAGGTTCAGGCCCAGACGGCCGGCCATCTCCCGGGTGGCCTTGTCGATATCCAGCCCGACGGACAGGACGACCAGATCGAACCGTTCCCTCTGGAGGGCGCCCCCTCCGTCGACGTATTCGATATCCATGTCGTTTTCAGGCGTGGGCACGATGGTATGGACCCGGGAGCGGATGAAACGCACGCCGGAGGCCTTGGCCTTGTCATACGTCTTTTCAAAGTCCTTGCCGTAGGTCCGCATGTCCATGAAGAAGATGGTGGTGTCCAGTTCCTCGGTGGCATGCTCCCGGGCCACAACCGCTTCCTTGATGGCGTACATGCAGCAGACCGCGGAACAGTACGGCCGATCGCCGACATTGATGTCCCTCGATCCCACGCACTGCAGCCAGGCGACACGCTTGGGCTCCTTGCCGTCGGACGGCCGCTTCAGGTGGCCCTGGAAAGGACCGGAAGCGGACAGAATCCGTTCGAACTCCAGGGAGGTGACGACGTTGGGCAGGGTGCCGTATCCGTAAGGCTTGTACGGGGTCGGGTCGAAGGCCGTGAAGCCGGGAGCGAAGATGATGGAGCCGACCCGGACTTCCATGTCCCGGGGCGTATCGCCCAGTTTGACCGCCCCGGCCGGACAGACCTGCTCGCAGGCCTTGCAGCGGTCCGGCTTGCCCTTTTTGAGCATGCTGAAATAGATGCAGTTTTCCTCGTCGATGGCGTACTTGAGGGGCACGGCCTGGGGATATTGGACGTAAATGGCCTTGCGCTTGTTCAGGTCCGCATTGAAGTGGTCGTCCACCGATTTGGGGCATTTTTCGGAGCAGATGCCGCAGGCGATACACTTGTCCATGTCCACGTATCGCGGCCGCTGGGTCAGCTTGACCGTGAAGTCGCCCTCCCGGCCGGAAACCTCCTGGACGTCGGTCAGAGTCAACAGTTCGACGTTGACATGCCGTCCCACTTCGACCAGCTTGGGTGACAGGATGCATATCGAGCAGTCATTGGTCGG
>JAHJTB010000194.1 GCA_018830135.1 Pseudomonadota bacterium | reverse complement strand
GGCGGGCTGGGAGATCGGTTCTCACACCCGGTCCCATGCGAACCTGATCCGTCTGGGCGACGCGGAACTGGTCGAGGAACTGGCCGGTTCCAAAATGGCCATTGAGGCGAACCTGGGCGGCGAGGTCACGGCCCTGGCCTACCCGTACGGCCTGGCCGACGACCGGGTCCGGACCGCGGCCCGGACCGCGGGCTACCGGCTGGGCCTGGGAACGTGTCCGGGGAAGCTCGACCTCGGAGACGATCCCCTGGACCTGCCCCGCATCATCGTCAAGCGGCGGGACACCCTGCTTGACCTCCGACTCAAGCTGGGCAAGGGCCGGAGCAGTTTGTAGGCCGGTTTATTCATGAAGAAACCGGTATAGGTCGGAAACGATATGGACTGGAGCGCCGTACAGAGAGCCAGGGCCTTGAGCCGGGACAAGTTCCCCCGGGTCCTCAAGCTGCCCGTGGTGCCCGACCCGTTCGGCCCGGTGATCGCCTCGGTGGACGGCCGGACCCGGGTCCTGGACGTGGGGGCCAACACCCGTCGGCTGGAAAGCCGGATCGCGGAAAAGGTCTCCGGCGTCCACTACCGAAGTCTGGACCCGGACCCCGGATTTCCCCACGACTATCGGGACCTGGCCGAGGTCCGGGAGCCCTTTGACGTGGTGGCCTGTCTGGACGTGATCGAACATCTGTCCGTGCCGGAAGTCTTTGAGCTTATAGAGGGCATCCACGGGGTGTTGGCGCCGGGCGGCCGTTTTTTCGTTTCCACGCCGAACGTGCATCATCCGGTCTTTTTCTGGCGGGACTGCACCCACCGGACGGCATTTCGGTACAACGAACTGGCCGGCATCCTCTACCAGGCCGGTTTCCGGGACCTGCGCGTCTTCCGGGTGGGCCGGCTCGATTTCAAGGGCCGCATCACCTTTTTCGTCTTCAAACCGCTGCTCAAGTTTCTGGACCTGGACTATGCCACCAGCATCCTGATCAGCGCGGGCAAGTGACATGCAGACCCTGTCCGTGGTTATCATCACACTCAACGAGGAAGCCAACATCCGGGACTGCCTGGAGAGCGTGGTCTGGGCCGACGAGATCATCGTCATGGATTCGGGCAGCACGGACCGCACCGTTGAAATCTGCCGGGAATACACGGACCGGGTCGTCTTTCGCGAATGGGAGGGGTACTCGCCTCAGCGCAACGCGGTCATCGGCATGGCCCGGGGGGACTGGGTTCTCAGCCTGGACGCGGACGAGCGGGTCACGCCGGAACTGGCCGTGGAACTCAGAAGTCTTCTGGCGCGGTCCGATGACGCCGGACCGGATGGCTACTGGGTGCCCTACAAGGTCTTCTACCGGGGCCGGTGGCTTCGTCACGGCGGATTCTACCCGGACTCGACCCTCCGGCTCCACCGCCTGGGCCGGGGCGGGTTCGGTGAGCGGGCCGTCCACGAATCCCTTCAGATCGACGGCCCGATCGGCCGTATGCGCGGGCACCTCGAACATCACACCTACCGCTCCGTGAGCGACTACCTGGACCGGATGCAGATTTACACCGATCTTTCGGCCCAGGAATACCTCCGGCAGGGGCGGCGGACGGGCCCGATCCGGATGAGCCTGCGGGCTGCCTTCACCTTTTTCAACATGTATGTCGTCAAGGCCGGTTTTCTGGACGGGTATGAAGGTTTTCTGATGGCCGTGCTCTATTCCGTCTATACCTTCACCAAGTACGCCAAGTTGAAGGAACTGGCCGGGGACGGGCCGGATCGATGTCCGGATACCAGAACGTCCTGATCATCAAGCTGCGGCACCTGGGGGACGTGCTGACCACGACGCCGGTCCTGACCGGGGCGCGTTCCGCCTGGCCGGAGGCCCGGATCAGCTACCTGGTCAATCCCGGGGCGGAGGACCTGGTGCGGCATCACCCGGAGGTGTCCGAGGTCCTGACCGTCCCGCGCCGGGGCGGTCTGGTCCCCCAGGCGGCCTTTGTCCAGAACCTGAGGCGGCGGGGATTCGATCTGGCCATCGAGCTGTCCGGGGGCGACCGGGGCGCCTTTCTGGCCTGGGCCAGCGGCGCGGGGCGACGGGTGGGGTACGCGCCGGCGGGCAAGGGCCGACTGAGCCGGCGCCTGTTTTTCACCGACCTGGTCACCAGTGTCGTGGACAGCAAGCATACGGTCGAGTACCACCTGGACGCCCTGAGGGCATTGGGGCTCGACCCCGGTTTCCAGCCCCTGTCGCTATACTGGCCGGGCGAGGCCTCCGAGCGGGCCGGAACGCTTCTGGCCGAGGCCGGACTGAGTCCGGACACGCCCTATGCCGTGGTTCATCCCACGTCCCGCTGGATGTTCAAGACCTGGCGTCCGGAGGCCAACGCCCGGATCATCGAGCACCTGGACCGGTCCGGCCTGGCCGTGGTGGTGACTTCGGCCCCGGAACGGGTCGAGCTGGACTATGTCCGCCGGGTCCTGGATTCTTGTGACGCGTCGGTCATCGACCTGTCCGGCCGGCTGGGCCTTTGTGAACTGGCCGCGGTCATCGGCGGGGCCCGGATGTTTTTCGGGGTGGACAGTCTGCCCATGCACATGGCCGCGGCCGTGGGCACGCCGGCCGTGGCCCTGTTCGGTCCCTCGGGCGAACACATGTGGGCCCCCTGGGGACCGGGGCACCGGGTGGTGTCCAAGGACTGGGACTGCCGTCCCTGCGGCCGGGACGGATGCGACGGGTCCAAGGTCAGCCGGTGTCTGGTGGAACTGGAACCCGGCGAGGTGCTGCCGGCGATCGAGGCGGTTCTGGAGGCGGCCAAGTGAAGCTGGCCCTGATCCGCCAGAAGTACACGGATTTCGGCGGCGCGGAACGGTATGTCAGCCAACTGGCCCGCCGTTTGCTCGAACGGGGACACGAGGTCCATATCCTGGGTCTCGAATGGCGGAGCCGGGAGTCGGACGGTCTTGTTTTTCATCGGCTGCCCGCCGGACGCGGGCCGACCTTCCGCCGACTGCGGGCCTTCGCCCGGGAAGCGGCCCGGGCCGTCGAGGCCGGGGGCTTCGACCTGGTCCACAGTTTCGAGCGAACGTACGCCCAGGACGTCTTTCGGGCGGGAGACGGATGCCACGCCGAGTTCCTGGCCCGGCGGGCCCGGGCCGGCGGTTCCCGGCAGGCCTGGCTCGACCGGATCAACCCCCGACACCGGGCCTTCCTCGATCTCGAAGCCCGGCTTTTCGCCGATCCCCGGCTCAAGGTGGTCCTGGCCAACTCGCGCCTGGGAAAACGGGAAATCATGGAGCATTACGGACTCGAGGAAGGCCGGGTGCGCGTGGTTTATAACGGACTGGACCGGAACCGTTTCCACCCCGGCCTGCGCGACGAACATCGCCTCCGGACCCGGGCCGAACTGGGCACGGCCGACGACGAACCGGTGGCCCTGTTCGTGGGGTCCGGCTTTTCCCGCAAGGGCCTGGCCGACCTGATCCGGGCGGCGGCCCGGCTGTCCGTCCGGGTCTGGGTCGCGGGCCACGACCGGGCCGGGCCTTACCGGCGTCTGGCCGCCGGACTGGGCCTGGCCGACCGGGTCGACTTTCTGGGGCCGCGCTCCGACGTCGAGCGCCTTTACGGAGCGGCGGACGTGTTCGTCCTGCCCTCCTGGTACGAACCCTTTGCCAACGTCTGCCTCGAAGCCATGGCTTCCGGACTTCCCGTGGTCACCAGCCGGGAGACCGGGGCGGCCGAGATCGTCCAACCCGGGGTCAACGGGTTCACCCACGTGTTTCCGGCCGAGGCCGAGGAACTGGCCGAAAGGATCGATCTGGCCCTTGGAATCGACCGCGACGGGCTGATCCGGGCCAACCGGCGGCTCCTCGAACCCTTTGACTGGGACAGGAACCTCGACCAGACCCTGGCCGTTTACCAGGAGGTCCTGGGCCGGATATGATCAGCGTGGTCATCCCCAACTACAATGGCGCCGAGGTCCTGGAGGCCTGCCTGCTTTGCCTGGCGCGACAGACCGTCTCCGATTTCGAGGTCATCCTGGTGGACAACGGCTCCCGGGACCGGTCCCTGGAACTGGCCGCCCGGGTCCGTCCTGACGTCCGGACCCTGGTTTTCGAACGGAACCGGGGCTTTGCCGCCGCGGTCAACGCGGGCATCCGGGCCGCCCGAGGCCGGTACGTGGCCCTGCTCAACAACGACGTCCAGGTCGAGCCGGACTGGCTCGAGGCCCTGGTCGAAGCCCTGGAGGCCGACCCGCTGGTTTTTGCCGCCGGCCCCAAGATGCTTCTGGACCCCGAACGCCACCGGATCAACGTCGTGGGTATCAAACTCAAGCCCAACGCGGAATCGGGAAGCATCGGGGCCGGCCAGGAGGACCGGGGCCAGTACGACCGGCCGGGCCAGGTCTTCGGGGTATCGGCCGGCGCGGCTTTGTACCGGCGCGACGTATTCGAGGACGTCGGGTTGTTCGACGAAGACTTTTTCGCCTATCTCGAGGACGTGGACCTGAGCTTTCGGGCCCGGCTGCTGGGGTATCGCTTCCGTTACGCGCCCCGGGCCCGGGCCTACCACCTCAAGGGCTGGACGACCCGGAAGAAGATGCCCAGCGCTTTTGAAATCCGGCTCAACGCCCGCAATGTCCTGCTTTGCCAGGTCAAGAACCTGCCCGCGGGCGCATGGCAGGCCCACCGGGCCCGCATTCTGGGCCGTCACCTGGAACTGTTTTTCCGCCATACGGTCCAGAGGCTGTACAAGGGGGACGCCAGGCCGTACCTGACCGGCAAGATGGAGTTCCTCCGCATGCGGGAAGCGGTCCTGGCCAAGAGGCGGGCCGTCCAGGCCGCCCGGCGGGTGCCGGACGAGGCCATCACCTTCTGGCTGGGCCGGGAAGTGGTCGTGGACGGGGAGGAAACACCGTGACGCAGGTCCGGGTCCTGTTTCTTCTGGAGGGCCGTGACACGCCCAGCAGCCGTTTGCGGGTGGCCAACTATCTGCCTTTCCTCGACCGCCGGCGGTACCAGTGGGAGGTCCGGCCGATCCCCAACAGCATTTTGAGCCGGCCGGCGCTTTTTCGGGAGGCTGACCGGTCCGACCTGGTCTTGGTCCAGAAAAAGCTTTTCCGGCCCTGGGAGATCGCCCGGCTGGCGCGGAAGGCCATCCTGATCTACGACTTCGACGACATGGTCATGCTGCCCGGGCGGGAGAAGTACCAGGTGGACCGTTCCCCGTCCGGCCCCAGGCTGAGGCGGTTCGAACGGACCCTGGCCGCGTCCCGTCTGGTCATCGCCGGCAGCGATTACCTCAGGGGCCAGACCGGAGATTACCGGGACCGGGTCGTGGTCATTCCCACGCCGGTGGATGCAGGCCGGCAGCCGGTCAAGCGGATCGGGCCGGAATCGGACGCGCCGGTATTGGGCTGGATCGGCACCAAGGGCAACCTGCACTACCTCGATGACCTCTCGGGCGTGTTCAGGCGACTGGCCGAACGGTATCCCGGCATGCGGTTGAAGGTCGTCAGCGACGCCGGGATCGAGCCGGAGGGCGTGCCCGTGGACTTCAAGCCCTGGCGGCTCGAGGAGGAGGCCGACGATCTCCTCGGCTTCGATATCGGGCTGATGCCCCTGAAAGACGACCCATGGACGCGCGGCAAATGCGGCTTCAAGCTGCTGCAGTACATGGCCGCGGGCCTGCCGGTGCTGGCCTCCCCGGTGGGGGCCAACCTCGAGATCGTCCGGCAGGGGGTCAACGGATATCTGGCTTCCAGCGAATCGGAATGGGAGTCCCGCCTGGCCGAACTCATGGATTCGACGGAACTGCGCCGGGAAATGGGCCTCGCCGGCCGTCGGATCGTGGAGGAGCGTTACGATCTGGCCGGCCGGGCCGAAGCCTTTGCCCGGTGCCTGGACCAGGCGGCCGAAGCGGCTCTGAAGGGGAACGGCCGTTGAGCGCACGGCCGGCGACGCGGATTCTGGCCTGGTACTTCAGGCGGCACGCCCGGCGCCGCAACCGGGGTCCGGGGCGGCGAGCGGCGCCCGGCGAGGTCCGGCGGGTTCTTCTGGTCAGTTCCACCGGGCTGGGGGACACGGTCCTGTCGACGCCGGCCATTGCCGCGGCCCGGGAGGCCTGGCCCGAGGCCGAACTGCACCTGCTGGTCAAAGGGGCGTGGGCCGGCCTGTTCTCGGCCTGCCCGCACCTGGACGGCGTGACGATCTATCCGGGCAAGTTCAAGCGGGTCGGACCGCTGCTGCGGGAGCTCCGGTCCATCCGGCCCGACCTGGCCCTGATTCTCCACGGCAACGACCCGGATATCGTGCCCCTGGCCTATCTTTCCGGCCGGCCTTACCTGGTTTGCCGCGCTTCGGTCCGCTTCGACTTCCTTCTGGACCAGGGCGTGTATTTCGACGACCCGGACCGGCACATCGCCGAGCGGCGGCTGGACGTGGTTCGGGCCGTGGCCGGGCCGCTGGACTCTCGGAGCCCGGAGATTTTCGTGCCGCCGCGGATGCGGGACTGGGCCGCCGTTTTTCGGGCGGACCTGGGCCTGGCCTCCGGTGAACGGATGCTGGTCCTCAATCCGGGCGGGAGCCGGCAGCCCAAACAATGGCCCGACCATCACTGGCGTGACCTGATCGCCCGGCTGGGGCGGGTCCGAGGCCTCCGGCCGGTCCTGTTCGGGTCCCCGGCCGAACGGCCTCGTCTGGAGGCCCTGGCCCATGG
>JAHJTB010000193.1 GCA_018830135.1 Pseudomonadota bacterium | reverse complement strand
CGTTCCTCGGGAAGTTCCACCCGATAACCCTGGACGCGCGGGAACCGGATTTCGAGAGGGTCGCGGTCGGGACGAACGGCCTTGACATGAATAGTCTGGCCGGGCGGCTGGGGCGGGGCGACCACCGGTTTGGCGGTGAAGTCAAAGGGGATGCCCAGCACGTCGGCGTATTCCACGTTGAACAGCCCCTCTTCGTTGAGGTCGTAGGATTGGCGGCGAAGCGCCCGGCCGATGACCTGTTCGCAAAGAAGCTGAGTGCCAAAAGCCCGCACGCCCAGGACGTGGGTCACGGTGTTGGCGTCCCAGCCTTCACTGAGCATGGAGACCGAGACCACGCAGCGGATGGATTCCCCGAGGCGTCCTTCCTTGCCGACCGTGTTCATGACCTCCCGCAGCAGGTCCTGATCGGAAATGTGCTCGGCCTGCTTGAGGTCGCCGGTCCGTTCGATGATTTCCCGCCGGAAACGCTCGATTTCATCGGATGCCATGTCCCGGAAGTTCCTGTCCAGCGCGTCGCCGGATTCCAGTTGTTCGCTGTCGATGAGGAGTGTGTTGGGCCGGGCCAGTTGATTTCCGTGTTCGTCAAAGTTCCGGAACAAGGCCAGGCGGCCGTTTTCCAGCGTGGTGGAACCGTCTTCGTTTTCCCGGTGAAAGCCCGAGATGTAATCATAGACCAGCTTCGAGGTGGACGTATTGTTGCAGACGATGATGAAGCAGGGCGGGACGCGAATGCCGGCCTCCCGCCAGAGATAAAAGGTTTTTTCGTAATGGCCGTACAAGGCGTCCAGAGCGGTTATCAGGGTCGTGGGGATATTGAGCGGATCGAGGTTCTTGGCCTTGCCTCGCCCCTTCCTGGGCATCTTTTTGCGGATATGCTCCCAAAGGTTCCGAAACTTCGGCATGTCATCACCGGGAATGTTGTCGGCCACGGGCACCCGGGGCAGTTTGACAATGCCGCACTCGATGGCGTCCATCAGGGAAAAGTCGCTCATGACCCAGGGGAACAGGGTGCCTTCCGCGTATCCGGACCCTCTGAGGAAAAAGGGCGTGGCCGACAGGTCCAGCACACGGGGGAGGCCTATCCTGCGGTTGACGGCTTCGAGCCCGGAAATCCAAAGACGGGCCGCTTCATTGTTCTTATCGGCTTCCTTTTTTTCATCGCCCTTCAGATCGCTTTCACCGTCACCTTCCATCTTTTCGCGGTAGCAATGGTGGGCCTCGTCGTTGATGGCCATGATATTCTTGAGGCCCATCAGATCGGGCATGACCCGCTGGATCATCTGGCCCTCTGTTTCAAGGGTGTTCAAGGCATCTCCCCGGCCCTGAAGCAGGGCCCGACCTCCCTTGGACACCTCCAGGCGCTCGCGCCGCTTGAAGGCATGATAATTCGTGATGACGATTTTCGCCCGATCCAGATCGCCCAGCATGTCGTTGGGAATGAGTTCCCGGCTTTGGTAGTAGCTGTCCGGGTCATGGGGCTGGAGCACGCGGAGCCGGTCGCGGATGGTAATGCCGGGGGTGACGACCAAAAAGCCGCGGGTGAAATTTTTGCTGTTGGGCCGTCGCACGGCGTTGACGGTCTGCCAGGCGATCAGCATGGCCATGACGGTGGTCTTGCCCGCCCCGGTGGCCAGCTTCAAGGCCAGACGCAGGAGTTCCGGATTGGCGTCTTTGTTGGCATTGTCCAGGTGCTCAAGAAAATCTTTTCGTAGCTTCGGGGTCTTGGGAGCAACCTCGATGAGCCAGATGGCGGTCTCGACCGCTTCCACCTGACAAAAAAACGGCCGGATGTCGCTGAATCGATGATGACGCCAATGCTGAAGCAGTCGGGCGGTTTCCGGGGTGACGTGCCAATCGTTCGGATCGGGAATTCTCCGCCACTGGTCCACCTGTCGCCGAACCGCATTGATTACGGACGTGGCATCGTACTGCTGCTCCCTGGTGGAAAGGCCCTTGCCTTCATCAAAAACCATGTGTTGCTGGTCGGAAGCGGCCTTACGTTTCCGGGGTTTGGGGATCGGCGTGATGAACTCCGCGATGCGACGGCTTTCGATTACCTTTTGAGTCGGCTGGCCCTGTTCGTCAAGTTCCCAATGCCGTTGCGGGTGTTCATACGGGGAATTGATAACCGGGTGTTCAAAGAATCGGTTTTCCATGCCAGACCCTACTCCTCGAAGACGGACGAATCGGTAATTGAAGGATCAACACGTCATTGTGGCGCAATCCAATGACCGCGTCCCGACCACATGCAGTCGAATTCACGCAAATCCAGTCCAATGAATCCGAGAGCGGAACAACAACGCCCCGGCTTTGGCGGCAATGGCCTGATTGCCGGTCGCCGCGGAGAAATCGATTGTTTCAGTTTGACCTCTGTCCCAGGCAAGCTTCTCAAAGGTCCTGATTGATTGTCAACGAATAATTGCCGCCATTATAGGGACGTTACTTGTTAAATCCGGATAAAGTTGAAGCTATTTTTTTTGAAAGACGGCGGACTTGGTTCGCCGGGAGGCCCAAAGCCCGAGGCATGATCCTCAAGCCTAGGCTTACTTGCCATTCGGTCTCTCCCGACAGGAGGATACATCCGGGGGCGCTGACCGGTGAACCCGGGTCAAATTCAGTCTCGGGGTCATGCCACCAAGAGTTACTCCGACCGCTGCGTCCGTCTTAGGTACAGCGTACCAAAAAACAAACGCTTGTCATTATCCTCTCCCAGCGCCGGTTTTGCGCCGGGAGTGGCGAATACGGGGTTGATCTGTTAGAATTGGATAACCAGGAAATCGTTGGGTGAAGCAGAGGGCTTTGCCGGGTGCGGCTCCTCGAAACATTGAATCGGGGGGTGTTTCATTCTTGGGGCGGGGGGTGATCGATTCTCTGTTCCTTGAAGATCGGATTTTTTACGGATTGTTCGAAGGTCGGTGGTTCGGATAACCGGTTCAGCCGGTTATGGCGGGTGACGAATGAACCGGATGATTTTCGGGCGGAATGAAACAACGAGGTCGTTATCGGTTGGCCGGGAAAACGCACGTTGGGGTGCGCTTGACTGACACAACAGGGAAGGAGACGCCAGGTATGACCGGATGCACGACCATGACATTTACCGCGGCCCCATGGAGAACATACCCGTACCAGGGAGATGGATCACCTTGATCAGCCCGGGGAACCAGGTTGGAACCCGTTGAGCGAGCCGGCCCTTGGCCGGTCGATTCGCAGGGAGCGGCCGGGCGGCCAAAATCCGATATGTCCATGTGTATTCACTGGTAACCCAAGGAGGGTGCGATCATGGAGGAGTCCGAAGAAAAACCGAGCATTGAAAATCCGCGCGAGCTTGAGACGGATGAACTGAAAAAGCGCCTGTCGGCCGACGAGAAGGGACTGTCGGCCGATGAAGTCCGGGCCCGGCTCGAATCTTACGGATACAACGAAATCACCTCCCACAAGACCAGCCTGCTGGTCCGGCTGCTGGGCTACTTCTGGGGGCCGATCCCCTGGATGATCGAAGCCGCCGCGATTCTTTCAGGCCTTATCCGCCACTGGGCCGACCTGGTGATTATATTCGTCCTGCTGCTTCTCAACGCGGGGGTGGGCTTTTGGGAGGAGTACAAGGCGGACAACACCATCGAGGCCCTGAAGGAGAAACTGGCCCTTTCGGCCCGGGCCCTGCGGGACGGGGTCTGGTCCAAGGTCGAGGCCCGGGAGCTGGTGCCGGGCGACCTGGTTCGCCTGCGGATCGGGGAGATCGTTCCGGCGGACGCGCGTCTTCTGGCAGGCGACGCGCTCGAGGTGGATCAGTCGGCCCTGACGGGCGAGTCGCTGCCAGTGACGGTGGCGGCCGGCGGGGACGTCTATGCCGGCTCGGTGGTCAAGCAGGGCGAGATCGAGGCCCTGGTGTACGGGACCGGGAAGAACACGTATTTCGGCCGAACCGCGCGGCTGGTCCAGGAGACCGGGGTGATCAGCCATTTCCAGCGGGCGGTCTTCAAGATCGGCAACTACCTGATCGTCCTGGCGGTGGTGCTGGTCGTCCTGATCCTGGCCGTGGCCCTGTATCGGGGGGACAGCCTCCTGACCACGCTCCAGTTCGCCCTGATCCTGACCGTGGCGGCCATACCGGTGGCCATGCCGGCGGTGCTTTCGGTGACCATGGCCGTGGGGGCCAACCTGCTGGCCAGGAAGGAGGCCATCGTCAGCCGCCTGGCGGCGGTCGAGGAATTGGCCGGGGTGGACGTGCTCTGTTCGGACAAGACCGGCACCCTGACCCAGAACCGTCTGACGATCGATCAGCCGTTTATTCTGGGGGATGTCGAGGCCGGGGCGGTCATTCTGGACGCGGCCCTGGCTTCGCGCGGCGAGGACCAGGATGCCATCGATTTGGCCATTCTGGGCGCACTCGAGGACGACGCGGTCCTGAAGGACTACCGCATTCTGCATTTTTCTCCCTTTAACCCGGTCAGCAAGCGCACGGAAGCCGAAGTCCAGGGTCCGGACGGCCGGACCTTTCGGGTGGCCAAGGGCGCGCCCCAGGTCATTCTGGCCCTGGCCGAAGACGACGGGGAATTGAAAAGCCGGGTCGATTCGGCCGTGGACGACTTTGCCGCCCGGGGCTATCGGTCGCTGGGGGTGGCCCGCCGGGACGAATCCGGAGCCTGGAACTTGCTGGGCATCATCCCGCTTTTCGATCCGCCCCGGGAGGATTCCCGGCCCACATTGGATACGGCCCGCGAAATGGGTATCCATGTCAAGATGGTGACCGGGGACCAGACCGCCATTGCCAAAAACATCTCCCGCCAGATCGGGCTGGGTGAAAACATCCTGGAAGCGGGCGAGCTGACGGACGACGATCCGGGGGGCGAGAAACACCAGACGGACCTGATCGAGCAGGTCGACGGTTTCGCCCAGGTCTTTCCCGAGCACAAGTTCCGCATCGTCGAGCTGCTCCAGAAGCGCGGCCATATCGTGGCCATGACCGGTGACGGGGTCAACGACGCCCCGGCCCTGAAAAAGGCGGATGCCGGAATCGCCGTGTCCGGGGCCACGGACGCGGCCCGGTCCGCCGCGGACATCGTGCTGCTGAGCCCCGGCCTGGCCACGATCATCGACGCGGTCAAGGAAAGCCGGCGCATCTTCCAGAGGATGAAGAACTACGCCATCTACCGGATCGCCGAGACGATCCGGATTCTGCTGTTCATGACCCTGTCCATCCTGATCTTCAACTTCTACCCGGTCACCGCGGTCATGATCGTGCTCCTGGCCCTGTTGAACGACGGGCCGATCCTGTCCATCGCCTTCGACCGGGTGCACTACTCGGACCGGCCGGAGACCTGGCACATGCCCCAGGTCATGGTCCTGGCCACCGTACTCGGGCTGATCGGGGTCGTGGCCTCCTTCGCCCTGTTCTACATTGGGGAAAGCGTCTTTCACCTCGGCCGGGATATGATCCAGACGCTGGTCTTCCTCAAACTGGCCGTGGCCGGTCACATGACCATCTTCGTCACCCGGACCCGGGGTCCGTTCTGGTCCATCCGGCCGGGTTGGCTGCTGTTGTGGAGCGCGATCGGGACCAAGGTCCTGGCCACCCTGGCCGCGGTCTACGGGGTCCTGATGGTGCCCATCGGCTGGAAATGGACCCTTTTCGTCTGGGGGTACGCCCTGGCCTGGTTCGTGGTCAACGACATGATCAAGCTGGGAACCTACCGGGTCCTGGACCGGTTCCGGCCGGAGACCGCGCGCACCTGAAACAACCTGAAAACAAAAGAAAGGACGGTTGCCACATGTTTCGGAATATTCTGTTTCCCGTTGATTTTTCACCCTTTACGGAAAAGGTGCTGCCCTGCGTTCTGGACCTGGCCGAGCGGTACCAGGCCCGGATTCACCTGCTCTACGTGGCCGACGACCTCCATCACGTCCGGCACCTCTGGTTTCCCATTCCCGAGGTCCAGTCTTTCATGGACGGGGTCAAAGAGGCGGCCATCGAGAAGATGGACGGCTTTCGGCAGTCGCATTTCGAGGGGAGGAATGACGTGTTCGGGCATGTGATTCAGGGCGATCCGGCCTCGGATATCGTCAAATTCGTCAAGGAACACGAGGAGATCGACCTGATCGTCCTGGGCTCCCACGGACACGGCAGCCTGGACCGGATCATTTTCGGCAGCGTGGCGGAAAGCGTCAGCCGGCACAGCCCGATCACGGTGATGATCGTCAAGCCCGGGCACGAGGACTGTGCCGGGGAGGGGCGGTAGAATCAGGCCGGGCTTCCGGCGATTTCGACCCGGTTCCGGCCCGTGTTTTTGGCCCGGTACAAGGCCTGGTCGGCCCTTTTCAGCAGGTCGTCCAGGCTTTCGCCTTCCGACCAGCGGGCCAGGCCGATGCTGATGGTGACGGTTATCTCGTCCGTGTGGGTCCGGACCCGGTTTTCCTCCATGGCCCGGCGCAACCGTTCGGCCAGGATGGCCGCCCCTTCGGTATCGGTGTTGGGCAGGAGGAGGGCGAACTCCTCGCCGCCCAGCCGTCCCACGACGTCGATTTCCCGGGCGGTCTCTTCGGCCGAACGGGCGAAGGAGACCAGGACCTTGTCCCCGGACTCGTGCCCGTAGGTGTCGTTGACGGCCTTGAAGCGGTCCAGGTCGACCATGAGCAGGGACAGGGTCCGCTGGTAGCGGACGCACTCGGCGATCTCCTTGATCGCCTGTTCCCGGAAATGCCGGCGATTGGCCAGCCCGGTCAGGCCGTCGGTCGCGGCCAACCGCCGCATCTTCTCCTCGCTCTCCATCAGGGCCGCTTCCGCTTTTTTGCGCCGTTCGATCTCCTGCTGGGCGATGTTGAGTTCCTGCTTGACCTCGCTGAACTGCTGCAGGATGGCCAGGAGCGGCCGGTGCTCGGACGGAATGCCTTCCCGGCGGCCCTCCCAGCTCAGATAGAGCACCAGGATGGGCGCGGCGAAGACGGAGATGATCATCCGGCTGTACAGGGTGCCTTTCAGAATGTTCAGAAAATCGGGTTGGCCGGCAAAGGCGCCGGTGTTGAACAGGACCACGTCCAGCCACATCACGCCCAGCAGGGTCGCGAAGGCCCTGACCCAGTAGTGCAGTCCGGGCAGCCGGTTCTGGAGAAACTCCCAGGCCACGGCCAGAAAGATCAGGTCCATGAAGGTCGCGAAGACCGACGCGGAATTGATCCTCAGGCTGGGCATGGGAAGGTAGCCCAGTTTGCCGCCGTGGACCAGGCTGGCCTGGAGGTTCAGGATCAGGGCGATCACGGGCATGAGCATGGAGATGCCGAGTACGGTGAAGATGGCGATTCGGGTGGCCCGGGGGCCGTCGAAAACATAGACCACGAAAACGCCCAGAAGCAGCGACGTGTAAAAGACCGTGGACCCGACCAGAAAGGTGATGCCGCCCATCTCGACCCGGATTCCGGCGTCGGTGACCCAGGACATGATGGCCGTGATGCTCCCGATGATGGCGTAAAAATAGGTCAGGCCGACTCGGTGGCGCAGGGCGTGGGCTCCCAGGACCAGCCCGTAGACCAAGATCGCCTCGACCAACAGCAACAGGATTTCCAAGACCCGCCTCCAGACGGTTCGGTCGAATGCCCGGCAGGGGCGTGCCTCTCAGGCTCAATCGATCCGGCCGGTCGCCCGCCGGTTAGGGAAATGATACCGTTTCAGTCTCGTTATTGCAAATTTGAAGCCGGTTCCGAACGCGGCCTTGCAGCGATTGGGGGCGTTGCAAGACCGCGCGGGCGGATTTTTCCGGAGCCGACCGGAGTTCTCCGGAAGCGGCGGGCGACGGACGGGAACCGGGTGTTTCAGGCCCCGGCTTCCAGGAGTCGGGCCACGGTTTCGAGGAGCACCTTGGGATTGACGGGCTTGTCCAGGTAGACGTCGCCCTGGAGATGTTCCCCGCCCTGGGGCAGGGTGAAGCGGGAGCCGTACTCGCGTTTGACCGCCGAAACCATGACGATGGGCACGTCCCGATAGTCGACGAACTCGGGCGTGCCCCGCAAGGTGGACATGACGGAAAACCCTTCGTACATGGAGTCCATCATGATGTCCAGGACGATCAGGTCCGGTTCGTCCTCGCGGACGCGATCGAGCCCCTGTTTGCCGTCGATGGCCGTGATGACGCGGTAGCCCCCTGATCGCAGCATGGCCCGGACGGTGTCCACGAAGTCCGGATCATCGTCGATGACCAGTATCTTGGGCGCGCTCTCCCCCATGGGCCTTCCCTCCTTGTAATCAGCCCGGATTTTTCGGTTGCCTTCTAGCGCGGCCCCGAAATGCGTGCTGCAACGCTCGTTTCCTGCTTTTTGACCCAGGGCGTATCATGTGATACGCCTGCGGCCAAAAACCGGTCCAACTTCGCGTTTCGCCATGCATTTCGACACCTCGCTACGAACCCGACCGCAAAATCCGGGATCAAGACCTTGCCGGAGACGCCAGCCTGCACCGCTATACCCTGAATGGCCGAATGGTTTAATTATATACTGTCGCGCCGTGATTGCCATAGGCGGATGATTCATGGGGGAGGACGGGCGCCGGCCCAGGGGGCTGCACGGGGCCGCGGTTCAGTCGCCGTGTTCGTGGACCATGAGCATGGGCTTGGCGGAGCGCTGGGCCACGTCTTCGGCCAGGGAGCCGAAAAAAAGCCGGGAGAGTCTTTTGTGGGGGGATGAGGCCATGACCAGCAGGTCGTACCCGGCGGCTTCGGCCAGGATGGTGTCCAGGCGGGATTCGGAACTGATGGCCCGGCAGGAGACCGGCCGGGTAATGCCCTCCCGGTCGGCCCAGTCTTCCAGGGCGGCCTGGCCGGCCCGGATTTCGGTTTCATCCGCTTCGGAGGGCAGGAGGCGGAGCAGGGTCACGCTGTGGGGGCCGACTTCGGCCAGGGCCCGGACCACATGACTCAGCACGGACAGTTCGGCGTCGCCGGCCACGGGCACGAGAATGCGTTCGGTGTGCAGCAGGCCGACGAGCCGGACCACGATGACCTGGCAGGGGGCTTCCCGGGCCACGGTGTCCACGACGCGCTGGAACTCCTGGGGGGAACGGGTCAGGGGGTGGCCCAGGAGGATGGCCCGGGTCTTGTGGCCGGCGGCGGCCAGAACGAGACCGGCGGCGGCGTTTTCGGCGGACACGGTTTCTACGGCCAGGTCGAGGCCGAGCTGCCGGACTTCTTCCCGGGCCTGTTCGAACAGGCGGCCGGTCCGGGACCGGTTCGCGGCAGAAGGCCGGGCGCCCTGTTCGACGACGCGAACGGCCAGGGCCCGGGCGCCGTGGTGATAAGCCAGCAGGGCGGCCATGCGGGCCAGACCGGCGATGGTCGCGGGGTGGGCGGCCCCGAATATGACCACGCCGTCCGGGTCGATCGGGGGAACCAGCCGGGGCCAGGTCCAGGGGACCAGACGGAAGCCGCCGGAATCCTCGGCCGGTGGTTCGGGCGGGCCGTTATTATTTTCGTCGGCCGCCTTTTCCCGTTGGCCGCCGGTCTCCCCGGCCCGGGTCACGGCCAAGCGGGCGCATAGCGGTCCGGTCAGTTCGGAGAAGAGCACGCCGGCCAGGACGACCGGGGTGATGACGGCGGCGAAGCGGGCCAGGGCTTCGTTGCCCTGGATAAGAAAGACCAGACCGATGGCCACCCCGGCCTGGGGCAGGAGGGCCAGGCCCAGGTAGCGCCGGACCGGGGCGGGTGCGTCGGCCCGCCGGCCGCCCAGGCCGGCGCCGGCCATTTTTCCCAGGCCCCGCAGGAGGTAGTAGGCCAGGCCCAGGCCGCCCAGGGTGGTCAGGTCGCCCAGGTCGACATGGGCTCCGGCCAGGGTGAAAAACAGGACGTAGATGGGCGGCTCGAAAGCGTTGATGACCCGGAAGACGCGGACGTCCCGGCGGTCCCGGTTGACCACGGTCAGCCCGGCGGCCATGCCGGTCAGGAGGGGAGACAGTCCGCCCAGGCGGGCCAGTTCCCCGCAGAGCAGGAGAAAGGCCAGGCCGGCGGTCAGCATGTCCCCCCGGCCTTTGAGGCGGTGGACGGTGAAGTCCACGGCCAGGCCGGTGGCGGCCCCCAGGGCCAGGGAGGCGGCGATGCCCCGCAGACCGGCCAGCATGGCCCAGAGGGCGGATTCGCCGCCTCCGATCAGGGAACGCACCAGGGAGGACACGACGCCGAAATACATGATGGCCAGTCCGTTGTCCACGGCCACGACGGCCATGAGGGTGGCGGTCAACGGACCGGCGGCCTTGAGTTCCCGCATGACGTGCAGGGTGGCCGCCGGCGCGGTGGCCACGGCCACGGCGCCCAGGAGCAGGGCCAGGGCCAGGTAGTCGATGAAGCGCCAGGCGCCCTCGCCGATCCCGGCCAGGGGGGCCACGATCAGGGCCCCGGCCGCGACCAGGAAAAAGGCCCCGGAGGTTTCAGCCAGGCCGATGAGCCCCACGCTTCGGGCCAGGGGACGGAGCCGCTTGAATTCGAGGTGTTCGCCGATGCCGAAGGCGATCATCATCAGAGCGATCTGGGTGAAGTGCCCCAGTTGGGTCCCCAGGGCCGCTTTGGAAACCAGGTTGAGTCCGCTGGGGCCCAGGAGCAGACCGGCGCAGATGTACCCGGTGACCGAGGGCAGGCGGAGAACCCGGCCGGCCATGGCGGCCAGGAAGCCGGCCCCGAGGAGCAGGGCCAGGGTGAGGGTGACTTCGGACATGGTAAGAGTCCCGGAGATCGAGGTCGTCTGGTCAAGGCCCGGTCCCCGGCGGGCCGCCGGGGCCCGGGGGGAAGGGCGGAATCATTATAGCAGATTCGGTCCGTTCCCGTCGGAGGAGCGGGCGGCGGGGGCGGCCGGGTCGCCGCCGATCAGGCCTTGGCACAACCGGACGCCCTTCATGGCCGAGGAGACCCAGTGGTCGGCGCCGACGTACTCGGCGACCTGATCGTCGAGGAGGGAGCCACCGATGACCACGGGCGCGTTTCGGACCCGGGGGTCGTTCGAGCCGCGCAGAAGCTCGACCGTCCGCCGCATGGACTCGTAGGCCGTGGTGACCAGCCCGGACAGGCCGATCACATCGGGCCGGGTTCGTTCGGCTTCGGATAAAAAGGTTTCAGGCGGCACGTCCACGCCCAGGTCCAGGACGGTGAAGCCGTGGCCGCCCAGGAGCATGAGGGTCAGATTCTTGCCGATGTCGTGGATGTCGCCCTGGACCGTGCCCAGAAGGACCCGGCCCGAGGCCCGTCCGGTCAGGCGGGCCTGGACGTAGGGCTGGAGCAGGTCCATGACCTGTCGAAAAATCTCGCCGGCCATGATCAGACCGGACAGAAAGTAGGTGCCCTGTTCGTAGAGCAGGCCGACCCGGCCCATGCCGGCCTGGCAGTCCTCGATCACGGTCCGGGGCTCGTCGCCCCGCTCCAGCCGCTGTCGAACGAGGGCCAGAACCCGGTCCTCGTTCAACTCCGAGAGCCGAGCCATCAACTCGTCGCGTCCCGCCTCGATATTCATGATCCCCTCTTCAGCCCCGGGCGGCCCGAACCGGCCCGCTCGTACCCGACCCGGGTCGATAACCGCAGCCGGTCGCTCCGGCAGAGAAACCAGCCCCAACTGACCGGCCGGTCGTCGAAATCGTAAAATACGTGCTCCAGACGCAGTCCGGCGGCCGGGCCCGGTCCGCCGGCCAGAAGCCCGAGAGCCTCCTCGTCCAGCAGCACGGCCTCGACCGTCAGGCGGCCGCCCTTGATCAGCCCGTCCCCGGCGCCGCTGAACAGTCCCCGCAGGGAGGTGACCTCCATTTCCGCCTCGACCACCGGCCGGCCGGGGTCGTAAACCAGATACTCGCGGTGATAAAAGGCCGGTTCCTCCCGGACCAGCAGCAGGCGGCGGATGAAGATGGCCTTGTCTCCGGGGGACAAGCCCAGTTCCGCGGCCGCGCCCTGGCCGGCCGGGACCATGCGGACGTCGAGCAGCTTGACCCGGACCTGGTCCGGATCGCTGAACAGGTCCTGGAGTTCCCTGAGCTGAAAGGCGGCGGCCCCCAGTTGCAGGGGCTTGACAAAGGTGCCCAGTCCCTGGACGGTGCGGACCACGTCCTGGTCGGCCAGGATGTTGACGGCCCGGCGGACGGTCATGGGACTGACCTGATAGGTGCGGCAGAGTTCGGCCTCGGAGGGCAGTCGGTCCCCGGGCAAAAATCGGCCCCGGGCGACCTGGCCCCTGAGGATGTCGGCCAGTTGGGCATAGGCCGGCTGGTAAGCGTCCCGGTCGATGCGGTCGGGGGGTTCGGGTTTGGGGCGGGCGGTTTTCATGAAGCGATCCGAAGGTCTGTCCGCGGTTGGGTGGTTTTATCTGCTTAATCCGTAAGCATTCGCCTCGGGTTACGCGTGGCTGAACGGATCTGCAAGGCCATATGGCGTTCCCAAGCCGGAGCTTGGGAACGAGCGGAAATCGTTTTTCGATTCGGCTGGAGCGGGCCCGGCCGACCCAACCGACCCGGCTGTCTCGGGAGTGTATGTGGGGTGATTTGAAAAGTCAATATTCTTCTTGACTACTTATATATATAACTATATAAGCTAGTCGGACCGGATGAAAACACATGGAAAAACAACGGGCCCCAGGCCCCCAACCCCCAGGAGGTGGACATGAACCAGGAACTGATCGACGCAATCGTCGGTATGCGGGAGGATGAGGCCATCCGCATCGCCGAGGCCTGGCTGGCCGGGGGGGCCGACCCCCAGGCGGTCCTGACCGCTTCCCGCCAGGCCCTCGAAGCCATCGGCCGGCGCTATGAAAGCCGCCAGGCCTTTCTCCCGGAACTGATCATGGGCGGCGAGATCATGAAGGCGGTCGCCGCCCGGGTCAAGCCCCGGATCGGGCAGGAGGCGGAAGTCAGCCGGCGGGGGCGGGTCCTCATCGGCACGGTTGCCGGGGACATTCACGACATCGGCAAGGACCTGGTGGTCTTCATGCTGGACGTCAACGGGTTCGAGGTCTATGATCTGGGCGTGGACGTGCCGCCGGAGGTCTTTGTGGAAAAGATTCGGGAGCTGAAACCCCAGGTCGTGGGGCTGAGCGCCCTGTTGACCACCGCCTTCGAGACCATGAAGTCCACGGTGGAGGCGATCCGCGAGGCCGGCCTGCGGGACCGGGTCAAGATCGCCATCGGCGGGGGCACGTTGGACGAGCTGCTGGTCGGATACACCGGCGCGGACGCGTATGGCGCCGACGCCATGGCCGCCGTGGAGCTGGCCCGGCGCTGGACCCGGGAGGTGTGACATGAGCGAAGCGGAATTCCAACTTCCCCCGGAGTACATGGCCCGCGAAAAAAGGCTCATGGACGCGGCCGGCCTGACCAAGCCCGACCGGGTTCCGGTCATGCCCCTCAACTGCCTGTACTACGCCAACCGGGCCCTGGGCATCACCAATGCCGAGGCCCAGGCCGACTATGTCAAGCGGCACGAGTGCATGAAGCGCATCACCCTGGACCTGGACCTGGACTTCGCC
Organism: Pseudomonadota bacterium; assembly: GCA_018830135.1. Taxonomy (GTDB): domain Bacteria; phylum Desulfobacterota; class Desulfarculia; order Adiutricales; family JAGVGV01; genus JAHJTB01. Next base: position 9,910 of record JAHJTB010000193.1, on the reverse strand, counting down.
CCCCAGGTTTTCAACCTGGCGCCGATTCCCTTTTTCGAGATTCTGGGCGTGACCGACTTCAAGTGGCCCGGCGGCGAGCTGGGCGTCAACGCGCCGAACCAGTACATCGAGAAGGAGTATCTACAGGCGGACGAGTACGACGAGTACCTGGCCGACCCGGATACCTTCACCTGGAAGAAACTCTGGCCGCGTTTTTCCAGGACCATGGGTCTGATGAGCCAGGTCCAGATTCCGCCCGTGCATCCTTTTACCACGGGCTGGTTTTTGGGGCTGAACATCGGCTCCATCGTTTCCTCGCCGGAGGCCATGGAGTTTTTGCAGCGGATGCTGGACCTGGGCCGGGAGGCCCAGAAGTATCTCGGCGCCCTGATCGGATATTTCACGGAGATGGCCGGCCTGGGGTATCCCATGTCCTGGTCGGCCGGGGTTTTTCCGGCTTTTGACGTGGTTTCCCACGACCTGCGGGGGATGCGGGGCACGGTGCTGGACATGTACCGCCAGCCGGACAAGCTGCTGGCCCTGATCGAGCGTCTGACGCCGGCGACGATCGCCACGGCCCGGGGATACGTCCAGATGTTCAACACCAACCGGGTCCTGGTCCCGATTTTGCGCGGAGTGGACGGGGTGCTGTCCGACGAGCAGTTCGCCCGGTTCTACTGGCCCAGCCTCAAGGCCCTGCTTCTGGCGATCATCGAGGACGGGCTGCTGCCCCTGATCTGGTTCGAGGCGGACTGCACCTCGAGGCTGAAGTATTTCGACGAGCTGCCCAAGTCGAACATCGTGGCCCACTTTCACGGGGTGGACCGCCGGAAGACCAAGGCGCTGATCGACGGCAAGATGTGTTTCTGGGGCAACGTGCCGTCGTCCAAGCTGATCATGGGCACGCCCCAACAGGTCAAGGACGACGTCAAGGAACTGATCGACATTTTCGGAGACAACGGCGGCCTGATCATCGACGGCGAGATCGGGATTCCGGACGAGGCCCGGCCGGAAAACGTGGCGGCCATGGTCGAGGCGGCCCGGGAGTACGGCCGATATTGATCCGGCCCTTGCGCCCCCGGGCTTCGGTCCGGGGGCATCCATGAAGGGGATCGATCCATGCGAAGAGTGGTGACCGGGCACGACGCCCGGGGGCGATCGGTATTCATTTCGGACGGACGGACGCCCCGGGTGGTCCGGCTGGACGGCCTGCCCGAAGTGGACATCCTGGACGAGGTCTGGGGTACGGACCGGGCGCCCCGGGTCCCGGCCGAGGCCCGGGACCCCACTGTGGGCATGACCTCCTTTGTTCCGTTGCCGGGCGGGACCCGATTCCGCTTCTTCACCACCCTGCCGGAGGCCTGGGTAACAGCGGCCCGGGGCGGTGGGGCGGACATGAGCGCGGTCATGGACGAGCTTCAGGCCAAGATGCCGGGCCTGGCCGAGTCCATGGAGGTGGAGAATCCGGGCATGCACACGACTCCGACCATCGATTACGGGGTCGTGATTTCGGGCCGGATATATCTCGAGCTGGACGACGGCCGGGAGGTCCTGCTCGAACCCGGGGACACGTACGTTCAGAACGGGACTCGTCACGCCTGGCGGAACCGGGGGCGGGAGCCCTGCGTCATCGCCGTGGTCATGATCGGGGCCGAACGCGGTTGACAGTCAGGGACTTACTTCCTCTGGATTTGCGGAGGACAAGTCTGGTATCATGAATTATTTGCGAGTTCCCGATCTCCAGCCTGGAAACGAGCGTGAAAACTAGGGACAGTCACTTGTTTTCCCGTTTCCCAGTTTTCACGGGCCACGATCATTTTTTTCAAGGAGGTGTCGGCGAGATGGGCAAATGGGAGTACAGCAAGGGACTGCATGAACTGAGCAACGGGGTTTACGCCTATCTGTGGCCCCATGGTCAATGGGGGTACAACAATGCCGGGCTGGTCACCGAGGGCGACCGATCCATGCTGGTGGACACCCTGTTCGACATCGATTCGACGCGGGAGATGCTGGACCTGATGAAGCGGACCTCGCCGGTGGCGGCCGGAACAATTGACACCCTGGTCGTGACCCACGCCAACGGGGACCATTTTTACGGCAGCGAACTGGTCCGGGGGGCCGAAGTGGTCTGCACCGCGGCCTGCGCCGGGGAGATGCAGGAGACGCCGCCCCAGGTCATGGCCGAACTGATGAAGGCCGCGCCGGGCATGGGCGATCTGGGCGCCTTTTTCCTCCAGTGTTTCAAGGACTTCAATTTCGAAGGCCTCAACCCCCTGCCCGCGACGCGGACCTTCGAGGGGACATTGGACCTGACGGTGGGCCGCAAGGCGGTGCGATTGATCGAGGTGGGGCCCGCCCATACCAAGGGGGACATGATCGTTTATCTGCCGGAGGACCAGGTGGTCTTTGCCGGGGACATCCTGTTCATCGGGGGGACGCCCATCATGTGGGCCGGCCCGGTGGCCAACTGGCTCAGGGCCTGCGACCTGATGCTGGACCTGGACGTGAAGGCCGTGGTGCCCGGTCACGGGCCGATCACGGACAAGGAGGGCATCCGGTCGATCAAGGGCTACTGGGAGTTTATCGAAGCCGAGGCCCGCAAGCGGTTCGAGGCCGGCATGCCCGAGAACGAGGCCCTGGCCGATATCGACCTGGGTCCGTATGCCCGATGGGGCGAGTCCGAACGGATCGCGGTCAACCTCAACCGCCTCTACGCCGAGTTCCGGGGCGACGATTCACCGGCCAACGTGATCGAACTGTTCACCTCCATGGCCGCCCTGGGCCTGAAAAAGTAGGCTTCTTCGGCCGGGGCCGCTCGAACGGTCCCGGGTTTAATCCCATTACCGTTCACTTAACGGCGGGAAAAGGCTCCTGCCCCCTTTTCCCGCCCAGACATAGGTCGTGATGACCACGACCTGGTCGGCGGCGGCCAGGTCCCACCAAAGGTCCCGGTCGGGGTTCAGGACCAGGCCCCGGCCTCCGATCATGAGACCGAGAGCGGTTTCACCCCGCCGGAACACGACTGCTTCGATTTCCCGGAATCCAACACGTCGGCCGGCCAGGCCGTAATCATCCACGGGACGGAAAAATATTTCCGAGCCTCCCGAGCTGAACAGTTCGGCAAAGATCGCGTTGAGTTCGGGGCGCAGGGCCACGTGGGCCAGGATATGGCTGAGGATGAGGGGGCTGATCAGGACCTCCTCGCCTTGCTCGTGAAGCAGGGCCTGGTTTTCCGGGTCCAGGAGTTCGACGAGGACGTCGGGCCGCCGGTCGGCCCCTCGGAAGATCAGGCGCAGCAACTGGCAGCCCAGGATCGTCCGGGCGTCCGCCTCCTCCTGGGAACTCAGCCAGGTCGAGCCGATGATGACGATATTGTCGTAGGCCCCGGGTTGGACCGAGGCCAGGTCCGAAGGGGCCGAGTAGTCGCCTTCCACATGCCGGACGCGGACCCGTTCGGGGTCCAGGGCGTAGCGGGCCATGCGGCGTTCCCGATCTTCGGTGGGGATGATTGAAAGGACGTCGATTTCGAACCGTTCGCCTTCGTAGCGGTCGAACTCCCGGATCAGCGCCGGCACGTTGTCGTTCCAGCCCATCAGCAGGATGCGGCGTTCGTTTCGGGCCGGGCCGTTTTCGGCGGGAGCGGCCCGCTCGATCCGGCGGGGCTCGAACCGGGTCGCCGGGGCCGTGTCTTCGTAGCGGCGGGCCACGCAGACCATCCGGTCGTCCGGACCGAGGACGAAGCCGGTCGGCGGGTTGAGGATGGGGCGGTGGGAACCGGCCTCCGGACGCACCACCCCGATGGGGACGGCCCGGGGGAAGGCCTCGCGCAGTTCATGGAAGTCCCGGCCAACCAGTTCCGGACAGGCCCGGATAAAAAACTCGTTGCCCTGGGCGTGGGTCAGCAGTTCGGAGTAGACCCAGGACAGCCAGCGGTGGCGGACGTTCTGGACGATGAGCAGACTGACGGTCGAATCCGTGGCCAGGGTCTGGACCGGTCCGGCATAGGCGGATTCGGCCACGGGTATCTTTCGGGCGTCGAATATCTCGGCCACCAGGGGCGGAAGCCGGCCCGATTTTTCCATGCGGCCGTGGTTGGAAATGGAAAGCAGGGTCTTGATCGTGCGCATGTCCTCGAAATCGGCCCCGCCTCCGGAGAATTCCGACCCCGGCAAAATGATGACCGAAGCGTTCTTGAAGTCGACCCGGAGAAGGTGATCGATCTTGAGCGGGCTGCCGGAGCGAAAGACGATCTGGTGTTCGTTCCAGTCATCGCCCAGTTGCTCCTGGAGCTTGAGACGCATTTCCGGCTCGACCTGTTCGCAGAGGATGGCGATTCGCAGATGGCGGGCGCCGTGGCGCTGGAGAAAGCGCCGGACCCGTTCCTCGGACAGAACCAGTTCCTTGACGATGATCGGCGTCCGGTTGGTCCAGGCCAGGATGAGGACGTGGCCGCGCATGGCCACCGGGGTGTAGCCTTTTTCCAGGTTGGCGATGGTCTGGTTGAGCCATTGGGTCATGATGGCGATCAGGGAACCCATGAACAGGACGTAGCCCAGGACGGTCAGGACCGTGGACACGGTCCGCAGGAGGGGTCCCTTGTCGTCGCCGAGGTATCCGGGGTCGGTCAGCCTCAGGAAGGCCCACCAGACGGCTTCTCCGGCGGTTTTGAATTCCGGGGCCGTGCCGAGGACCAGGAGGCCGGCCGAGATCGAGACCAGGCCGATCAGGGCGGCCATGATCAGGAGGCGATAGTAGGCGCCCCTGAGGATCAGGCGTTCCAGGCGGAACTTGAAGGTGTTTTTCAGCCGGTCGATCATGGATTTTCGTCCCATTTCCGGTTTCCCGCCCGGGCCGGGTCGTCCGAAGTGCGGTTTGTGCGGTCAATTCCCATGGTTGGCAATTCGGGCTACCCGGCCAGTATAACCTCGATCCCGCCTTTCGGGCAAGCCGAACCCGCCCCGTCGTAACGCCTCAGGGGTTGGCGGCATCGTAGGACCGCCCTGTCGCGGCCTTCGGCCCCAGGAATCCGGCTGCCGCCTTTTCCATATATGCGGAGGGACTCGACGCCGGAGTCGTCCTTCGCCCAAAGGCCGCGCGGGCGGCTAAAATATGATATGCCACGATTCACTGAAGGTTACGCTTCCTCGGCCAGGGCGGACATATTGCCGAAAAATCCACTTTTCTATTGAAAATCATTTATGATATTATGGATTTGATAATTCGCAAGGGGGACCCCCGATCCGTCGCGGGGTTTCATGATGCTGTTTGTATCAGGGGCACCGATCTGAGGGGGCGGCGACCAACATGAACCATCGTTTTGAATCGCCCGGGTCCATAACGGGCCGACGGGCGCTGTTATTCGGTCTGCTGGCTTTTTGTTGTCTGTTTTTTTCAGCGACGACGGCCTTGGCCACGGGCGGCATTTCCGGGACGATCCGGGACGCGGGCAGCGGTGCGCTGGCCGACGTGGCGGTTTTCATTAGAGATGCGCGATGCGCGGATACGCCGATCACGGGTTCGTGGTATTCACCGTCGGGCTGGACGGACGCCAGCGGGTTCTACTCCATTTCCGGGCTTCCGGCGGGCAAGGTGTACGTGACCGTTTCGACGAGCAACGCCCGCTATTCTCCGTCAGGTGCGCCGGCCAACGTCGTCGGGGAGCACTGGAACAGCGGGGGCGGGACCGACAAGTGCATCGAGGCGGGCGGCGTGCCCGTCGTGGATGCAACGACCACGTTCAACATCGATTTCGGGTTGGGTTTCGGCGGCACGATCAGCGGCCGGGTGACCAACGCGAGCAGTGTGGGCATCCCCAACGCCGAAGTCAGGGTCGTGGACATGCGTTGCGACCAGAACGCCTATTTCAAGCCGGCCGGCTTTCCATCCGCGACCACGAACTCCAACGGCGACTACTCGGTCAGCGGGCTGCCCGCGGGAACCTATTACGTCGGCGGCCGCACCCCGGGGGCCAACTACGTGCCCAAGTGGTGGACCAGCGGGGGCGGCGTCCTGGACTGCGCCGATGCCGGCCAGGTCAGCGTCACGGTCGGAGTGACGACGCCCAATATCAACATGGCCCTAGCCACCGGCGCCCGGGTCACCGGCCGGGTGACCGATTCGGGCAGCACCGGCATTCAGGACGCCGAGGTCAGCCTGTACAGCACCCGGTGTTCGACCAGTCCGATCAACAGCCCGACCGATTCGTCCTCGGGCAAAACGGACGCCAACGGCAATTACTCCGTTTCGGGCCTGCCCGCCGGCACCTATTACGCCCTGGCCCGGGGGCCCGGTTCCGGCAACAAGCTGGACAAGTGGTGGACCAGCGGGAGCGGCACGGCCGACTGCAACCTGGCCGGCGCCATCACCGTGGCCTCCGGCGGGACCGCGACCTCGAAAGACGTCAGCCTGGACGACGGCGGATTTATCCAGGGCTACGTTCTGAATTCGTCATACGCGCCCCTGCAGGGCGTGGACGTTTATGTTTACGGGACCCGGTGCGGGTCGATGCCCATTCGCCAGGCCAAGACCGGAGCCACTGGCGACTACTCCTTGTCGGGTCTGATCGCCGGCAATTATTACGTCAAGGCCGACACGTCCCAAACCACCCAGCCCTACCAGACCGAGTGGCACACCTACCCCACCCCGGATGGCACGGTGGACTGCAACTCGGCCGCGGCGGTTTCGGTCACTTCCGGTTCGGGCAGTTCCGCCGATTTCAGGCTGGACCCGTCCGGGACGATCACTGGCCGGATCATGGACGGCTCGAGCGGCGTGCCGAACATGGAAGTCCAGGTCTTCGGCTCATCCTGCGCGGAGACGGCCCTGCGCTCGGCCACGACCGATGCCGACGGGTACTATACCATCACCGGCATGAGCATCGGCTCGTATTACGTGCGGACCAATCCCGGTGTGGACAACCTGGAATATGCCGACATGTGGTACAACGGAGCGGGCGGGACCCCGACCTGCGCCAGCGCGACCCCCGTATCGGTCACGCCGCCCGCCACCACGCCCAACGTCGACATCTCCGAAAGTTCGGGCGGGGCCATTGCCGGCCGCCTGACCGACGCCGGGGGACACCCGCTGGCCAACGTGAAGGTGTTCGGCGTGAACACGCTCTGCGCCACGACCCCGTACCGGTTCGCCTGGACGAGCGAAAACGGGATATTCACGCTGACCGGGTTCATTCCCGGACCGTACTATGTACGGACGGACGTGGGCGGTTCGGGCTTTGCCTATACCAACGAGTGGTGGACCAGCGCCGGCGGGGCCTGGGACTGCAATAAAGCCGGTGAGATATTTGTCACCGGGGGCCAGGCCTCGACCGGTTATCAGATCGCCATGGGCAGGGACTACGACGGCGACGGTCTGCCGGACGCCATGGAGAATTCGGGCTGCACCGATTCAACGCTCGCGGACACGGACGGAGACACCCTGAACGACGGGGTCGAGGACGCCAATAAGAACGGCGTGAAGGACAACAATGAGACCGACCCGTGCAGCAGCGACACGGACGGGGACTATATTCCGGATAACGTCGAGCTTTCTCTGTGCACGAATCCCCTGGACGCGGACACGGACGACGACGGGATCAAGGACGGTACCGAGGACGCCAACCGGAACGGTCTGCTGGACGCCGGTGAGACCGATCCCTGCAACGTGGATACGGACGGCGACGGGATCCAGGACGGAACCGAACAAGGGAAGACCCTGGCCGACGTGACCGCGGACACGAATCTGGCCATTTTTCAGCCGGACCTGGACCCGGCCACGACGACCAATCCACGCTCCATCGATTCGGACGGGGACGGCCTTGCCGACGGCGTCGAGGACCCCAACCATAACGGCCGGGTGGACGCCGGCGAGACCGACGCTTCGGTCAACCAGGCCCCGGTGGCCAACGCCGGCCCGGATCAGACGGTCAATGAGGGCGTTTCGGTCAGCCTGAACGGGACGAACTCGTACGACCCGGAAGGGTTTCTGACCAGTTACCTCTGGCTCCAGACCGCCGGCGCCACGGTGACTCTGTCCAACGCCTCGTCGGCCACGGCCACTTTCACGGCCCCAGCCGTGGGTCTGGCCGGCACGGCTTTGAACTTCCAGTTGATGGTCACGGACATCGCCTCTCTGCCCGGCCTCGACACCTGCATCGTCAACGTGACCAACGTCAACCAGCCGCCGGTGGCCAACGCCGGCCCGGACCAGACGGTCAACGAGGGCGTTGCGGTCACCCTGAACGGTTCGGCCTCGAGCGATCCGGACGGGACCATCGCCGCCTATCTCTGGACCCAGACCGGCGGTCCGGCGGTGACCCTGAGCAGCACATCGGCGGTCCAGCCGACCTTCATCGCCCCGGACATTGGTCCGGGCGGAGCGGCTCTGACTTTCGAACTCAGGGTAACGGACAACCAGGGGCTGCAGGGCACGGACACGGTCATCATCAACGTGTCCTTCGTCAACCAGCCGCCCGTGGCCAACGCCGGACCGGACCAGACGGTGACCGAAGGCGATACGGCGGCCCTGGACGCCTCCGCTTCGACCGATCCGGACGACGGGATCGCCTCCTTCCTGTGGACCCAGACGACCGGGACGACGGTGACCCTGTCCAGCACGACCATCTCCGGTCCGACCTTCGTAGCCCCGGCCGTCACGGCGACCGCGACCCTGATCTTCCAGGTCAAAATCACCGACGCCCACGGCCTCCAGTCCACGGATACGGTCACGATCACGGTCAACGACAACGGCATCACCGGTTTTCCGCCAGGGGTCGTAACCAAGCCGACGCCCACGGGCAGGACCATCGGCGTTCAAACGACCGGCGGCGGCGGTCTGACCAAACTCGAAACCGTCGATCCGGCCACGGTGCCGGACACCATCAACCGGCCTACGGACCTGCCTTACGGCCTGATCGATTTCGAGGCCAGGGTCAACAATGCCGGGGACACGATCAATCTGGTCGTCTACCTGGACGCCCCGGCCCCCGACGGATACCGCTGGTACAAGTACAAGGCCGGGACGGGCTGGTTCGATTACACGGATCACGTGGTCTTCTCCGCCGACCGGACCATGCTGACCATCGCCGTGACGGATGGCGGCGTGGGCGACGCGGACGGCACGGCCAACGGATACATCGTCGACCCGGCCGGCCTGGGCATCGCGCCGGCGACCAGCCTGACCATAACCATCCCGGCGGCCAGCACGGCGGCCGGGTTCCGGATTCTCTCCATACCGGGCCAGCCGAACAATCCGGACCCGCAAGTGTTTATCGGCAACCAGATCGGCCAGTACGATCCGAACCTGATGCGAATCGGGTACTGGGACGCCTTGATCCAGGCCTACAAGGAATACCCGTTCACCACGTCGTTACAGGCCGGGTTCGCCGGGTGGGTTCTTTTCCGGAACGGCTTCAACTTCGCGTTCCAGGGCCAGCCGGCCCCGGCCTCCCTGGGGCCGTTCGGTCTGGTCGGCGTTTACGTGCCCATCTATGCGGGCTGGAACCAGGCCGGCAATCCCTTTACCGGTTCCTTTGCCTTGTCGAACCTGATCGTCGTGGACAACACGGGCATTGCCAAGTACGTCAACGACCCCACCAACACCATTTCCCAGCAGGTCTTCTGGGTCTACGGCAACGGCGCGTACACGGCCGGCAGCGCGCTGGGTCTGGGCGCCGGGGGCTGGATCAAGAAGCTGACCGCGGGCGGCGGATACCTCTTCTTCCCCTCGACCGCGGCGGCGGTTTCTGACCGGACGCCCTTCGTGGTCGGGAGCCGTATCGCGGCCCCGGCGGACCTGGAACAACCGCCCGCGCCGCCGGGCAGTTTCAGCGGCGGCACCGGCGGGGGTGAAGCCGGTGGCGGAGGCGGCGGAGGCGGCGGAGGCGGCGGTGGCGGAGGCGGCGGCTGTTTCGTCCGGACCGCTGCCGACGGACAGG